>JBGSBU010000015.1:0-17327 GCA_041730375.1 Solirubrobacteraceae bacterium
TAAAGTATTTAAAAACCCTTTAAAACATAAGTAGTTAAAAAAGCTACTTATGTTTTATTTTTGTTAATAAACCTATATAATTAATTTTATACATAAATATGTCAAACACAAAGAAAATCAAAAAAAACAAAGAATCTTTTATCACTAAAAACATTGGTTGGTTGGTTCCTTTGGCTTGCATTATTGCAGGCGAATTAATTTATTATTTTATTTTAGGAAACCCAGCTGGTTTTCAAGACCCTATCAACAAAAAAGGTCCGCTTAATGGGTTGGCAAGAATGTATGAAGGAGGTTTTGTGGTGCCAATTTTAATGGGTTTATTTTTAATGGTGGTTGTTTTTTCTGTAGAGCGATATTTAACCATTAAAATTGCATTGGGAAAATCTAATAACAACGATTTTGTACATGATATTCAAGAGTACTTAGAAAATAAAGATGTAGATGGGGCAATAAACCACTGCAATAAACAAAAAGGTTCTGTGGCAAATGTTATGATATCTGGCTTAAATACGTACAAAGCCATGATTAATAATATGGAATTAGATAAAGAACAAAAATTAGCCAACATACAAAAAGAATTAGAAGAGGCAACAGCCTTAGAATTACCCATGTTACAAAAAAACCTAGTTTTTCTTTCTACAATTACTTCTTTATCGGTATTAGTTGCTTTATTTGGAACAGTATTGGGAATGATTCGTTCTTTTGCAGCTTTAGGTGATGCTGGGGGTGGAGCAGGAGCCAGTGAATTGGCTGTTGGTATTTCCGAGGCATTATATAATACAGCAGTAGGTATTGCTGCAGGAGCTTTTGCATTAGTCATGTACAATGTTTTTACAACTTATATAGACGAAATTTCTCAAAAAATAGACGAATCAGGGTTTAGTTTGCTTCAAAATTTTTCTTCTTTACACAAATAATTTTTTAAATTTTACGTGTTATGAGAAGCTCAAAAATTAGAAGAAAAAGTACTTTTATTGATATGACTCCCTTTGTGGATGTTGCTTTTTTGATTCTTACTTTTTTTATTTTGGTTACCAAATTTAAACCAGACGAAATTGTAACTATTCAAACTCCAAGCTCTGTGTCATCTGAAGTAATTAAGAATGACAAAGATGCAATTGTTGTAATGTTCGATAAAACTGGTAAGGTTTATTTTCAGGTAGCAGAAAACATTAGAAAAGTAGCTATTGAATCTATTCTATCTTCAACCGACTCTGCTTTAAAAAAAGAATTTATTAAAACCGGAATTATAGCTACACCCATTAGCCAAATAGCAAACTATTATGCTACGCCCGAGAAGGAAAGAAATAGTATAGCAACTGGTATACCTGTAGATAGTTTAAATAACGAATTATCTTTATTAATAAAGAGTATGCATGCCAATAATAAAGGCAAAGAGAAGTTCTACATAAAAGGAGATAATGCAGCAAAATATCCTGCTTTCAAAAACATTATTAAGTCGTTAAAAGAAAACAATATCTACGAATTTAATTTAATTACAACCACAGAACAAATTCCTTCCGGTTCTGCTTTGGCTAGTTCTATTAAAAATAAAAAATAAAATAGATGGCAAATATAGATTCATCTTCAAACGAACCCTCTAAAAAGCGAGCAGGTTTTAGTAAACAAAAAAAAGTTACGCCAAACATAGATATGACGCCTATGGTAGATTTGGGGTTTTTATTAATTACCTTCTTTATATTTACTGCCACTTTATCTCAACAAACTGCAATGGATATCTCTTTACCAGAGGGAGGTAATAACAATACAACCACAAAAGAAGTAGCAACTTTAAAAATTATTTTAAGCGATAAACAATTGTTTATTTACGAAAACGAAGATTACAAGGGTATTAAACCTTATCCGTATAAAGATATTCGTAAAACCATAAATTCATTTAAAGATAAATTTGTAGATAACGGGTTGGGTAAAGACTTTAATGTAATTATTAAGCCCAATGCCAAAGCAAATTACAAACAAACTGTTGATATGCTAGACGAAATGATTATAAACGGGGTTAAAAAATATTCTTTAGAGGATTTAGACGAAGCAGAATCTATTTTAATTTCTAATAAGTAAACATTTAGTGTAATGAAAAATAATAATAACAATAATTTAGATGATATTCTTTTTAAAAATAGAAACAGGGCTTATGGTGCTTATGACATAAGAAAAAAATACAATAAAAACTTATTAAAATCGTTATTTTTTGCTTTGATATTTGCTTCTTTGGCATCAAATTTACTTTTTTTTGTTAAAAATGAACCCATTAAACAAAAAGCAAAAATAACAAAGGTTAAATTAGAGAAAAAACTAGTTAAAAAAACACCACCGCCACCACCGCCCACAAAAGAAATAATACAACAAATTAAGGAAGATGTTATTTTGCAAACAGTTACTCAAAAAGTAGTTGAAAATATAGAGGTTGTAAAACCATCTTCTGGTGATGGAACTGGAAATGGCACTGGTTCTGGTGAAGGAAAAGGATCGGGTAGTGGAGGGCCTTGTATTTATCCAGATGATTTAGATGGAGACGGACTAACTTGTGCCGATGCTTGTCCTAAAAATGCAGGACTTGCTAGCAATAATGGTTGTCCGCCAATGAATTTAGACGATTTTAATGCAGATAAAATATATATGCCTGGCGAATTAAAAAATATAGTAAATGTTAGGGGTGGTTCTTGCGATAAAAATGCAATAAACCCAAAACAGTACCAATGTTTTAAAGCAGAATTTAAAAATTTATTATTAGATCTGTATAGCGATGGTATTAACTATAAAGATAATGTTTTGGCAGAGTTAGAATCTATGGGCATAACAGAAGAGGCACATAATAATTCTTCTACCAGAGTTAAAAGAACTGTAGATATTACTTTAATTATAGAAAAAGATGGCTCAGTAAATATTACTAGTGTATCAGGACAATCAGAAAAATTAAAAAATATTACCAAACAAATTTTCTTAGAGTTAAATAAAAAGAATAATAAATTTTTAGTTCCCGGAATTTATCAAAAACAAGGTTCAGATGCTCATCCTGCTAGAATGAAATACAACCATACAATAGAGTATTCTTACGAAGAATAGAAGTTAGCTGTTAAATTAGTATATACAGTTATAGGTTTTATATAAATATTAACTTAAAGAATTATTTTAATTTAACTCAATTTCAGAATTAATTATATAAATTTATGTAATTTAAAAAAATAATTATAATGAATAAAATTAAATTATATTGCAGTATTCTAGTTTTAAGTATTGCTTTAAGTAGTTGTAATGCTACCATGCACACTGTGGGAACAGGTGGAAAAGGAAATTGTAAATCTGCTGATCAGTTTGATGCAGAAAAAAAACAATGGTATTTGTTTTGGGGTTTATTGCCTTTAAACAAAGTTGATTCTAAAGATTTAGCTGGTGGAGCACAAAATTATACCGTGAGAACAACTACAGATATTGTAGATGGCTTTATTGGTGCCGTAGGTAGTTATTTTTTAGGGGTTAGATCTCAGACAATTAGAGTTTCTAAAGGTGATAATTAATTATATTTAAAATAATAGATAGAAAGCTATTATTTTCTTTAAACTATTATTAAAAAAAAGGGTGAAATCATTAATTTCACCCTTTTTTTTATTTTAAAAGTAATAAAACAAAAAGCTGTTTTATCCTTCATAAAAGCCCATGGCAATAAATTTATTTTGTCTGGCTTTAACAAGTTCTTCTTTCCCTAATTTATTTAATTCTTTAATATGGGTAAGTATTGCATTTTTAACATTTTCAAATGCTATTTCTGGTTTTTGATGCGCTCCCCCCAAAGGTTCTTTAATTATATCATCAATAATTCCTAAACTTAACATATCTTTTGGTGTAAGTTTTAGTACTTCTGCTGCTTTTTCTTTATAGTCCCAACTTCTCCAAAGAATAGAAGAACAACTTTCTGGCGATATCACAGAGTACCAGGTGTTTTCCATCATTAGTACTTTATTTCCAACCCCAATTCCTAGTGCACCGCCACTTGCTCCTTCGCCAATTACTATAGAAATTATAGGCACTTTAATTCTTGCCATTTCATAGATATTTTTTGCTATTGCCTCGCCCTGACCTCTTTCTTCTGCCTCAATACCAGGATATGCTCCAGGCGTATCCATCAAAGTAACAATTGGTATATCAAATTTTTCTGCCAATTTCATTAACCTTAAAGCTTTTCTATAGCCGTCTGGGTTTGGCATCCCAAATCGTCTAATTTGCCTTTCTTTGGTATTTCTGCCCTTTTGTTGACCTAAAATTACAACTGATAGCCCATCAATTTTACAAATTCCACCAACCATTGCCTTGTCGTCGCTAAAATGTCTATCGCCATGAAGTTCTATAAAACTATCATTAGATAGATAATTGATGTAATCTAAAGTATAGGGTCTTTGTGGATGTCTAGAAAGTTGTACAATTTGCCAAGGAGTTAAGTTGTTATACAACTTCTCTTTTTCATCAAATATTTTTTTTTCTAATTTTTCGCAAACATCTTTCATATCTAGCCCTTCTTCCTTAAGAACTGCGCAGGTTTTATATTGATCCTCTAGCTCTTTTATGCCAATTTCAAAATCTAAATATTCCATTTTAATTTTATAATTTTTCAAATTTAGTAATAAACTATAATTACCTCACATTTTATAGGTCAACTTTGAATCATTTTTTTTATATTCTTTATACTTAAATAAGTAAAAAATATTTTTAACAGGAAAAAGAAAGAAATTCAGTTAATTATTTAACTATGTTTAGAGCAAGTATTTCTACTATTTTTTAGATTTTTATAAACCGTTTGGTTAATGTTTCTGTTGTCTAACTTTATCACAATTTTTTTATGTAACAAATGTAGAAAATTGTTACAGGGTTACATAAATAAAAATAGTATGTTTAATAAAAAAACTAGTGCTAATAATTTAATTTTCAGTGTATTTATATTTTTTTATAATTACCAAGACTTACGCAAGATTAGTTTTAAATAATACTATTTTCATAATTTTTTAAACCAATAAATCATGAAAATAGTAAACACATTTGCAAAAATAATGTTGGTTGCAATTGGAACTTTTTTTAATGACTGTGGTTTTGTCTTTCGAAATAAGAACTTCTTTTGTGCCTTTGGTAGATGGGAAAATAACTGTAGTGGTGGTTAAAATCCCAGACGTTAGCGTAGCTTGCGGGTAACCATTTAAGACAAAGCAACAACAACGGTTAATGCAACAGCAGCTGATGTTGAAGTTGTAAAAAATATAACTCCACTTGCTACTATTGCCAAAACAGAATATGCTATAACACTTAGCACCGATGATAATTATATTTGTAAAGAAACAAATAACTTCTTACATGCAGCCTTATAGCAACTGCACAAATCATACCCATAAATACTATTAGAAGGCTTTAAGCTGGCGATCTAAGTTTGGTGTTTTAAAAATAGGTTTTTTAAATATTAAAGTAAAAATGCAGAAAAATAGTTGCTATTTTACTGCATTTTTACTTTTTGTGAGGCTGATTAAAGTTAGTAATCAACTGCAATTGTTTTGTATTTTATATAGTAACTTTACAGCAAATTATTTTAACGGTGGACTTTAGCATTTTTTTAGAAGCCCCAACATGGTTGGCGTTACTTACCTTAACCTTTTTAGAAATTGTGCTGGGAATAGACAATATTGTTTTTATTTCTATTGTTTCTAATAAACTTGAAAAACAAGATCAAAATAGAGTTAGAACCATTGGTTTGTTCTTTGCCATGATTTTTAGAATTATTATGTTGTTTAGTATCTCTTGGCTATTAAGCATGCAAAAACCTTTCTTTAGTTTTTCTCTTTCTTGGTTGTCTGGCAATCTTAACGGACAAAGCATAATAATATTCTTGGGTGGGTTATTTTTATTGTATAAAAGCGTAACAGAAATTCATCATAAATTAGAAAGCAAAGAAGAACACAATAGCAACAATGCTAGTCCTTCTATTATTTCGGCTATTATTCAGATTGCTTTATTAAATTTAGTTTTTTCTTTTGATAGCATTTTAACAGCCATTGGGTTGGTTAGTTTAGATCCATCACCAAAGGGTTTTGGTTATGAAGGTGGCATGGCTATAATGATTGTATCGGTGGTTATTTCTATTTTAATTATGATGGCATTTGCAAAACCAGTGAGTGAATTTGTAAACAAAAATCCAACCATAGAAATTCTGGGGCTTTCTTTTTTAATTTTAATTGGCGTTATTTTATTAGCAGAAGCTTCTCATATAGGTCAGTTCTCGCTGTTTGGTTCTGAGGTGCACAGTATTCCAAAAGGTTACTTGTATTTTGCCATTTTCTTTTCTCTTTCTGTAGAATTTATAAACATGAAACTCAGAAAAAGCAAAAAATCAATAAAACTAAACAACTCCTCCATTAACGAAAATCTTAACTAAAAATGAAAATTTTATTTTCTAACCGTTTAACTGCTATTTTGTTATTAATTTATGCTATAGCAATGGGGGTTGCTACTTTTATAGAAAATGATTATGGAACCCCAGCGGCAAAAGCTTATATATATGGGGCTAAATGGTTCGAATTAATTATGGTTTTATTAATTGTAAATTTTATTGGAAATATAAAAAAATACAATTTGTGGAGAGTTGAAAAATGGCCCTTGCTTTTATTTCATCTTTCATTTATAATCATTTTTATTGGAGCGGGAATTACAAGGTATATTAGTTACGATGGTAAAATGGAAATACCAGAAGGAGAAACCCAAAACCAAATAATTTCTAGCGATAATTATTTTAAAATACTAATAAGTAACTCGCTAGGAGAAAAAAGACAATATAAAGATGTAAAGCAAATAATGGCACAAAAGGTTTCTTTTTTTTCACAAACTAAATTTAAAGAAACGGTAGATTATAAAGGAATTCCAGTTACTTTAGAAACATTAGATTATTTTCCAAGAGCAATAGAAGAAGTAAAAGAATCGCTAAAAGGTAAAAAAATCTTACACCTAGTTACCATGGGCGAAACAGGTAGAAAAGATGTTTATTTAAACGAAGGAGAAATTAAAAATATAAATAATACCATAGTAACTTTTAATAACCCAGTTAGTGGATCGGTTCAGATTTACCAAAAACCAGACGGAAAGTTATACATAAAATCTCCGTTTGATGGAAATGTATTGAAAATGGCTACACAAAAGCTTAGTAATATAGCTTTTATGCAAGAGAAAGAAGTATTGGTAAAAAGTTTATATTCTTTAGCTCAAGCTAAATTTGTTTTTCCTGGCATACCCATTAAAAAAGGATTTATAACCTACAAAGTTGGTGATAAAACAAAAGAGCAAAATAGCCCAGATATGGTAATTATGAGGGTTTCTACCCCAACTAAATCAGATACTATAAAGTTTTATGGAGGATCAGACAAAGTAACCTACGGAATTGCTCATAAAATAGAAGATTTAACAATAAATATTGGTTATGGATCTGTTATTTACAAAACCCCGTTTTCTGTTAAATTAAACGATTTTCAGTTAGATAAATATCCTGGTTCATCTAGTGCTTCATCATACAAAAGTCAAATTACAATTATTGATAAGAAGAATAACATAAACCAAGACCACGAAATTTTTATGAATAATGTACTAGATTATGGGGGTTTTAGATTGTTTCAGTCTAGTTATTTTCCAGACGAAACAGGTACAGTACTATCTGTTAATCATGATGTTATAGGAACATCGGTTAGTTATTTAGGATATGCAATGTTATTTTTTGGTTTAGTTTCTTTACTTTTTTGGAGAAGTACACATTTTACCAAATTAAATAATCAACTGAAACAATTGGTAGGTTCTAAAAAAACATTGATTTTATTTTTAGTTTTTTCTACTTTTTTAACGGCTCAAAATGCACATTCTAAAAAAGTTAAGCCAGAAGACATTAAAGGAACGGTTAAAATTAATGAAGACCATGCCAATAAATTTGGAAGACTACTTATACAAGATGTAAACGGAAGAATAAGTCCTATTAACACAGTAGCAATAGATATTTTAAGAAAAATATACAAAAAGGATAATTTTTATGGATTAAATGCCAATCAATGGATGATATCAATTATTCAAAATCCAGTAATTTGGGGTAATACTCCGCTAATTAAAGTGGGAATGAAAGGAGGCGATGAGTTGAAAAAAATTACCAACGCCGATGAGAATGGCTATACAACAATTACCAATTTATTTAAATTTAACCAAGCTTCTGGCGAACCAACCTATGTTTTAGCCGATTTACAAAAGAAAATATTTGCAAAAAAAGCCTCAGACCAAACTAATTTTGATAAAGAAGTAATTGCTGTAGATGAAAGACTTCAGATTTTAACTTCAATTATAAACGGACAGTATATAAGAATTATACCCATTAAAAATGAATTAAATAATACCTGGACAAGTTGGATAACACCAAATTTTACAATAGATGCAACTGCTGCAAAGTTTTTTAAACAATACTTTACAGCAGTAGAGAAAGGACAACTTACCGGAGATTGGAAAGATGCAGATTTAGCCATAAAAGATATTGGATCTTACCAAGAAAAATGGGGTAAGAATATAATTCCCTCAAAATTTAAAATAGAATTAGAAGTTTTCTACAACCAATTAAATCTATTTTTTTGGCTAATGATTGCTTATACGATATTGGGTTCAATTCTATTAATTTTTTCTTTTATTCAGGTATTTTCTAGAGGCGGTGTATTTATATCAAAAGCCATTAACTATTTATTTTATTTGTTAATTGGGTTATTTAGTATTCATGCATTGGGGTTAGCTGCAAGGTGGTTTATATCTGGCCACGCTCCGTGGAGTAACGGTTACGAAGCAGTTATATTTATTTCTTGGGTAGGAATACTCTCTGGCATACTTTTATATAAAAATAGAAATACTTTTATACCTACTGCAGGTATTTTTGTAGCCGTAATATTAATGGGTTTTGCTCAGGGAAGTTCTTTATTAGACCCACAAATTACACCATTAGTTCCTGTATTAAAATCATATTGGTTAATGATTCATGTGGCAATTATAACCTCTAGTTATGCTTTTTTTGGCTTAGGTGCCTTGCTTTCTGTTATTGTGTTAATTCTTTATTTGTTACCAAAAAATAAAAATACCCAATTAGTTATAAAAGAACTATCTATAGTAAACGAACTTTCTTTAACCGTTGGTATTATTAATTTAACCATAGGAACCTTTCTTGGCGGAATATGGGCAAACGAAAGTTGGGGAAGGTATTGGAGCTGGGACCCAAAAGAAACCTGGGCATTTATTTCGGTAATTATTTATGCTACTGTGTTGCATTTAAGGTTAATCCCGGCTTTAAAAAATTTCTGGGTATTTAACATTGCCTCCATGTGGGCAATTTCAACTATTGTAATGACATATTTTGGGGTAAATTATTACTTAAGTGGCTTACATTCTTATGCGGCTGGTGATCCAATACCAATACCAAATTGGGTTTATATTTCTACCGCTTTTGGTATCTTTCTGTCAATTTTTTCTTACTTTGGTTATAAAAATAAAATAAATTGAAATTAGATGTATTGGCTTTTGGGGCTCATCCAGATGATGTGGAATTATCTTGTGGTGGAACTTTGGCTAAACTTGCTGCCCAAGGAAAAAAAATAGGAATTATAGACCTAACCCAAGGCGAACTAGGAACAAGAGGTACACCTTTAACTAGAGAAGAAGAAGCACAAGAGGCCTCCAAAATACTAGGAATACATCTAAGAGAAAATTTAAAGTTCAAGGACTGTTTTTTTGTTAACGACCTAACTCATCAACTAGCTATAATTCAAAAAATTAGGCAATACCAACCCAACATTGTTTTGTGCAACGCTATAACAGATAGGCACATAGATCATCCCAAAGGAAGTAAACTGGTTTCTGATGCCTGTTTTTTATCGGGATTACAAAAAATAGAAACACAGAATAATAATCAAATTCAGTTACCTTGGCGACCTAAAACGGTTTTTCATTACATACAATGGATGAATATTGAACCTAATTTTGTAATAGATATTTCTAATTATTTAGAGATTAAAATGCAAGCTTGCTTGGCTTATAAATCTCAATTTTACGATATAAATAACAAAGAAGCAGAAACCCCCATTTCATCTAAAAACTTTTTAGACAGCATTGCTTATCGGGCAAAAGATTTAGGTAGAATTATAGGAACCGATTCTGCAGAAGGATTTACCACCCAGCGATATTTGGGTTTACAAAATTTTGATGGAATTATTTAAGGAACTAACTCGTCAATAGAAGTTAAACTAGTATCATTTGCTGGAAGCTGAGCACCAACTTGAGTTGTTCTATCAAAAGCAATATTTATATTGTTTATATATTTAATTAATCCCTTACCATCTGCCCAATAATTTTCTTCAATCATAACATCACCTTTTTTTGTTAGATTTAGGGTAAATGTTCTAAATGGTAATACAATATCAATAGTTGAAATAGAATTAGTCACATCTTTAGTTATAACCACATTTGTGTAAGTTTCCCCGTTTACGGTTAAACTATTTATGTATCTGTCAAAAGTAGTTGTTACTGTATAATTGGTCTTCACGTCATACATTGTTCCATTAACAGGTATTTTGTTTGTTGTAGATCCAGTTGTAGTAGATAATATTTTTCCTTTTATATAATTATCACTTAGAAATTTAGCCTCTGGTAAATTAATTATAATTTTAGAACCACCTAAATCAAATGAAGCTTTTTTGAGCCTATAATAATTTTTGTCATTTTTTTTATTTGGGTTAAATCTCCAATAGGGTTTGAATTATTTGCAGAAAGGGGTGAAGTACTCATTAAATAATAACCATTTTGAAGTGTACTCACAATTAAATTATAATCTACCACAGGGCTTGTTACAACAGAAATGTTATCTTTTCTGGTTTCTTTATATTTCCATGTTTTGCTTGTGGCAATTGTTAATAAATCTTCAAAATTACTACTTTCAGGTGGCTTAGTGTCTGAGTTTATATCTTCTTTGCTGCAAGAAAGTAAGAAAATCATAAAAAAAAGAGTAATTATTCGCATAAGTTATGTTTATGGTGTTTGGTATTCATTTTTATTGAAATACAGTTAAAAAACCTACAACATGTAGTTAATTTATTAATAGCTTAAATGTGTTTTCTAAAGAGCCATATTTAGTTATAAAATAATCTACTTTTTCAAAAGCAATAACTTTTCCGTGGTGTAGTAAAATTACTTTATCGCAAATTGCTTCTACTTCTTGCATAATGTGGGTAGAAATAATTACAGTTTTATTTTTCCCAATCTCCCTCATTAAAGCTCTCATTTCAATTATTTGGTTGGGGTCGAGACCATTGGTAGGTTCATCAAAAATTAAAATTTCTGGGTTGTGTATAATTGCTTGTGCAATGCCAACTCTTTGTTTGTAGCCTTTAGAAAGTTCTGCAATTTTTTTATTTAAAACAGCCTCTAATTTTACTTGGCTAACTACTTCTTTAATTTTTTCATCTCCTACTTCTCTTATTTCACAACACATTTTTAAAAACTCGTCTACTCTTAAATTTTCGTAAAGCGGATTTTCTTCAGATAAATATCCAATAATTTTATTTGTTGTATTATTTATAGAATCAACTTTATTGTTATTAATAAAAATGGTTCCCTCATTGGGCGAAATAATACCCACAATGCATTTCATCAAAGTAGATTTACCAGCTCCGTTTGGTCCTAATAAACCAATAATTTGGTTGTTATTTATCTCTAAAGAAATATTTTCTAAAGCAGTTTGGTTTTTGTATTCTTTGGTTAGGTTTTGAATAATAATAGACATTTGTATCAAAAATTTTACTTGGTAAAGGTATTAACTTTTTTAATTTAAAATTATTACTTAAATTTACAATTATGAATTTTTTACAATTAGGTTTAACAAATAAAACTATTTTTTTCTATTATTTTAGTAGATAAATAAGGCTTTATGCGTTAATTTTTAACCTATGTATAAAGCCCCTATTTTTGGGGCTATTTTTTTTGATACATGAAAAACAGTATAGCTATACAGGGAATTTTAGGTTCTTACCACCACGAAGCAACCGAGCTTTATTTTGGTAAAGATAACTTTAAACTGCTAGAATGTAACACGTTTAAAGAATTAACAAGTGCTGTAAAACTAGGAAAAGCACATTTTGGAATAATTGCCATAGAAAATAGCATTGCGGGTACTATTTTACCTAATTATACTTTTATAACCAACGATAAACTCTCTATTATTGGAGAGGTTTATATGCCCATTCATCACCATTTAATAGCTTTAAAAGATACAGATCTAAATAATTTAACAGAAGTACAATCTCACCCAATGGCTCTTCTACAATGTATGAATTTTTTAGAAGCATTAAAAGGGGTTAAAGTAGTAGAAAGCGTAGATACAGCTTTATCTGCAAAAATAATTGCCAATAACAAACTATTAAATGTAGCAACTATTGCTTCTAAAAAAGCAGCAGAGGTTTATGGGTTACAAATTTTAAATAACGAAATACAAACCAATAAAGAAAACTTTACTAGATTTTTTGTGGTTTCTAAGAATGAGGTAAAAATAAATAATTTTAATAAAGCTTCTTTAAAGTTTTCTTTAGGCGATAAAAAAGGAAATTTAGCCAAGGTATTAACTACAATTTCTAAACTTAATGTAAACCTAACTAAAATACAATCTATACCAATTATAGAAAAACCTTGGGAATATAGCTTTTACATAGATGTGGTTTTTGATGAATTAAATAAATACCTGGAAATGAAAGAGGTTATCCACAAAATGGTTCAGGATTTACAAATATTGGGAGAATATATAAAAGGAAAAGAATGAGTAATTCTTTAATAAACCCAGCACTTAGGCTTAAAGAAATAAACGAATATTACTTTTCAAAAAAAATGAAAGAGGTGGCTAGCCTTCAAAAGCAAGGTATGGACATTATTAATTTAGGTATTGGAAGTCCAGATATAGCACCTCCTATAGAAGTAATAGAGGCATTAAGAGAAGCTGCTTTAGAAAATAAAAATGGTTACCAAAGTTATGTTGGGATAGACGAATTGAGACAAGAAATGGCTAACTTTTACCATAATAAATTTGAGGTTAAGTTAGACTATACCAAGGAAGTATTACCTTTAATGGGTTCTAAAGAAGGAATTATGCATATTTCTATGGCTTTTTTAAATAAAGGAGATACCGTTTTAATTCCAAATCCAGGTTACCCAACCTACACCTCGGTTAGTAATTTAGTAGAAGCCAATATTGTATATTACGATTTAACCGAAGAAAATAATTGGTTACCAGAGATTAACCAGCTCAATTCATTTTTAGTTAAAAAACCCAAACTATTTTGGCTAAACTATCCACATATGCCAACTGGCCAAGAAATACCTTTAAATAAAATAGAAGAAATTGTTTTATGGGCTAAAGAAAATAACGTGCTATTGGTAAACGATAACCCCTATAGTTTTATTCTAAACAATCAAAAACCATTTTCTATTTTTGCAATAGAAGAATCTAAAGATATTGCTTTAGAACTTAACTCTTTAAGTAAAACATTTAATATAGCAGGTTGGCGAGTTGGCATGTTGTTAGGTAACGAATTTTTATTGCAACAGGTTTTGAAAGTAAAAAGCAACATGGATTCTGGCATGTTTTATGCTTTGCAGAAAGCCGCAATTAAAGCCATGCAACTTTCTGATGATTGGTATTTGCAATTAAATGAAGAGTATAAAAAAAGAAGAGAAATTATTTGGGAAATCTGCGATATTTTAAATTTAAAATACAATAAAAAAGCAGTTGGTTTATTTGTTTGGGCAAAACTTCCAGTTAATACAAATGCAGAAGTTTTTATATATAATTTATTGCATCAAAAAGGAATTTTTATAACACCAGGCAAAATATTTGGTTCTAATGGCGAAAAATATGTTAGATTTTCTTTATGTGCACCAGTTGTTAAAATAAATGAAGCAAAAGAAAGAATAGTAGTAAAATGAATGTAGTTTTTATAGGTATAGGTTTAATGGGCGGCTCTATGTCATTGGCAATGAAAAAAAATAATTTCGCCAAAAATTACCAAGCAATTAGTAGAAATGTAACTACTTTAAAAAAAGCCGTAGAATTAAATTTAATAGATAGTCATGGTACTTTTCAAGAACTAGTACCTAATGCAGATTTTATAGTTTTAGCCACCCCAATAGACGCAATTATTAACCAATTGCCAATGGTTTTAGATTTAATTAAAGAAACTGCTGTTGTAATAGACTTGGGTTCTACTAAAAAAAGTATAGTAGATTCGGTGGTAAATCACCCAAAAAGAAAAAATTTTGTAGCAATACACCCAATTGCAGGTACAGAATATTCTGGTCCAGAAAGTGCCCTAGCAGATTTATACGAAAATAAAACCTGTATTTTATGCGATATAGAAAAAAACACTCCCATAATTTTAAATAAAGTAAAAGAACTTTTACATTTGTTAAAAATGAATTTAGTTTATATGAGTAGTAGCGACCACGATTTATACCTTGCCTATGTTTCACATCTATCTCATATCATCTCTTTTTCATTAAGTAATACAGTGCTAAATAACAAAGAAAATAGCAAAGAAATATTAAACCTTGCAGGAAGCGGTTTTGCATCAACAGTTAGGTTGGCTAAAAGTTCGCCAGAAATGTGGCTACCCATATATTTAGACAATAAACAAAATATAATTAAAGCAATAGATGGGTTTACAACTAAATTGCTAGAAATTAAAACAGCAATAGAAAAAAATGATTCTAAAAAAATAGTAGAATTTTTATATAACGGAAACAAAATTGGTAAAATCTTAAAATAGTGTAAATTTACAATTATGATTAATTTATTAGAAATAGAACAAAACTGGATAAAGCAATTTGATAAACCATTAATACTTGCTGGGCCTTGTAGTGCAGAAAGCGAAGAGCAAGTGCTTAAAATAGCAGAAGATTTAGATAAATCTTATGTGCAGGTTTATAGAGCAGGAATTTGGAAACCCAGAACTAAACCAGGTAATTTTGAAGGAGTTGGAGCAATAGGCTTGGGTTGGCTTAAAAAAGTAAAAGAAAAATATAATATTTTGACTTCTACAGAAGTTGCCAATGCAGAACATTGCAAACTAGCATTAGAAGCAGGTATCGATATTTTGTGGATAGGAGCAAGAACCACAGTAAACCCTTTCCAAGTACAAGAAATTGCCGAGGCACTAAAAAATACAGATAAAATTGTATTGGTAAAAAACCCGGTAAACCCAGATTTAGAATTATGGGTAGGTGCATTAGAAAGATTAGCTGCAATGGGTATTAAGAAACTAGGCGTAATTCATCGCGGGTTTTCTACCTATAAAAAAACCAAATACAGAAATAAACCTCAATGGCAAATAGCTTTAGAGTTTAAAAAGCAATACCCAAATATTCCAATTATCTGCGATCCTTCGCACATTACTGGTAATAGAGATGCGATTTTAGAGGTATCTCAACAGGCATTTAATTTTGAATATAACGGGTTGATGATTGAAACCCATAACGATCCAGATAACGCTTGGTCTGATGCTAAACAGCAAGTAACACCTGCTAGGTTATTAGAAATACTAAAAGAACTAGAAATTAGAAAACATGATAGCGATGGTAGTTTGTACCAAGCAACAATTTCGCAATTAAGAAGCGAGATAGATGAGCTAGACCAACAATTATTAGAAGCTGTTTCGCATAGAATGAAGGTAGTAAACCAAATAGGTGGTTTAAAAAAAGAACACAATGTAGCCGTTTTTCAACCAGGCAGATGGGAAGAGATTTCTAATAGATTAAAAGCAGAAGGGTTAAAATTAAATCTTTCTGAAGAGTTAGTAGAGAAGATTTTAGAGGTAATTCATCAAGAATCTGTGGGTATTCAAAATGATGTGATGAATAAAAAATAATGCATAGAGGAAGGGTTTTAAAATCTACTGGTAAATGGTATGTGGTAGAAGATGAAGAAGGAAACGAATTTAATGCTACGCTAAGAGGTAAACTAAAACTAACATATACAAAAAATACAAACCCAGTTTCCGTTGGAGACTGGGTTTCTTTTATAAAAACAGATACCAACGATTTTGTAATTTCTGAAATAGAAAAAAGAATTAATTACATCATAAGAAAATCGGTTAACCTTTCCAAAGAAACCCATATTATTGCTTCGAATATAGATTTGGCTTGTTTGGTTGTATCTATCGCTCAACCCAAAATAACCTATGGCTTTATAGATAGGTTTTTAGTAACCGCAGAGTGTTATAGCATTCCATCAATCATAGTGGTTAATAAATCAGATTTATGGAACCAGGAACAACAACAAGAGGCAGAGGAATTAAAAAACATTTACGAAAACATTAATTATAAAGTATTTTTTGTTTCGGCAGAAAATAATAATGGCATAGAGGAATTAAAAGAAATACTAAAAAATAAGGTAACATTATTTAGCGGTCATTCTGGTGTGGGTAAATCAACCATTGTTAATGCATTAAATAATAAATTAGAAATAAAGACTGCAAAAATTTCTAGTTACAATCAAAAAGGGCAACATACCACCACTTTTGCCCAAATGCATAAATGGAGTTTTGGAGGTTACTTGGTAGATACACCTGGTATAAAGGAGTTTGGATTAGTAGATCTTTCTAAGGAAGAAATACAAGATTACTTCCCAGAAATATTAGCCCATAAAAATAAATGTAAATACAATAATTGTTTACACATTGGCGAACATGGATGTGAAATAATAAAATTAGTAGAAGCTGGAGTAATAAATAAGATACGCTACAAAAACTACCTTTCTTTTTTAGAAAAAGATATAAATTAATTTTTAGCAATAGTAGGGAAAATAAAAAAAACTGCTTAGATTAATTTAATCTAAGCAGTTTTTAATTTAAAAATAGTTTTAAATTATTTTAACTCTAAAGAAGATTTACCTAAAATTCTTCTAGCAATAATTAATTGTTGAATTTGTTGCGTTCCTTCAAAAATATCAAGAATTTTAGAATCTCTAGCCCATTTCTCTATCAATTCGTCTTGTGTGTAACCTAAACTAGAACAAAGCTCAACTGCTTTTAATGTAGTTGCATTTCCGGTTCTTGCTGCTTTAGCTTTACAAACAGATGCTTCTAATGAATTTGGCTTTCTATTATCTGCCATCCAAGCTGCTTTTAAGGTTAAAAGTCTTGATGCTTCAAACTCAGCTTCCATTTTATAAATTTCTGCTTCTACAGCTTTTACGTTATTAATAGGAGTTTTGTAATCTAGGTTTAAGTTATCTG
>JBGSBU010000016.1:0-16541 GCA_041730375.1 Solirubrobacteraceae bacterium
GCTGGGTGCGGAGGTGAGATACGCATAATAACGCGGCCACGCAATCACAGCGAATTTGGAAAATAATAAATGCTAATACGCGAATTACTAACAAACCAATTATGCAAATTTCTCTTTGCATCAATACTACACACAAATATACTTTCCCAATTATACAAAACGGCACACATTGGTATCACAGCCATTCAGGTCTGCAAGAACAAATCGGAATGTACGGAAACTTTGTTATGCTCAAAAAAGAAACCGACCCAACTTTTAGAAAAGCAATAGACGATTTACCAACAGTTCCAGTAATTTTAAGCGAATGTACAGATATGAAACCCGAAAACGTTCACCGAATGTTACATAATGCTTCCGATTGGTTCGCTATCCAAAAAGGCACAACCCAAAGTTATGCCGAAGCCATAAAAAGCGGAAATTTCAAAACCAAAGTTACCAACGAATGGAAACGAATGAATGCAATGGACGTGAGCGATGTGTATTACAATAAATTCTTAATCAACGGAAAAAACGAGAGCCAACTTTCGCAATTTAAAGGTGGAGATAAAGTGCGTTTACAAATTTCAAACGGTGGTGCTTCAACCTACTTTTGGCTTACTTATGCAGGCGGAAAAATAACCGTTGTAGCAAACGATGGCAACGATGTAGAACCAGTGGAAGTAGATAGGCTGCTTATTGCTGTTTCCGAAACTTACGATGTTATCGTAACCATTCCAGCCGACAAAACCGCTTACGAATTTTTAGCCACTTCTGAAGACCGCACAAAATCAACCGCCATTTATTTAGGCGATGGCATAAAACAATTAACCACACCATTGCCCAAACTCAACTATTTTGAGGGTATGAAAATGATGAACGGAATGATGAAAATGAATGGAGACTTGGATGATATGGGAATGCAAATGTCTTTAAACCAAATGGATATGAATATGGTGATGTATCCGGAAATTACAGGCGAAGCAAAGAAAAAAAAAGAGGCAAAAATGGACGGAATGAAAATGACGGAAGACAATTATAACATCAACAAACTTTCGGATATTACAACGCTTAATTATGCCATGTTAAAATCGCCAACTAAAACTACACTTCCAGAAGATGCACCAGTAAAAGAATTAAGGTTTGAACTTACTGGAAATATGAACCGCTACGTTTGGAGTTTAGACAATAAAGTGGTTTCCGAAACCGATAAAATTCTCATTAAAAAAGGCGAAAGGGTAAGAATTGTTTTATATAACGGTTCTATGATGAGACACCCCATGCATTTGCATGGGCATGATTTTAGGTTATTGAACGGACAAGGCGATTATGCTCCGCTAAAAAATATTGTAGATATTATGCCAATGGAAACCGATGTGTTAGAATTCTACGCCAATGTAGAGGGCGATTGGTTTTTTCATTGCCATATTTTGTACCATATGATGAGCGGAATGGGAAGAATTTTTAGTTACAAAAACCAACCTCCCAATCCATTAATTACAAATCCTAAATTGGCCCAACGAAAATTATTTGCCGACGATAGAAACTTTCATATTATGGCAGAAAACGATTTTGCCACCAACGGAAACGACGGAATGGCAATGATACAAAACACAAGATGGAGCATTGGCACAGAATGGCGTTTGGGTTATAGCGGCCACCACGGCTACGAAACCGAAACACATATTGGTAAATACATTGGTAAAATGCAATGGCTTATGCCATTTGTTGGGTTTGATTGGCGATACAGAAAAGCCCATGAATACCTAGACATGGGGCATAATGGAAACCCAGACGCTCACCTTCATAAAGAAATAGAAGAAAATATTTTTGGACAACAAAGCACCAAAGACAATCGTTCTGTTTTTAGTGTAGGGATAGAATACATTTTACCCATGCTAATAAAAACACAAGCCGAAATTTTTACCGACGGAAATTTTAGATTGCAATTCGAAAGAATGGATATACCCATTTCTAAAAGAATTAGAATGAATGCCATGTGGAATACCGACAAAGAATACATGGCTGGCTTTCGCTATATTTTAAATAAAAATATTGGACTTACCACCCATTACGATAGCGATATGGGCCTTGGCTTTGGATTGAACATTAATTATTAAAAAAAAATTGAGCAAAAAGAAAAACAAACAATAAAAAATGGGTTGGTAAATGTTCTATCTAGTTCAAAAGCTACATTTTTGTAAAATAAGTTTTAGCTGCTGGTGGTTTCATATTAATATGCAATTCTTTTTCATTATTTCGAAATGTTTGCTATCGGAATACTCAACTATTTTTAAAAGCGTTTTTATAGCCTGATTGCTTTCACTTTTGTCTGTATGTTCAATAGAACTCATTGGTTCATAATTGTGTGAATATTCATTTATTAGTTTGTAGACTTTGCCTAAATCTGTCATTGAAATCTTTGCATCATTTGAATTTGCTTCTTTTGATAGTGCTTCCATTTTTTGTCTTAGATTGCTTGAATTTGGAATTTTAAAATCCGCATATATTTCAAAGAATCTTCTAGAGATATTACCAATAGTATATAAATCACCATAATCCGGGCTAAATGATAAAAACTGGTTAATATTATTAAACAAAAACTGGTATTCCGATTTGAATCTCTTAAGAGTTTGGTCTAATGACTTTAATTTAGATTTCCTTCTTTCCTTTTCATAAAAGCTCTCTATCATATAAAATTCACTCGGAAAAGGTTTTAATTCTACTCCATTCCTTTTCAATTCAATATTTTCCTCTTGAACTTTGTTGTTCTTTTGTGTGAACCATTCTTTTATTAAATTAAAGAAATGAAAGTTATGAGTTGAAATGAAAAGTTGTTTTGCAAACTGAAAGTGTTCCTTAATTAGAGAAAAACTGTGGTAAACAAAATTGCTATCTAAACTTGAAATTGGGTCGTCAATGAAAATTGCACTATTACTAACTTTAAAGTCTCTTTCCTCTGTCTTTACAATGAAGTATGAAAAGGCGATTGCTGTTTTTTCTCCTTCGCTCAGATTCGATGCGGGAATACCATCTCTGTAAATTAGATATCCTTTTTTTGAGGAATCTAAATCTAGTAATATTTCATCCCTCCCAAAGTAGGATTTGAGGTGCTTATTAATTTTAGTTAGAGCACTGCCAATTTGTGATGTTTCCTTTTCTAATTTATCCACTTCCTTTTCAACGACTGAAAAATCGTCTATACAAGATTGTTCGTTGTTAAGTGATGATAAATATTCATTCTCCATTTTTTGAAAATCTTCATCTATAATGGCTTTTGCAATTGTATGTAGTTCAAGTTTTTCTTTTGATGTAGCCACTTCATCACTATGTCCAATGACTTGTTTATTATGTTTTTCTATAACCTCGTTTAATGTTGAAATATTCTTATTTATTACCTTTTCAAAATCACTTGGCTCAACTAACATTTCAACCAAGTCTTTATCAAAGGGATTTTTATTCTTTTCATTTAATAAAGCTTCAGAACTAATAAACAACCAATCTGTAAATGCTTTTATTGATAAGTTCAACGTTTCAGCGTGTGCAACATATTCAACTCTTAATTCTGGATAAATTTCCGAATTGTCAGATTGTATTTGCGAAAATTTGAGATTTTTTGAGAGAGAAATGAATAATTCAATATTCGTTTGTAAATCAAGATAATCTTTACTGAAATGTTTTGAAAATTTGTCGAACAGTTGGTTTGGGAACGTATTATCACAGAATAGACATTTACCATATTCATCTTTTGATTTATGAATTTCAAATCCTTTTTTTATCCAATTATTTAGTTCTTCATCATTTTTTAGTTTTTCAATTGTCTCAGCGATTATTTCCTTGGCTAATAAATTTTTAATGTGATTGTAGATTCCATTGATGTCATCACCATAAAGCAGAATTTTTATTTCAACTTCTTTATACTTCGATATTTCTTTTCCGACTTTCCGCTTTACCTTTTCCTCAAACTTAGTTTTTTCGTTATCATTTAAAATTTGTGTTTTAATTTTATCAATCCCCTGGTCTTTTATTCTTAGCTCAACCTTGGTTCTGTTATAAGTTTTATCAAACAAAATATTAGAGACTTCTCTTCCTACACTTTGTAAAAATAAATTTCTAATTCTCTCCTTAGATTCTCGGTTTTTCTTTGCTAACTCACACTTTTCTTTTAATCCCTTTTTTTCAATGTTTATTTTGTCAAGCTTCTTTTTACTATCAATATCAACTTCACTTAAATAAACTATTCCGTTGCTTGATTTATTAGGTTCAAAAGATACATTACTATCAATAAAGTCTTGATTAAAAACTCGAATTGCTAAACTCGATTTTGCAATTTCCTTTGATTTAATGAGTGTAGTGTCGTATAATGTGATTTCAAACTCTCCGTTCACAGGAAATTGTTTGAATGTATCCGTGTGGTAGGTGGATTTTTTTTCACAGCTTGAAAAAACTCGAGATAATGTTGTTTTCCCGCACCTGTTCCATCCATAAATAAGATTAAATCTTTTAAAATCGGGTAAGTCATTCCATTCGGAATTTTGAAAAATTCCAAAATCACTTAACGATTCTATGTTTTTTATTAATGTCATTGTTAAGTTGTATCGTTTTTTAAGCTGGCTTTTTATCTCACAAACAAACCAATACAATAAAATATAAGCACTTTAATTTATAATTATATTTTATTTAGCAAAAAACCAATGGGCTAGAATGTTAAAGTAGATATTATAATGGCAATAGGGGCAATTGCTTTGCTACATAATTACCAATTATATTCTTCACAAAAAAAGATAAAATCTAGTTAAATTTGGTTTTTAATTGTTGGCTAATTATAAAAGCTTCGCTCCATGCTGCCTGAAAATTAAAACCACCTGTAACAGCGTCTATATTTAAGACCTCGCCAGCAAAATACAAATTTGGAATTAATTTACTTTCCATGGTTTTAAAATTAATTTCTTTTAAATCTATTCCGCCACAGGTAACAAATTCTTCTTTAAAGGTGTTTTTTCCGGAAATCAATAATTTGCTTTGAGTTAGTATTTCTGATAGCATTAAAACATCGCGGTTAGAAATTTCCGAAAGTTTTGTTTGTTCCTTTATGGTGGCTTTAGTTAGAATTTTAATCCAAAAATTTTTAGTTATTGGCAAGCTAGCATATAGATTGATTATTGATTTATTTAAATTGTCTTTTTTAAACTTAAATAAAAAATCAATAGTTTCTTGGCGGCTTAACCCAATCCAATTTATGGTTATTTCAAATGTGTAATTTACATCGGCTAATGCCCTTGCACCCCAGGCAGAAAGTTTTAAAATTGCCGGTCCGCTTAGGCCTCTGTGGGTAATTAATGCAGCGCCAATTTGTTCTAGCTTTGTAGAACTTATTTTAACAGAAATTTTATCGAAACTAGTTCCTGCCATGCCTTTTAACAAAGAATCGGTACAATTAAAAGTAAAAAGCGAAGGAAGCGGAGGAATAATCTTGTGTCCTAAATTTTTAATTACTTCCCAGGTTTTTGGGCTACTTCCTGTGGTAATAATTAAAACATCAAAGAAAAAAGATTCTGTTTTAGTAGAAACCCAAAAGCCGTTATTTTCCTTTTTAATAGCTATAATTGTAGTAGAATATTTTTCTGTAATACCATGCTCTAAGGCCTTGCCCCTTAAGCAATTAACAATACTGGAAGATTGGTTAGAGACTGGGAAAACCCTGTTGTCTGCTTCAATTTTTAAAGAAACACCATTTTTAGAAAACCAATCCATAGTATCTTTAGGCTGAAAGACAGAAAAAACACTCAACAATTCTTTTCTACCTCTGGGGTAGTTTTCAACCAACTCTTTGGCATTAAAACAGGCATTAGTAACATTACACCTGCCACCACCAGAAATTTTTACTTTTTGTAACGCCTCGCTACTTTGCTCGAAAATAGTAACGTTATAATTTTTACTTTTAGGTAGATTGGCACCTATAAAAAAACCAGATGCACCACCACCCAAAACTCCAATTCTAATCATTCTACAAAATTAATTAGAAATTAACAAAAGGAAGGAATATAAGTATAAACAAATTTAAGAGTATTTAGAAAGTATTTATAAATCCATTTTAGATACTTTGTTTTTAAGACATACATAAAGTTGAGGTTTGGTTAATAGTTTTTTAACTCAACGGGCCTCTTTTTGTCGTTAATTTTTTTTAGTCTAAAAAGATGTTTAGAGAAAATATTTGAGCCTTCTTCTATTGCTTCTTTTTGCCTTCTCATAGCGTTATTAATATTAGCTTGTTTTACTTTAGGTATTTATTCTTTTATAAGTTTTAATTACCAAGTTAAAGTATCTGTTATAATTTGGCTCCGCTATGTAGCTGGTTTCTTGCGGTTTAAAGAGTGTAAAAGAGGTAAAAGCAAATAAAAAAATAATCTTAAAAGCCCATATAGTTAACTTAAATTTTATAATTTATTACGTATAGTTTAAAAATTGTTAAAGTATTTGGTTATTGTAAAAAACATGAAGCATTTACGTGTAAACCATTGAATAAATTAGGTGTTTGAAAATTAAACCAACCATTATTAAAACTTAACATTAATTTAACATGAGTGGTTTATTTTTTTTGGAAGTTTGCCATTATTATTAAAAAATAAAAAAAAATAAAAAAACAGTATTTTAAAAGTCTTATTTTAATAGTAGGCATAGCGTCTGGTATTTTTTCCTTTAATTCTTGTAATAAAGATGATGAGGGAATAATAGAACCCAAAGAAAATAAAAAAACAGGGTTTCAAAATAATGTAGCCACCTATAGTCTATTGGGCAAAAACTTAAATAACCTTAGTGGAGATGTGGTTTTGTGGTCTGGTAAAGAAACCAAGATTGACGGAAAAGGAAAGGCGTGGAACGATAAGGCTTTTTTTGTTGAGGTTGATAGATCTTCAGAGGCAATGAAATATAATCAAGCCTTTTCTTTAACATTTACAGATACCACTAATGATGATTCGGAATTTCTTAATCTTAGATTTAATAATAATGGTAAAATAGAGGTCGTTCCTACCAATTTTCCTTCTTCTAGTTCAACCTTTAAGTATTACGTTAAAGACCTTGGTGGTGCGGTTACCACTTACCCATCTAAGCGATACAGCGGTCTTGATGGTAAACCTATAAATGATGGTAGGGTTTTAATTAATCTAGAGAAATTAGAATTACATAAAATAAATAACGGAAAGGAATATATTTTGGGTAAATGGAGCCAAAGAATCAGTTACATAACTACTGCAACTCTAAATAATAGAAGGCAACTAGGGTATATTGATATGATTCGCAAGCCACTTTACGCCAAACAACCACAACCCGATTCACTTAAAATTGAACAAAATATTAATGAAGATGATCTTAATATAAATATAGATCCTGATTATTTGAATGCTATGAATAAAATTACATTTGATAGATCGCCAGATATGATGAAGGGAAAAGATAGAGTAGCTGTGGTAGCTCTTGAAGGCACTTATTCAGACAGCAAAAATTTCCTTGCTTTTTATTTTGTAGGGGATAAAATCGAACCATTGTTAACTAATGAAAATCCTACTTATTATTTTAAACTTAAGGAGGGTGCAATAAAGCAGGTTCCTGGTAGATATAGTAAAACAAGTAAAGTTATAATTGATCTAGATAAAATTGAAGGGTACCAAAACAATAAGCTAACTAAAACTTCATTTATAAATACTATCTCCTCATTTTATTACTATGCCACAGAAAATTTCTTACCTTATTCAATACCATCTTTTAAAGCGAAGAACAGCAAAGCTCCTTTTTAATTAAAGAAGGAGTATTTAAAATCTTTATAAAAAAAAGGTTTGTATCAAAACACTGATACAAACCTTTTTTTTATGAATTTTCTACTCTAATTCTAAAAGCAGAAAATAGTTAAAGCAGATAGAACTGTATTGATTTTTCTGTTTTTATACCCAAATTCTTAAGCATTTAACTTAAAACAGAAGAAAGACACTTTTAAAAATCATATTATAATTTCATTTAAAACAATGGGAACTAATTTAATTTTTTGCCATCAAAAAAATCAAAAATCATATCTGTTGCATTGATAACATTACTTGGTTCGGTTTTGCCAACCTCTCTTATTGAGCCTGGCCAAGTATGCGCTCCATTGTTTAAGCGATAATGAATGGTGGTAGCAATATTATTTTTACAATTTTTCCACTCCAATATAGAATAACCTTCTTTTTCTGTAACTGTAACATCTCTGTCACAGCCATTTATCATTGCCCATTTCTCTAGCCCATAGATTACAGAACGAAAAGTTAGCTTCGTTAGCTTAAGGCTTCCAAAAAAAGAAGCAATACTAAATCCTCCATTATAAGGAACTATATTATCATTTGTTGAATGAATTTGTAATAAAGGAACAGGTCTGGTTTTATCATTACAAGACCCCGTATTCATAGAGCCCGATACTGGGGCAATAGCCGCTATTTTATCTGATAATTCACATGCGGCTCTGTAACACATCATAGCGCCATTAGAAAAGCCGGTTAGATATATTCTTTTTTCATCGCCATTATATTTTTCAACCACCTCTTTAATTAATTGAGAGATAAACTCTACGTCTTTAGCATCTCTATATTCGGCTGGTCCACAACAATCACCAGCATTCCAACCCCTAAAAGACATTCCTATAACATTACTAACACCAGCAGTACCATTTGGTAAAATCAAAATGTAGTTTTTTTCATTTGCTTTAGCCTCCAAATATCTTTTCATTTGAGTATAATTATTACCCACACCATGAAATCCAAAAACAACAGGATATTTAGTATTAGAATCTGCTGAATGAGAACCAGGAAGAATAACTAAATAATCTCTATTGAGCAGATTTACCCTCATTTTAAGTTTTAACTCTTTAGTAGCTTTTAAAATAATTGAGTCTTTTGTTTTAGTAGTAGGATTTTCTAGAAAATCATTTGAGCAAGAATTCATCGAAAAACACAGTACAATTAAAAAAAGCAATGAATAAAAGTTTAGTTTAGTTTTCATTATAAATAAGTTATGTTAAAAATTTTAAAATCAAATCTAATAAAAACAAGTTTAAAGTGTACTACTTACTGCTATATTTTATTAAATATTGAAGCAAATTTTCTTTGAGGTATAATTTATTTTGTGTTAAATAAATTAATCATAGGTTGGTTAAGACGCTAAAATTAGCTGGCTTAAAGTTGTAAAACAAAAAGAAGAATATGCATAATTTATTTTTTTTAAGCTAAGAAAAATAATTTATATCTTAGCTGGGGATTTACATAAAACTTATAATTAATGAGACCGATACATAAAAAATACTACACAAAAAAATAAATTAAGCAAGTCTCGTTAATTAAAAAGCTTGGGCTTTTTCATGAAAACTAAAAAACACATAAAGCAAATAAAGTAGAATAGGTTATTTTATTTTTAGGTAAGAAGTAATTTTTTTAACCCTATTCAATATCTTTTTAAATTTGTAGAAACCAGGATTAAACCTAAAGTATTAAAATGAACGAAAATAAAGTTTGGAACACCAAAGAAATTGTAGAATTATATAATTTGCCTTTTATGGATTTAGTATATAAAGCAGCAACAATTCATAGAGAGCACCACGATCCAAATAAAATTCAGATTAGTTCTTTAATTTCTATAAAAACGGGAGGTTGCCCAGAAGATTGTGGCTATTGTCCGCAGGCGGCAAGGTACCACACCAATGTAGAGAAAAATGATTTAATGACGGTAGAAACCGTTAGGCAACTTGCAGAAAATGCTAAAAGCGCAGGGGCGTCTAGGGTATGTTTAGGTGCTGCTTGGAGAAATGTTAAAGACGGAAAAGAATTTGATGAAGTATTAGAAATGGTTAGAACCATAACCAAGATGGAAATGGAAGTTTGCTGCACCCTGGGCATGATAACAGAAAATCAAGCAAAAAGATTAGAAGAAGCAGGGTTATATGCCTATAACCACAACATAGATTCTTCTGAGGAATATTACAAAGAAGTAATTTCAACCAGAGCTTTTGAAGACAGAATACAAACCATAGGCAATGTTAGAAAAACAAGCATTACATTATGTTCAGGCGGAATTATTGGCATGGGAGAAAGTTTAGAAGACAGAGCAGGTATGATTAAAACCTTAGCCAACATGAATCCTCAGCCCGAATCTGTACCAATAAACTCTTTAGTAGCAGTAGAAGGAACTCCGCTCGAAGAACAAGAAGCTGTATCTATTTTTGAAATGGTGAGAATGGTTGCAATAACCAGAATTGTTTTACCCAACACGCAAGTTAGGTTATCTGCCGGAAGGACAAACATGAGTAGCGAAGGACAAACATTATGTTTCCTTGCTGGAGCAAATTCCATTTTTGCGGGCGATAAATTATTAACCACACCAAACCCAGATATAAACCAAGACATGAAATTGTTTAACGATTTGGGATTGCAAAAACAAGCACCTTTCGAGAAGCATTTAAAAAGAGAAGTGGTTTCTATAGAAGAATCTGTGCTAGAAGATTTAGGAGAAAATCCGCGTTGGACCAGACCAAATTTGGTAATAGAAAGAAACGAAAAAGCATCGATAAAAAATAAAAATAAAATTAGTTGAATAGTTTAATTATGCAGAATAATTTATTGGTAAAAGAATTTTCTACCCCATTTAAAAGTGCACCTTTTTCTAAAATTAACAACCAAGATTTTATTCCAGCCATAGAAAAACTAATTCAAGAATCAGAAACTCAAATAAAGGCAATCGAAGAAAATTTGCAATTACCTACGTTTTCTAATACCATTGAAGCTTTAGAAAAAATTGGCTTGCAATTAGATAGAGTTACAAGCATTTTATTTAATTTAAATTCTGCCCAAACCAATGAAGAAATTCAAGAAATAACGCAAAATGCCTCTAAAATTTTAACTAAATTCTCTAGCGATGTTTCTTTAAATACCGTTATATTTAACAAAGTAAAAAGTGTTTACGGCACTTTAGATAATTTAATATTAGATGAAGAACAGAAAATTTTATTAGAAAAAACCTACAAAGGATTTAAAAGAAATGGCGCCGATTTACAAGAAGATAAAAAAAACAGATTAAGAGAAATAGATCTAAAACTGAGTCAATTGGGGTTAATCTTTGGTAAAAATGTATTAGACGAAACAAACAGGTTTTTTATACAAATAGAAGAAGAAAAAGAGTTGGTAGGCTTACCTTCTTACGCCATTGAAGCCGCAAAAGAAGAAGCCAACCAAAGAGAGTTAAAAGGCTGGGTATTTACTTTGCAAATTCCAAGTTATTTACCTTTTATGAAATTCTCTGCTAATAGAGAACTAAGAGAAAAAATGAGCATAGCTTTTGGTTCTAAAGCATTTTATAACAACGAAAAAGACAACCAACAAAACATTTTAGAAATAGTTGGTTTAAAAAAAGAAAGGGCTAATCTATTAGGCTATAATTCTTATGCGCAATTTGTTTTAGAAGAAAGAATGGTTAAGGAACCTGCTGCAGTTTTTTCGTTTTTAGAAGAATTATTACAAAAATCGCTACCTGCCGCAAAAAAAGAAATAGAAGAATTAAAAGCAATTGGCTTAGAAGAAGGTATACTTGATATTAAATCTTGGGACCATGCCTATTTATCTGAAAAATTAAAAGAAAAAAAATTGGCTTTTTCAGACGAACAAATTAAACCCTATTTTAAACTAGAAAATGTTTTAAACGGAGCGTTTGAAATAGCTAATAGGCTTTTTGGCATCTCTTTTATAGAAAGAAAAGACATAGAGGTTTATCACTCAGACGTGTGGGTTTATGAAGTTTTGGACGAAAACAAAGAACATTTATCGTTGCTGTATACCGATTTTTTCCCCAGAAAAGAAAAAAGAGCCGGCGCATGGATGACCTCTTTTAAAAATCAATCAAACTACGGTTTAAACACCTCAGAAAGACCACATATTTCAATAGTATGTAATTTTACCAAACCCACAGAATCAAACCCCTCGCTACTAACATTTGATGAGGTTACTACACTTTTTCACGAATTTGGACATGCTTTACACGGAATGCTAGCCAACACCAAATATAAATCTCTCTCTGGAACTAGTGTTTTATGGGATTTTGTAGAACTTCCTTCGCAATTCATGGAAAATTTTTGCTACGAAAAAGAGGCACTTTCCTTATTTGCTAAACATTACCAAACAGCAGAAGTATTGCCCGAAGAATTAATAGAAAAAATAATTATTTCTAAAAAATTTATGAGCGGCTACCAAACCCTTAGGCAAATAAGTTTTTCTATGTTAGATATGGCTTGGTACAATTCTGATATTTCTTTGGTTAAAAACGTATCAGAATTTGAACAAGAAGTTTTACAACCAACCCAATTATATCCTTTTGTAGAAGGTACCAATATGAGTTGTTCTTTTTCTCATATTTTTCAGGGTGGATATGCCGCCGGATACTACTCATATAAATGGGCTGAGGTGTTAGATGCAGATGCCTTTGAGGCTTTTAAAGAAAAAGGAATTTTTAATAAAGAAATTGCAATAAAATTTAAAGATACAATTTTGTCTATGGGAGGTACAAGGCAACCTATGGACTTATATTTAGCCTTTAGAGGAAAAAAACCAAACGTTACCCCACTTTTAAAAAGAGCTGGATTAATAAATTAAAAAAAATGAAAGAAAAAGTAATTTATTTTTTAGAAAAACCTATTATACTTTCTAAAATTAAAGAAAAAAACGATTTTATAAATTTAAAATTTACTTCGGATTTAATTTTTAGAAATGCGCTAACCATTCTAAAGAAAACCCCAGCTAAAGGAGTAAATATTTATTATAACAACGAAAAAGATATTTGGAAGAGATTTAAGAATTGCTTCCCTATTGTTGAAGCAGCCGGAGGTGTGGTTTTGAACGAGAAAAAAGAAAAATTATTTATAAAAAGATTAGAGCATTGGGATTTACCTAAAGGAAAAATTGAGCTTGGGGAATCAAAAAACAAAGCAGCAATAAGAGAAGTAGAAGAAGAAACCGGTATTGTTATTGATAAAAGCAAAAGGAAAATTAAAAATACCTACCATATATACCAAGCTAAAAATAAAAGATTTATTTTAAAAAAAGTTACTTGGTTCGAGATGTTTACTACTTATAACAAAAAACTAAAACCACAGTTAGAAGAAGGTATAGTAGAAGCGAAATGGTTAAACGACAACCAAATTGCAGACAGGCTAGATAAAATGTATAAAAACATATCGCTTTTATTGTCTAAATTTTATGAAGAGGAACATTCAAAAACCTCTTCGAAATAATACAATAATTTGTCTTTTACTAAATTTATTTTAATTTTAGTTTTTAACTCATTTTCAATAGAAGTTACCGCTTTGTTAGCAATTCCACAAGGCACAATGTGGTTAAAATAACTTAAATCCGTATTTACATTTAAAGCAAAACCATGCATGGTTACCCATCTGCTAGCTCTTATGCCCATTGCACATATTTTTCTTGCATAGGGCTTTTCAACATCGAGCCAAACACCAGTTTCTCCCTTAGATCTTTGGGAATCTATGTTAAAATAGGCAAGAGTTTTTATCACCACCTCTTCTAGGTATCTTAAGTATTTGTGTATGTCTGTAAAGAAATTATCCAAATCTATAATAGGGTAGCCAACAATCTGCCCTGGTCCATGGTAGGTTATATCTCCGCCTCTATTAATATGGTAAAAAGTTGCATCTATTTCTTTTAACAGAGAGTTTTCTGCTAATAAATGATTTATTTTTCCATTTTTACCTAACGTATAAACATGTGCATGTTCTAAAAATAATAAATAATTAGGAGTTATTTTTTTATTTTCATTCTCTAGTTTGGCGTTAGCTCTTTTAATTTCTACTATTTCTTGCAAAAGAGAATCTTGGTATTTCCAAGTTTCATCATAAGGGAGGTTTGTGCCTAAATCTTTAAAAATTATTTTTTTATTTTGCATAAAATAGAGCAGGTTTGTTATAAAAATTACTGTGGGTTAAAAAAACAGTTATTAGTGGTTATTAAATTGTTTCTCGGCATAATTAAAACCTTCAATCCACCAATTATTTAATTTATTAGATTCAAAAACCAACGCCATATTGGTTAAAACTCTTGGCACATGGTAGTAATTTATAGTAATTCCTTTTAAAGTAGCTTCTAATTTATTCTTTTCTAGGTCACTAATATATAATTGATTCATTACAAAATCAAAACTTCTAATCATTAAATTAAAAGCATTTGTAGAAGGCATATAGTTTACTTGTTGAGAAGAGGTTTCTAAAATTATTGCATCAATATGTGTTGCTCCAAGTGCAATTGCTTTACTAATCGGAGCAAATTTTCCAAATCCACCATCGGCATATTCATGATGATTTTTTTTAACCAATGTCATAAACGGAACAAAATTACAAGAAATCCAAATCCAATCAATAAAATCTTCATAAGAATTTTCTAAAATAGATTTATACTCTAATTCATTAGTAGTTAAATTTGAAACGGTTACAACAATATTTATATTCTTATCAACCAAAAACTGGTATAAATCTTTTGTAAAGTTTTTAGAAATTAATTTTCTTAGATTATTGCTTTCTCCAAATGTTTTTTTTCTGTTTATAAATTGTCTTATTATGTTTAAATGACTAATGCCAGTTAGAAGTTGACCTATCGGGCTTCGTTTTAATTTAAAAGGACTTACATCAAATATATCGTCTTGACTTACATTACAAAAAATATTTTTTAAATCACTTATTTTGTTTAAGGCAATCATGGGTAACAATAATGAACCAGAAGAAGTACCCAAAAAGGCATCGTATTTAATTTTCCGTTCATGAATCAAATACTCTACAATTCCGCCTGCATAAGCCCCTTTTCCTCCTCCGCCAGAAATTACTAATGCGCGCATTTTATATTACAATTATCAGTTTAACAAATGTTTTTAAAAGTATTACTTTTGTTTTCATAAATATAAGAAATGCAATTGTCAGAACAAGAAATTATTAGAAGGGAAAAGTTAAAAGAGTTAATTAAACTGGGAGTAGATCCTTTTCCGGCAGAAGAATACAACATAACAGATACTAGCGAGGCTATTAAGCAAAATTTTAACGAAGGTATAAAAGTTAAAATTGCAGGTAGGTTAATGAGCAGAAGAATACAAGGTAATGCCTCTTTTGCAGAGTTACAAGACAGTACGGGCAAAATACAGGTTTATTTTAACAGAGACGAAATTTGTACACAAGAAGATAAATCTCTTTACAACGATATTTATAAGAAGCTATTAGACATTGGCGATTTTATTGGCATAGAGGGCGAAACCTTTTTAACCAAAGTAGGCGAAAAAACTATTATGGTAAAGAATTTTACACTACTTGCTAAAGCACTAAAGCCATTGCCTTTACCCAAAACAGATGCAGAAGGAAATATTTACGACGGTTTTACCGATCCAGAACAAAGATATAGGCAACGATATGCCGATTTAGTAGTTAATCCGCAAGTAAAAGAGGTATTTGTAAAAAGAACTAAAATGTTTAATGCCATGAGAAATTTTTTTAATTCTCATGGCTACATGGAGGTGGAAACACCCGTGCTTCAAGCCATACCAGGCGGAGCAGCGGCTAGGCCATTTATAACCCACCACAACTCTTTAGACATTCCTTTGTATCTAAGAATTGCCAACGAATTATATTTAAAAAGATTAATTGTAGGGGGATTTGATGGCGTATACGAATTCTCTAAAAACTTTAGAAACGAAGGAATGGATAGAACCCATAACCCAGAGTTTACCGCCATGGAAATTTATGTAGCCTACAAAGATTACAATTGGATGATGGATTTTACCGAAAAACTATTAGAAAATGTAGCTATTTCTGTAAATGGTACGTGCAAAGCAACTTTTGGTAACCACGAAATAGATTTTAAAGCACCCTACCCAAGAATTACTATGACGGATGCCATAAAACAATACACGGGTTTTGATATAACCAATAAAAATGAAGAAGAATTAAGGGTTTTTGCCGCTTCAATTGGCATAGAAGTAAATGAAACCATGGGCAAAGGAAAGCTTATAGACGAAATTTTTGGCGAAAAATGCGAAGGTAATTTTATTCAACCTACATTTATTACAGATTACCCCATAGAAATGTCGCCGCTTACTAAAAAGCACAGAAACAACCCCGAACTTACAGAAAGGTTCGAGTTAATGATTTGTGGTAAAGAAGTTGCCAACGCCTACTCCGAGTTAAACGACCCCATAGACCAAAGAGAAAGATTCGAGGCACAGTTGCAACTTTCAGAAAAAGGCGACGACGAAGCCATGTTCGTAGACCACGATTTTCTTAGGGCGTTAGAATATGGCATGCCACCAACCTCTGGTTTGGGTATTGGCATGGACAGGTTAATCATGTTTTTAACCAACAACGCATCCATACAAGAGGTCTTGTTTTTCCCACAAATGAAACCCGAAAGAAAAGCAGTTGAAACCACCGAAGACGAAAAAATTATCTTAAATCTACTTACAGCAAATAACCCAATAGAACTAAACGAATTAAAAATAAAAAGCCA
>JBGSBU010000017.1:0-16407 GCA_041730375.1 Solirubrobacteraceae bacterium
GATTTTGGAAAAAAAATGAGAAACTACCTAACCAACGATGCGGTTTTAGTAGCCATTGAATCTAGAACTTCATCGCCCGTTAGAATTCCCAGAGAACAAGACACGCTAAATCATTTAGAAATATTAAACCTATACCCATGTGGCGAAGGGGCTGGTTATGCAGGTGGTATAGTTTCGGCAGCAATAGACGGACAAAGATGTATGCAGGCTATTTTAGCAAATAAAATTTTAATTTCTTAACAACTCTTTTGCCTGGGCAATTGCTAACTCTGTAACCTCGTTACCACTTAATAATTGGGCTACTTCCAATACTTTTTCTTCCTGGTTTAACGGTTTAATAAATGTTTTAGTAATTAGATTGGTGGTTTCTTTAAAAACCTTTAAATGGTTATTTCCCTTTGCTGCAATTTGTGGGTTATGTGTTATGTTAAATATTTGCATATTTGTAGACATATCCATTAAAATTTCGCCCATTTGGTTGGCAACTCTTCCAGAAATTCCGGTGTCTATTTCATCTAAAACCAAAGTAGGTAGGTTTAAATGAGAAGAAATTATTTTTTTAATTGCCAATGAAATTCTAGCTATTTCGCCACCAGACGCAATTTTGTCTAACGGTTTAAATTCAACCCCTTTATTGGCAGAAAAATTAAGTTTAATTTTATCTTTTCCATTTAGTGTTAGTTCTATATCTTGAAATTCAAAAGAAAATTTGGCATTTTCTATTCCTAATTTTATAAGGGTTTTTTCTAACTCACTTTCAACCTGTTTAGAATTTGTTAATCTTTCTTTAGAAATTTTATTAGATAATTCTGTTAATTGATTAAATAAATTATCTTTTTTTTGCGTTAATTCTTGAATATTTTGCTCTACGTTTTCTAACTCAAAATTAGATGAATTTAATTTTTCTTGTATTTCTAATAACTCCTTAATGGTTTTAACCTTGTGCTTGTTTTGTAACTGATATAGTAAATCTAATCTTTGTTGTACTTTAAATAATTTTTCTGGGTTAATTTCAAGGTTAGAAATAAATTTATTCATTTCTATTAATAAATCATTCAGTTCAATTTTAACAGTGCTTATTCTGTTTTTAAATTCAACTATTTCATTACTTTCCTTTTCAACTTTTAAGAGTAAATTTTGAATATCAGACAAAGAAAAAATTATGCCTTGATTTTCATTTTCTAATAAGTGAATTGATTTATCTATTGCACTAATAATATCTTTAGAATTGGCTAATAAATTTTGTTCGGTTTCTAATTCTTCTTGTTCTTCTTCTTTAAATGAGTATTTTAAAAGCTCTTCTAACAAAAAATCATTATACTCTTTTTGAGAATTATTATTGGTGAAAAAAGATTTTAATTCTTCTACTCTTTTTTCGCATTGTTTAAATTCTTTATAAACTAATTTATAATTCAATAACAAATTTGTATTTGTAAAAGCGTCTAAAATGGTTATAAAAAAATTAGGATTTTTTAATTGATTGTTGCTAAACTGAGAATGTATATCAATTAAATCTATTGTAAATTCTTGAAGAATATTTAGCGTAACTGGTGTGTCGTTTATAAAACTTCTTGATTTGCCACTTGGTAGAATTTCTCTTCTAATGATAGTTTCTTCTAAATAATCTAAATCGTTTTCTAAAAAGAAAGCAGAAAAATTTAAATTTTTAATATTAAAAGATGCCTCTACCACACATTTTTTGTCTTTATCTTTTAAAAAACTTAATTCGGCTCTTTCGCCCATAATCAATCGGAGTGCTCCCAATAGAATAGATTTCCCTGCTCCTGTTTCTCCGGTAATTATGGTTAAATTCTTATTAAAAGTAACATTTACATCTTCTATTAAAATGTAATTTGCTATAAATAAATGTTTTAACATAAATGTTATTGAAGTTTATTCCAAATTGCGGCTTTGGTTGGAGCCACTTTCTTTAAAACATCAACCAACTTTAACATATTTAGGTCTTGGTTTTTTAGTTTTTCTGAAAAAATTTGTTCAATTTCATCTTGTTTTAAAAAAAGAAAATAGTCTTGTATATTAAAAATATTTGTGTTGTTTAAAGTAAAAGTATTAAATCTAACTAATGAATTGTAAATATTATTCTTTGCCCTTAAGGGATCGATGTACATATTATCTAATCCATCTTTGTGGTATTCATACCAAATATTTCTTAATTCAGATAAATTTTGACTCAATATATTTTTAATAATTAATGTTCTCGATTTAGAACCATCTTGATCCCACCCATCAAAACCCTGATTTATAGATATTTCTGCTACTTGATTGGCTAAATTGAATGAATCTGTTCCTCCTTTAAACTCAAAGGTATCAGAATCAAAACCAATAATTAGATTGGTATAAAAAGCTAAAATTTCCGTTAAATTATTTCCACTAAAATTTCTATTATTGTATAAAAGTTGTTGATTTTCTGTATAATTAAAAGAGATTTTATCGTCTTGAATATTTAGTAAAGGCGTACTAAATATTGAGCCATAAACAGGTCTTGAAGACTGTACTTGAAGGTTTGCTTTAAACTGTTTGTTATTCTGAAAACTGATTATATTAAATCTAAACGTACATTCAATCTTTTCAAAAGATTCATAACTATTTTTAGTCCACTTGGTATTATTTAAAAAATTAGAACTATTTTTTTCTAAATCTTTATAAACACTTATATTGGCACTGTTTACCCTATCATAATTAACTATTACTGTAGCATTTAAGTCTTGACTTTTTACAAAATCTAAACATAAAAAAACCATTATAAAAGAGTAAAAAAAATTCATTATTTGTTTAATTGCTTTATAATTTCAATAAAAATATCTTTAGAAACTTCTGATTTTGGTTTTGTCTCAAAATTAATTTTCTCTTGAGTCTTTGTGAAGATAGTAATTTTATTATTGTCGCCACCAAAGCAAGCATCTTTATCTCTTAAAGAATTTAAAACCACTAAATCTAGGTTTTTTCTTTTTAATTTTTCTAAGGCATACTTTTCTTCATTAACTGTTTCCAAGGCAAAACCTACCAAAAATTGGTTTGTTTTATTATCGCCAAAAGATTTTAAAATATCAATATTTTTTTCTAATTCAATAGTGAGGTTAAATTCTATTTTTTTAATTTTTTGCTGGGCAATATATTTAACTTTATAATCTGCTACTGCCGCAGCCATAATAACAATAGTAGAAGTAGGATAATGCTTCCATAATTCATCGTGCATTTCTTTTGTAGTTATTACTTTACATAAAGTAATATTTTGGTAGTTTTTTATATCCTCATTACTTGTTCCAGATACCAAGGTTACTTCTGCTCCAAGTTTTGATGCTTCTTTTGCTAAATCAAACCCCATTTTTCCTGTAGAAAAATTACCTATAAACCTAACTGGGTCTATGTATTCATAGGTAGGGCCGGCAGAAATTAATACTTTTATTCCTAATAATGGAAGATTTAATTTTATATTCTCTTTAACAAATTGTACTATTGTTTCAGGCTCTGCCATTCTTCCTTCTCCAAATAAACCACTTGCCAATTCTCCTTTTTCAGAAGGAACTATAAAATTTCCATTTTTTTCTAATGTTTCTAAGTTTTTTATAGTGGTGGGATGCAGGTACATATCTAAGTCCATTGCCGGAGCAACAAATACCTTACATTTAGAAGAGAGATAGACTGCTAAAACTAAATTATCGCACACACCGCTTGCCATTTTAGCAATGGTATTTGCTGTGGCAGGAGCTACAATTATGTAATCTGCCCAAAGAGCAAACTCTATATGGTTATTCCAATTATCATCGTCTGTTTTAAAAAGAGACTCAACTGGATTATTTGATAAAGTTGAAAGGGTTAACGGAGTAACAAAATCTTTTGCCTTTTCTGTTATAATAACTTTAACTTGGCATTTTTCTTTTATAAAAAGCCTAACTAAAATAGGTATTTTATAAGCAGCTATGCCACCAGTTACCGCAATTAATATTTTTTTATCCTTAAGAAAAGACATTTTTATTTTTTAATTCTCTGTTTCCTCTCCTCTTTTAAAATAAATTTCATTATCTAACCATTCTTGTATGGCAATATTTGATGGTTTAGGAAGTCTTTCATAAAACTTTGAAACCTCAATTTGTTCTACATTTTCAAAAACCTCTTCTAAACTATCATTATTTGTAGAAAATTCTTCTAATTTATTTATTAGTTCAATTTTCATTTCGGCATCAATTTGCTTTGCTCTTTTTGCCATAATTGCAATAGCCTCATAAATATTCTGAGTTTTTTCGTCAAGCTTATTTCTATCATAAGTTTGAGTAGATAAACTGGCTTTAGAATTTTTGAAATTATTCATATAATTAATTAATGTTAATTTTATTTAGTTCTTTATTTAAAGTCTCCTGCATTTGGTTCACTTCATTTAATTTAGTTGATTGAGGAGAAAATTCAACAAAATTCTTGTAAGAAATAATGGCATCTTTTATTCTCTCTATTTTCTTATCTAATACGCTATTAAAAGCTATTTGGTATTGAGAAACAAATATATAATACAAAGCATCTTCTCTCTTCTTTGTATCGGGAAAATCGTTTAAAAAATTAGCAAACTGTACCGATGAGGATTTATAATTTTCAATCTTGTAGTAAAGCAGTCCATTCTGGTAATGTTTATTTTCTAATTTACTTCTAAGTTCGTCTATTTTAGTATTCGCCTCATTCAATTTTGAAGAAATTGGGTATAAGTTTACAAAAGCTTGAAACCTTTTTATAGATTCATCTGTTTTTGATTGATCTAAGTTATATTTTGGCGATAAATTATATAATGCTAACGCCGATTGAAATAAAGATTCTTCTGCCAATGGAGAGCTTGGGTAGTTTGTATGAAACACATTGAACTGGTGTGATGCGGTTACAAAATTTTTATCTCCAAAATTTGCTTGTGCTGTTTTAAAAGTAACCTCTTGTATATCTTTTATATCTGTTAAAAGCGGAGTTGCTTTTTCGTATAATAATACAGCTTCACTATATTTTTTTTTAATTAATTGTTCGTTTGCAGTAGACATAATAAAATCTTTATTTGATGATTTTAATGCTCTATCAGCTAAGCTTAAACAACTTGTTAATGAAATTAACAATAAAAATAATATAACTAACCTAAAATACATTTGACAAAAATACTAAGATATAGTAGATTAAAAAAATATTTAACAATTATATACAAAAATAAAATAATTAATTGAAATTTATAGACCTCTTAAAATTTCTTGAAAAATGGTTTGAACCGAAAAAATTCTGTTGTATGCTTGTTTAATTACTATTGAATTTTTACTATCAATAACCTCATCAGCTACAATAATATTTCTTCTAACTGGTAAACAATGCATAAATTTCCCTTCATTGGTTAAAGACATTTTTTCTTTTGTTATCATCCAATTTTCTTTTACCTCTAATCTTTTACCATAGTCTAAATAAGAACTCCAATTCTTTGTATAAACAAAATCTGCACCTTCTAGTGCTTTATTTTGATTAAACTCTACTTTTGAATTTCCTACAAAAGTGGGGGCTAAATCATAGCCCTCTGGGTGAGTGATTACAAATTCTGAATTGGGGATATGCGGAGCCCATTCTGCAAAGGAATTTGGAACTGCCTGTGGAAGGCTTTTGGGGTGTGGCGCCCAGGTTAAAACCACCTTTATTTTTTTATCTTTAGGCCTTTGTTCTTCTATTGTAATTAAATCTGCAAAAGATTGTAATGGATGCCTTGTGGCACTTTCTAAACTAACAATTGGAACGGTTGCATATTGTACAATTTTATTGAATATTTTTTCGGAATAATCTTGTTCTCTATCTACCAATGTGGGGAAAGTTCTAACTGCAATAATGTCGCAATAGGTACTCATAACCATAATTGCTTCTTTCACATGTTCTTGTGTGTTTTCCATTACCGTACCATCATTCATTTCTAACTGCCAAGAATCTTTACCGGCATTCAATACCCAACAGTTTGCCCCTAAGTTATAGGCGGCTTTTTGGCTACTTAACCTGGTTCTTAAACTAGGATTAAAAAATACTAAGCCTATGGTTTTATTTTTACCCAAGTTATTATTTGCAAAAGGATTTTTCTTTATCTCTAATGCTTTATTTACAAATTCTTGTACATTGGGTAGGTCGTTAACAGATATAAATTGTTTCATTGTTTACTATGTTATTTTATGGCTTTTATAAAATTAGAAACTTCTAATTCTAGGTTAATACCCTTTAAAGCATTTAAAAAAGCACTTCCAATAATTGCTCCGTTTGCATATTCAGAGGCTTTATAAAAAGATTCTTGGTTAGATATTCCAAAACCTATTAACTGAGTATTGTTTATTTTTAGTTGATTTATTTTATTAAAAAAAGCTATTTGCTCATCAGAAATCCCTTCTTTAGAACCAGTTGTAGAGGAAGAAGATACTATGTATAAAAATCCGCTTGAGGCATTACTAAGTGTTTGAATTCTATCTTCTTTTGTATTAGGTGTTATTAAAAAAGAAATTTTAATATTATATTTTTCAAATAATTCCTGGTAATGAATGGTGTAATATTCTACGGGTAAATCGGGTAGAATTAAACCCTTTACTCCAGTTTCTTTGCATTTAATTAAGAATAACTCTGGTCCAAATTGCAAAAATTGATTGTAGTAACCCATAATAAAAATTGGAGTTTTTATTTGGTCTTTAACACTTGCTAATTGGTTAAATAGCAACTCTATATTCATGCCATTTTCTAGGGCAATTCTGCTTGTTTCTTGTATTGTATTACCATCCGCTAGTGGATCAGAGTAAGGCATTCCCACTTCTATTAAATCTACATTTCCTTTGTCTAATGTTTTTAGAATTATGGTTGTGTCTTCTAATTTTGGATAGCCAGCGGTAAAATAGATGGCTAATAAATTTTTATTACTATTAAATAAACTCATTTTTACTTGTATTTTTTTAAAGATATTCAATGTAAGTACTTAAATCTTTATCGCCCCTTCCAGACAGATTTATTACCACGATATCTTCTTCTTTAAAACTCATTTTTTTTAAAACGGCTAAGGCGTGTGCTGTTTCTAGTGCCGGAATTATTCCTTCTAATTTTGTTAATTCAAAAGCAGCCTCAATGGATTCTTGATCGGTGGCATCTAAAAAAATAGCTCTTTTAGTCTTTGCTAGATTTGCATGCATGGGCCCGATGCCTGGGTAATCTAAACCCGCCGATATGGAGTGAGGCTCTATTACCTGTCCGTCTTTATCTTGCATTAAATAAGACATACTTCCGTGCAAGACACCAATAGTTCCTTTTTTAATGGTTGCCGCTGTTTTATCTGTATCAACTCCCATTCCACCAGCCTCTACAGCAACTAGTTGCACCTCTTCGTTATCTAGAAAATGATAAAAAGCTCCAGCCGCATTACTACCTCCGCCAACACAAGCAATAATATAATTTGGATTGGGATTTCCAAACTTCTCTTGTAATTGATATTTAATTTCTTCGCTAACCACAGACTGAAATCTAGCTACCATATCGGGGTATGGATGAGCACCTACTACAGAACCAATTAAATAATAAGATTCTGGGTTATTTATCCAATACCTAAAAGCTTCGTTTGTGGCGTCTTTTAATGTTTTACTTCCACTAGAAGCTGGTATAACTTCTGCTCCTAGCATTTTCATTCTAGCTACATTTGGGGCTTGTCTTTCAATATCTACTTCGCCCATAAATACTTTACACTCTAAATTCATTAATGCACAAACAGTTGCAGTTGCAACACCATGTTGGCCAGCTCCAGTTTCTGCAATTATTTTGGTTTTACCCATTGTTTTTGCTAAAATAGCTTGTCCAATTGTATTGTTGATTTTATGAGCACCCGTGTGGTTTAGATCTTCTCTTTTAAGAAATATATTAGATTTATATTTTTTTGATAAGTTTTTTGCATGAAAAAGCGGACTGGGTCTTCCCACATATTCCTTTAACAAATAATTATATTCTTGTTTAAACTCTTCCGTATCAATAATTTTTAAATAATTATTTGTTAGTTCATTCATATTATGAGCTAACATTTCTGGAATAAAAGAACCTCCAAATTCTCCGTAAAATCCATTAGAATCAACTTGATACTTATTTTTCATTATCTCTTATTTGATTGATAAACATTTTAATATTTGTGCTATTTTTAAATCCAGGATATTCTTCGAAACCACTATTTATATCAACCCCTTCTAATTTTTGGTGATTTATTTTTTTAATGTCTTCTACATCGTTTAATGTAATTCCGCCACTTAAAAAAAAGGGAATATCTAATTTGTATAAAATTAGTAAGTTCCAATCAAATTTTTTACCCGTTCCGCCTCTTTCTTCTTTTTTAGTTTTGGTATCAAATAAAAAATAATCTACACAAAAATTATATTCTTCTAGTGTAGAAAAATTAAAATCCTCATCTATTTGTAGGGCTTTTAATACTATGGTTTTAGTTTTTAATTCTTTTGCAAAGGCTGCATTTTCATCGCCATGTAATTGTACGCCATCTAATTTGTATTTTTCTATTTGTTCTGTTATGTAATCTAATGGCTGATTTACAAAAACGCCAATTTTTTTACTATTTGTAATCTCTACTTTAAAAGCCTCTTCATTTACGTGTCTTTTAGATAGCGGATAAAAGATAAAACCCAAAAAATCGGGATTTAGCGCTGCTACTTCAACTATGTTTTGAGGGAATTTCATGCCACAAACCTTTATTTTTAGGTGTTTCATAATTTTAATCCCTTTATTTCTGAAGTAAAAATTTCAAATGCTTTACCAGGATTTTCTTCTTTCATAAAATTTTCTCCAATTAAAAATCCGTTAAATCCTGCATTTTTTAACTTTAATAAATCTGTTGGAGAAGATATACCACTTTCTGCAATTTTAACAAATTGATTAGGGATTTGTTTTGAGATTTTTATGGAATTATCTAAATCTACTTTAAATGTTCTTAAATCTCTGTTATTAATACCAACTATGTCTATGTTACTACAAATTTTGTTTAAATGTTCCTCTAAATGAATTTCTAATAAAACCTCTAACCCTAAACTTTTAGCTAGTTTAGCAAATTCTTCAATTTCTTCTTTGGTTAAAACTTCTGCAATTAAAAGAATTAAATCTGCCCCAATAGCTTTTGTTTGATAAATTTGATATTCGTCTACAATAAATTCTTTTCTTAAAATAGGTATGTCTACACTTTTTTTTGCAATTTGCAAATCAGAGATTGAACCTCCAAAAAAATCTACATCGGTTAAAACAGAGATACAAGAAGCACCAAACTTTTCGTAATCTGCTACCACCTCTTCTACCGTGCATTGGGTATTGATTGGTCCTTTTAAAGGCGAAATTCTTTTAAATTCTGTAATAATTCCGGTTTTGGTTGAATCTAAAATATTTTTTTTTGCCGAAACGCAGTTTGTTTTAAAATAGATAGACTCTTCTAAAATTGAAATAGGATTTTTTTGAATTTCTTTAACTAATTCAATTTTTTTGTGGTTAATTATTTTTTCTAATATATTAATCATTTTTAGCTTGCTTAGTTAAGAATTTATACATTTTTTAAAAATTGAAAGAACCTTTTTATTGTGTAAACTTTCTTTGGCTTCTTCTAAACATATTAATAAGCTCTTAGATGGATTTATGCTTTGTATAGCCAATGCAGAATTAGCAATTACTACTTGGTTTTGGTTGGTTGTTCCTTTTCCTTCTACAATAGACAAGAAAATTTTAGCGTTTTCTTCTATGGTTTTACCACCTTCTATGTCTTTAAAATTTAATTTATTTTTTATTCCAAAATCTAGTGTTGTTAGTTGTTTTTCTCCAACATTAGAATATACTTTAACGTCTGAGGTAAGCGAAACTTCATCATACCCATCTAAACTTGTAATAACGGTATAGGTTTTTCCTAATTCTTCTAATAAATTATGGTAAAGCCTCGCGGTTTGCTGGTTAAAAGTACCTAATAATTGATATTTTGGCTGTGCTGGATTGATTAGCGGACCTAAAATATTAAAAAAGGTTTTTACTTTTAACGATTTTCTTACCAGAGCTATATTTTTCATTGCAGGATGAAAAAGCGGAGCATGCAAAAAACATAAGCCCACTTGGTCTAACTCTTTTTTTAATTCATCTACTTTATTAGAAAATGTATAACCAAAGTACTCTAGCATATTTGATGAACCACTTACAGATGAGGATCCATAACTACCATGTTTAATTACTTTGTACCCACAGGCTGCAACCACAAAAGAAGAAAGTGTAGAAATATTAAACGTATTTTTTCCATCGCCACCCGTGCCTACAATGTCTATGGCTTCATATTCAGATAAATTTATATTTATAGCTAAATCTAACATTGCGGCTCTAAATCCTTTTAGCTCTTCTATTGTAATTGTTCTCATATTAAATATGGTAACAAAAGAGGCTAATTCAATTTCAGAATAAATTCCTTGCGTAATATTACTTAGTACTAAATAAGCTTCTTTTTGAGAAAGTGTTTGGTATTGATATAATTTTTCTAAAATATCTTTCATCTGTAAATAATATTTTTTAAGAAAATAACCAATTTTTTATTATTCTATCTCCATCTGGAGTTAGAATAGATTCTGGGTGAAATTGCACTCCTTTTACATCAAATTTTTTGTGTCTAATGGCCATTATTTCGCCTTCTTCTGCTCGGGCTAAAACCTCTAACTCGGACGGGAAAAAATCGTTGTCAATCACCCAAGAATGGTACCTACCTACAGCTATTTTATTTGGAAGTCCTTCAAAAATAGAATCTTGGTTAATTATATCTATTTCTGTTGCTACTCCATGAAAAACCTTTTTGGTATTTAATAATTTTCCGCCAAAAACTTCTGCAATTGCTTGTTGACCTAAACATACGCCAAAAATTGATTTTTTAGACGCATATTCCTTAATAATTGGTTTTAATAAATTGGCTTCGTCTGGAATGCCTGGGCCAGGCGACAATATAATTTTATCATATTTATTTACCTCTTCTAAAGAAATTTCATCGTTCCTAAATACATAAACCTCTTGGGTATATTTCTTTACTGCATGTACTAAATTGTAGGTAAAAGAATCGTAATTATCTAAAACTAAAACTTTCATTTTTATTATAAATTTTGAGCTATTTCTATGGCTTTATTTAAAGCAGCTAGCTTGTTATTCACTTCGTTTAATTCGTTCTGGTTGTCTGATTCTGATACCACTCCTGCTCCTGCTTGGTAATACAAGGTGTTTTCTTTGCTTAAAAAACTTCTTATTAAAATTGCAGTATTTATGTCTCCATTAAAGCCTATATAACCAATTACACCTCCATAAATTCCTCTATTTTGGTTTTCCATAGCATCTATTAATTGCATTGCTTTGTATTTTGGTGCCCCAGAAAGCGTACCGGCAGGGAAAGTATCAGCTAAAATTTTTGAACTCACTAGTTTTTGGTTTTCTAATTTGGCTGTTACTTTAGAAACCATGTGGATTACATGAGAAAAAAATTGAATTTCTTTGTATTTATCTACCTGTACATTAGACGAATTTATACTTAAATCGTTTCTAGCTAAATCTACCAACATTACACGCTCTGCATTTTCTTTTTTATCTTTTTTAAGTTCTATGGCTAATACAGCGTCTTTTTCATCATTTCCTGTTCTTTTAAAAGTTCCGGCAATTGGGTGAATTTCTGCTTCGTTATTATTTATTATGAGCTGTGATTCTGGTGAAGAGCCAAATATTTTATAAGAACCATAATCAAAATAAAACAAATAAGGAGAGGGATTTATTGATCTTAAAGCCCTATAAACGGCAAAGTCATCTCCTTTAAATTCTTGCGAAAATTGTCTTGAAGGTACAATTTGGAAAACATCTCCTCTAAAACATGCATTTTTACCTTTTATTACCATGTCTACAAACTGCTTGTTTGTTAGATTAGATGAAACTTCGCCTACTTTTTTAAACGGATAACTTAACTGATTATTCTGCATAATTAAGTTTTTAATTGCAGGAGTTAAGTTCTCGTTAAAGTCATTTTCGTTTTCAATAAAAGTAATGGTATTATGATAATGATTAAACATTATTACCGTTTGAAACAAAGAAAATTTAAATTCTGGTATGGTGGCTTTACTTCCTTTAGATTGGAAAGTTATTTTCTCAAAATTAGGAATTGAATCCCAAGTAATATAACCAAATAATCCATTACATTTTTCATTTGGATTACCTGTAAAATTAAAAGTGTCTTTGAATTGATTGAAATGATTCATTAATTCTTGATCGTGAAAACTAGAACTACTAACAGTTCCGTTTAAATTATCGGTAATAATTTGTTTTCCAGTACATGTAAATGTTGAAATGGGTTTTACACATAAAAAAGAAAAGCTATTATTATTAGAATGATAATCTGAGCTTTCTAATAATATAGAATTAGGGTATATATCCCTTATTTTAAGGTATAATTGAACAGGAGTAATTATATCACCAAGTATTTCTTCTTGAATTACTTTTAACGTATGTTTTAACATTTTAACTTTTTAACTTTTTAAAAGATTAGCAAAAAAAATAGCTTGTCAACGTGGGACAAGCTATAAATTATATCTAAACAAAATACTTCCACGCTTTTAGAATATATCTAAAACACGCCAAGTTATTAAATTTGTAATTAAATTAATTGTTATCATAGATTATTAATTTATGTAAATCTTTATTTAAAAAATTGCTTTATATTTTTGCCATACAATAATTATTAATATAAATTTGCATAATACACAAATATACACAAAAATGAAATTTAAATTAACTATTTTAACTCTAACATTTTTCACTTTTTTTATTAATGCTCAAGAAATTAATATTGGTTCTAATATTGGATTACCAATTGGTAAAATATCTAATGCATACAGTTCTAATTTAGGCTTAGACGCAAGTATTTTATGGGATTTTGACAAAGAAACACAAGTGGGTGTTTCTACCGGTTTAAATTATTTATTTGGACGAAGTTTAGAGGTTGGTGGTCAAAAATTAAAAACTGAAGGAATTCTTTATATACCATTTGCAGCAACATTAGATTACCATTTATACGATCAGTTTTTTACCGGTGCAGATATTGGAGTTGGTTTAATGTTAAGAAAATATGATTCTTTTAAATTTTACTTTCAACCAAAATTTGGTTTAATAGTGAGCGATGAATTAAAAGCTTTTAGCTACATAAGATTTCTTGATGGAGGAACTTTAATTGGTTTAGGATTTAGTTACAATATTTTAAAATAAGTGAAGGTAGATTTTAGTGCTTCACTACAAAAAGATTTTATTGTTTTATTTTATTTTTTACCTTTTTTTTCTTTTTTAGCATCTCAAGAACCAAAAGAATTTAACAAGTTAAATGAACTTTTAGAGTATGTAAATAAAAAGAATTCTACTTTAAATAACCTAGAATTAGATAAAAAAATTACTAAAATTAACAAAAATGCATCTAATGTTAATATATTTAATTTTAGGGTTCCGGTAATTTCCCAATTCAACTACAACCCCATAAACCAGGTTGGATTTTTTCCTGCTATTTTTTTTGGAGGAAAAGTAGGTGAGTTTGTTGAAACGCCTACTTCACCTCAATATAATTTCACTTTTTCTATTCAACCTCAACTTGAAATAGTTAATTTTGTTGCTATTTCACAATCTAAATTAGCTAAAATAAATGAAAAATTAGTTGAGTCAAAATCTAACCTAACCAAACAAAATATTTACGAAGAAATAAATAACTGTTATTTCAATATTCTTTTGCTTAAAGAACAGAAAATAATTTTTACCCAAATTCTTCAAAATGCCAATAAAATAAAAGAAATTGTTTCTAATAAATATAAAGAAGGCTTTGTTAGAAAAACAGATTTAAATGAAGCAGAAAATACAGTAATTTCTATTGAAAATAATATAAACCAAGTAGAAATTGAACTAGAAAAACAACAACTATTTTTAAATTTATTTGTTGAAAACGAAATAAAACCTTTGTTAAACGAACAGTTAATTTCTTATGAAAATGAAAGTTATTTTTTAGAAGTAAATAATAATTTACCTATCGAAAATATGAAATTACAATATAGATTTAGTGAAACAGAACATAAATTATCTAAGAGTCTAACACTTCCGGTAATTTCATTTTTTTCGAATTTATCACTACAAAATGCTAGTAACAGTTATTTTTTTAATGCTGATGCTAATTGGATAACCAACCAAACTATTGGGTTAAGACTTTCTTGGGATTTACCTTTAAATTTTAATACACTAACAAATATTTCTACAAAAAAAATACAAGCAGCTATTTTAAAAACTAAATTAGATCATTTAGAAAAGGAAAATAATGTGGTTAAAAAACAAATTATACTAGATTTTAAGAAATATATAGAAACGGCTAAAAACGACAAAAAAATATATTTACTTAAAAAAGAAAACTTCGAAAAAACACAAAATCAATACCTAGAAAATTTAACAAGTTTAGATAAACTGTTATTCTCTTTAAGCGAATCTATGAATAGTAAATTAAATCTAGTAAATACTTTAAGTAAAGTGGGTTTATTTAAAAATAAAATTCAATTATTAAATAAAATAAATAGTTTGTTATGAATCTTTTTAAACTACTTTTTTTGCCTCTATTTTTTTTACTAATTGCTTGCAATAAAGGAAAAGAAAACGAAATAAAACCAATTAATAAACCAATAGATGAACTTATTTATGCCACTGGTGAGCTTGTGTGGGAAAATCAATACGATATAATTGCAGAAACAGATGGTGTTTTAACTCAATTATATATTTCTGAGGGTGGTGAGGTTGGTTCCAATGAAATAATTGGAGTTATTGATAATAAAATTAGTAAAAACAACAAACTATACACTGCTCAGCAATTAGATATTGCTAATGAAAATATATCAACTAATTCTCCTCAATTAAACCAACTAAAAGAAAATATAAAAATTGCTGAAACAAAATATAGCCAAGATAAATCTAATGCCGATAGATATGAAAGGCTTTTTGCAAAGGAAAGTGTTGCTAAAATAGAATTAGAGAATTATTTATTAACAGCTAAAAATTCTTTGTCTCAACTAAATGTATTAAAAGATCAATACAATCAAATAAAATCTCAAGCAAAATTACAGCAAATTATAACTAAAAATTCTCTAGAAAATAGCACATTACAAGAAAACAATAATAGATTATTAGCTTTTCAAAAAGGTAAAGTTTTAAATTTATTTAAAAATAAAGGAGATTACATAAGACGTGGAGAATTAATAGCGCGTATTGGAAATGAAGAAAATATTAAAATCCAAATTAGTATTGACGAAACTAATATTAACCTAATAAAATTAAATCAGCTTGTTTATATAAAACTAAATACCAATAAAAATAAAATTTATTCGGGTAAAATTTCTAAAATTCTACCCAACTTTAATTTACTAAATCAAACTTATACTTGTGAAGTTAAATTAGATAATTCTTTAGATTTTAAAATCAATAAAACACAACTAGACGCAAATATTGTAGTAAATAGCAAGAAAAATGCTTTACTAATTCCTAGTGATTATTTAATTTATGGGGATAAAGTAATTTTAAAATCTACTGAGGATACTATTAATATTAAAGTAGGTATAAAATCTACTGATTATGTGGAGATTTTAGATGGACTTTCTGAAAAAGATATTATACTTAAACCACTTAGATAATAGTATTATTTTCATGAAATTAAATTATTCTATTACTAAAACCTATCTTTTCTCTAATGTAAACTTAACTATAATTGCCTCATTAGGAATTGTAGTTGGAATATCTGTTTTTATTTTTTTAGATTCTATGCTTTCCGGATTCGATAAAAAAAGAAATCAAATTGTTTTTAAAACCATTCCTCACATTAGAATTTATAAGGAAAACAAGGTTACAAAACCTTTAATTACTAATAAAGACAGAATTGGATTAATTTTAAATCCAACTATTCCTAACTCAAATAAAAAAATATTTAATCCCAATCCAATAATAGAGTTAATAAAAAATCAAGAAAATGTACTAGAAGTTACTCCAAAAGTTATTACTAGTGTAGAATACAAAAAAGGCAAAACAACCACTAATGGAAATTTAATAGGCTATATTCCCTACGAAGCCAACAAAGTATTTGATTTAAAATCTATAATAATTGACGGAAATTTTGATGACTTAGAAAAAACCTCTAATGGAGTTATTGTAGGTGTAGGAATTATTGATAGACTTAACTTAAAAGTTGGCGAAAACTTAACAGTTACTTCTACTAGTGGTATTAAAAATTACTTAAAAATTGTTGCTATTTTTAAAACAAACACCTCCGTAGTAGATAAAAGTCAATCTTTTGTAAACATAAGCACTGCCCGAATAATTGGC
>JBGSBU010000018.1:0-15671 GCA_041730375.1 Solirubrobacteraceae bacterium
CGACGCTTCAGACCATCCTGATCGAACTGCGTACCCTGGCCGAGAATGCGATCGACGCCACCGAACTGCGTGAAACCTTCGGCCATAACTAACGAAGATGGTATGCATGAAGATGATTGGGAGGGTTGGAAGCTTTTAACAGATAGAATAGGTAACAAAGTCCAATTAGTTGGAGACGATTTATTTGTTACTAATGTTGAAAGATTACAAAAAGGAATAGATAAAAATGTTGCAAATTCAATTTTAATTAAAGTAAACCAAATAGGAACGTTAACAGAAACAATAAATGCTGTAACTTTAGCAAAAAATTTTAGTTACACTGCTGTAATGTCTCATAGATCTGGTGAAACTGAAGATAATTTTATTGCAGATTTAGCTGTTGCTTTAGGCACTGGTCAAATCAAAACAGGTTCAGCTTCCAGATCAGATAGAATGTCTAAGTATAATCAACTTCTTAGAATAGAAGAAGAATTAGGAAGTTGTGCAAAATTTTTAAAAAGTGGTGCTTTTAATGTTAAAATAAACTAGTTAATAATAATTTAATTATGTCTCAGTCTGTAAAAGTAATTTATAACAACAAAGAATTTGAATATCAGTTAATAGAAGGTACTATGGGTGACATAGCCTTTGATATTTCTAACTTAAGAAGTGATACTGGTTTAATCACTCTAGACGTTGGTTATAAAAACACTGGTGCAACCAAAAGTGATATTACTTTTTTAGATGGTGAATTAGGTAAGCTTGAACACAGAGGATATACCATAGAAGACTTAGCTGGTAAAGCCTCTTTTGTTGGCGTTATTTATTTATTACTATATGGTGAACTTCCTAATAAAAATAAATTAGAAGAATTTCAGAATAAAATTAAAGCTAAATCTGGCGTTAATAAATCTCTTGAAGTTATATTCAATTCTTTTCCTCAATCAACACATCCAATGGCTCTTTTAGCATCTTTAACAAATGCACTTTGTGCTTTTGAATCTGATGAGTTTAAAACTAATGAAGAAATGGATGATGTAATTATTACTTTATTAGCTCAATTTCCAGTGATTGCTTCTTGGGCTTTTAAAAAGACTAAAGGATTACCAGTTAATTACTACGATACAAATCTTGATTATGTATCTAATATTTACCAATTACTATTTTCTGAAGGTAACGAGGTAGAACTTGATACTGATGTAATTGAAGCGTTAAATAAGTTATTAATTTTACATGCTGATCATGAACAGAATTGCTCTACCTCAACGGTTAGAATGGTTGGTTCATCACATGCTGGGTTATTTACCTCTGTAGCTGCAGGCGTTTCGGCTCTTTGGGGACCAAGACATGGAGGAGCAAACCAAGCGGTTATTGAGATGCTTGAAAAAATTAAGGCAGATGGTGGAGATTCTCAAAAATGGATCAATAAAGCAAAAGACAAAAACGATAACTTTAGATTAATGGGATTTGGTCATAGGGTTTATAAAAATTTTGACCCTAGAGCAAAAATAATTAAAAATGCAGTTGAAATTATTTTAAATAAGTTGAATATTCAGGATGAAGTGGTTGATATTGCTAAAAAACTTGAACAAGCAGCCTTAGAAGATGAATATTTCATCAAAAGAAAATTATATCCAAATGTTGATTTTTACTCGGGTATTATTTACAAAGCCTTAGGAATAAATAACGAAATGTTTACTGTAATGTTTGCTTTAGGTAGATTACCTGGATGGATTGCTCAATGGAAAGAAATGAGATTAGAAGATCAACCAATTGGTAGGCCTAGACAAGTTTATACAGGTTATGCTACAAGGCCATATGTTGCTTTGGAAGACAGAAAATAATTTATTACATTTATAATTATATAAGTAGATATATTTAGTGTATATCTACTTTTTTTGTTTAATAAAACTCTTTTTTTTGACACTAATTATTGCCCATAGAGGTTCTAGTGGAAGTTTACCAGAAAACACCCTTGAGTCATTTAAACTTGCCATTGAACAAGATGTTGGTGGTATAGAATTAGATATTATAGCCACTAAAGATTTTCATTTAATTGTTAGACACGATGTTACTTTATCTAGATCAACAAATGTTGCTGATATTAAAAAATTTTCTAATAAAAAATCTATTAAATTAATTAATGGTGAAGCCTTCGAAGATTGGTTTGCTATAGACTTTACCTTAGAAGAGATTAAAGAATTGAAATGCACTCAGCCATACGTTGATAGATTGCAAGATTATAATTTAAAATTTACCATTCCCACCTTAAAAGAAGTTATAGATTTAATAAATATTAATAATCTTAAAAAAGAAACTAAGATTGATTTATTGATAGAAATTAAAAATTCAACTTTTCACTCAGAGCACTTCATTATTTTAGAAGATTTATTATTTAATATACTTGATAAAGAAGAGTTAAATACTTTAGAATCTTATGTTAAGATTATGTCTTTCGAGGTTAATTGTTTAAAATACATAAGAAGATATGTGAATAATGAAATTTTTCAATTATTTGAGGAATTTGATTTAGAAACCGATACATTCTTATCTCCGTATGATTTATCTCTACAAAAAAGTAAAGTTACTTATAAAGATATGATTTCTAAAAATGGACTAGAAGAAGTAAAAGAATATGCCAATGGAATTTGTCTATGGAAAGGATATTTGCTAGATAATAAATTTAACTTAAACATCAAAAACCAAGAATTCTTTACTTATTTAAAGAAAATTAATTTAAAAGTATTTATCTGGACCTTGTCTAATAAAAATATTTTAAAAAATAGCACTTCATTATTCGATGAATATTCTAAATTCTATTACTCTGGAGTAGATGGAATTATTACTGATTATCCAGAAATAGCAACTAAATTAGCTGGTAAATCACAGGTATAAATGGTTAATTTTAATCGCTATAATAGACAAATTCTACTTCCACAGATGGATATTCAAAAGCAAATTATGCTTCAAAATTCTAAAGTTTTAGTTATTGGGTTGGGTGGATTAGGTTGCCCTGTTCTAAAAACTTTATCTGGTGCTGGAGTTGGTTATATAGGTATGGTAGATTACGATATCGTTTCTCTTTCTAATCTACACAGGCAGATTTTGTTTGATGAATCTGATATAGGAGACTTTAAAACTAATGCTGCCCATAAAAAATTAATTAAATACAATTCGGAAATTATTTTTAAAATTTATAACGAACAAATTTCTATTGATAATATTTTTAGAATTATTGAAGAATTTGATATTGTAGTAGATTGTACAGATAACTTTTCATCGAGGTATTTAATTAATGATGTGTGTTATGTTTTAAAAAAACCGTTGGTTTATTCGGCAATATTCCAAAACGAAGGACAATTAGCTGTATTTAATAACTTTAATAATAACCCAACCAATTTAAGAGATATATTCCCAGACCAACCCAGAGAAGGGGAATTTCAAAATTGTAATGAAGCTGGAGTAATGGGTGTTTTAACCTCTATAATGGGAAATTTTCAGGCAAACGAGGTTATTAAGTTAATTATACATAGTACGGACCTGCTAAGTAATAAATTATTAATTTTTAATAGTTTAGATTATACTACCCATTTTATAAAATTTGATACTAACGATAAAATAAAAAAACCAACCGTAGAAGAGATTTATAAAAATAATTATTTTATTAAAAATTGTGAGTTAAATAAAGATAGAATAAAGGATATAGCTGAATTTAGTTATTGGATTAATAAATACAATGCGTTAGTTATTGATGTTAGAAATTTAGATGAAAAACCCAGGTTAAAAAATATTGGTATTGAATTTTTAGAAATTCCCTTAAATGAATTAGACGTTAAACTAAATGAAATTGATTTAACTAATTATAACTCATTAATTTTTGTTTGTCAGTCGGGTAAAAGAAGTCAAAAAGCAATAGAAATAACAAAACTCAAAGTAAGCAATTTAAAAATAACCGATATTCAAGATGGAATTGGTATTTTATTAGTAAATATCTAAATCAAAATCCTCTATTAATTTTTGAAACAAAGGGTGTTTGGTTACTAATTCTTTAGAAACATCTAACTTGGTTATTGCTTTAAAAGTACTTGATGTATTTTCTTCAATAATTGTTTCAATATCAATATAATAGTTGTTTAATTTTTCTCTAATTATTTTTAAAAAATCTATTTTATATTCTTCAAACTCTAGCAAAGATAACTTAGAAACAAATTTAAAGAGTAAAATAGTATTATCCATACAAGCTAATTTTGTTTCTTTTAAACCATTATAGGTTGTTGGGTTAGTTAATTTAATCTGGTCTAAAAAATCTCTCCAATTATCTTCAACTTTTTCCAAAGCAAATGCATCATTTGGTAAGTTATTTTTTACTTCGGAATGTAAAAATGCATTTTTTTCTTTGACTTCACCATTTATAGCATTTTTTATTAGATTTCCTTTAGCCGTATTTTTAACTACTACTTTAATAATTTCTGGTGTACTTTTTTCTTCAACAACCTTTAATTCCTCTATTTTGGGAATAGATTTTTTTTGAATAACAGCTGTTTTTAGCTTAGATGTGGGCGCTAGAAGAATTAAGTATTTTTTTTTTTATTTTCTAAGTTAGAATCTAATAAAGTAATGGAACAAAACTTTAGTAAAGCAATTTCTATAGATAGGCGTTGATTTTTACTAAATCTAAGATTATTTTCTACTTCATTGTAAATGTTTAATGCATCTATTAAAAAAGCATTTGAACACTTTTGGCTAAGTATTTTATATTTTTCTTTAATAGAATCGCCACATTCTATTAAAATAGTAGTTTCTGAAGATTTTATCATTAAAAGATCTCGAAAATGAGAACCTAAACTAGAAATAAATACTTGTAAGTCATAGCCTTTTTCTATTATAGAATTTAATAATAACATGCAATTATTACTATTATTTTCTAGAAAGCCATTGGTTATTTCAAAGAAAAAATCATAATCTAGCACGTTTAAATTTTCTGAAACTTTTTCTAACGATAAATTATTTTGAGTAAAAGTTACCATTCTATCAAAAGTAGATAGTGCATCTCTTAAGGCACCTTCCGATTTCTGAGCAATTAAAAACAAAGCATCTTCGTTGTAGTTTATTCCTTCTTTATCGGCTATTTTTTTTAGGTGATTTTTAATATCTAGGATGGTAATTCTTTTAAAATCGAAAATCTGACATCTTGATAAAATAGTTGGAATAATTTTTTGCTTCTCTGTTGTTGCTAAAATAAAAATGGTATGTGCTGGTGGTTCTTCTAGCGTTTTAAGAAATGCGTTAAAAGCCGCCTGAGAGAGCATATGAACCTCATCAATTATATACACCTTATGCAAGTTTTCTTGAGGGGCAATTCTAACCTGTTCTATTAAATTTCTAATATCTTCTACAGAGTTATTAGAAGCTGCATCTAATTCAAAAATAGATAACGAGCTGTTAAAATCCACTTCATTAGATTTATTAATTTCTCTGGCTAAAATTCTTGCACAAGAAGTTTTTCCGACGCCTCTTGGTCCACAAAAAAGTAGAGCTTGAGCAAGTTTATTATTTTCAATTGCATGCTTTAATGTTTCTGTAATGGCAGATTGGCCTACTACATCTTCAAACTTGGTTGGTCTATATTTTCTGGCAGATACTATAAAACTCATATTAACAACAAAAGTAACTTTTTATTATAAATTTCATCAATTTTTAAATGGTATGTATTGGTAAAAAACAAATCCATTTTTTTGATAAAGCTTTTTAATTTCTGGATATTGATTTTCTAATTCCTTTGCCCTATGTATTTTTGCTACAAAATAAACAGGGTCTTTAGTAATAATTTTTTTTGAAAGAATTTTTTCAGAACTATAGCCTTTAAATTTTTCTGGTCTCTCAGAATAAAAATATTGTCCATAGCTTTTAAAACCTAAAGGCTCTATAACTGCATTTTTATTTTTTATTGTTTTAAAAAACTCAATAGTAGCTCCTTGCGAGTATGGTTCTACATTTGGTGTAATTAAAATAATAGCTAAATTAAAACATACCACACAAGTTGTCATTAAAACAATAAGCGATTTAAAAGCTTCTTTTTTAGAGTTATACAGGTAAAATATAACCCCAATAAGCAAAATAAAACCACTAATCCATTCTAGTCCGTTCCATTTAACAATTGCTTTTAAGGACTCTAGCGTAAATTCATCTTCAATTAAATTGTTTTTTAAAAGGTAAGGTTTTATAGACTCAATAAATGTTACTATAATTAAAGCAAAAGAAAGCGCAAAGCCAATTATGATTTGAAAGTAAAATGCCCAATTAGGTAATTTAAATTTATTTTTATATAAATTATAGGTGGTAATGGTAGCTAAATAACTTAGCGGAAAATAACAAATAGATGAATAGTGAACTATTTTTGTCTTAACTATTGAAAATAAAATTAAACCCACCCAAAACAAAATAGTCATCCAACTTTTAAAATATAGTATAGAATTATTAGATTTATTTTTTTCTAGATTATTATTTTTTGTCATTGCTAAAATTGCAAGTACAGAAGTTGGAAAACACCCAATTAATAATACTATAAAATGGTAATAAAAGGGTCCGCCATGATCTGCGTCTTCCGTCTGGAACAACCTGATTTGGTAAACAATAAATTCTTTTATTATTTCTTTATCTCCGTTAAGGTATAGTGCTAAAAACCAAATACTTCCAATTAAAAGGGCAAAGAATAAATAAATAAAATAATCTGATATTAGTTTAAAACCAACTTTTTTAAAGTTAAGAAGAAAGTAAAAGCATACAGTTAAACCAACAATTAAAATACCAACTGGCCCCTTCGTTAGCATGGCTAAGCCAGAGAAAATACCTGCTAAAATTAGATGTAAAAATCTAGACTTATTCTCAATCTGTTCTAAATGAGTAGAAAGATAATAAATAGAACTAAAAATAAATAAGTTAAACCAAGGATCAATAATTCCCGATTTAAAGTATAAATGAGGCAACAAAGAAGCGGTATAAACCAAAACCCATAGTAGACCAAACGATTTATCTACTTTATTTTTTCCTATGGTATAAAACATTAATAAAGTAATGATACCAGCAATGGCGTTAGGGAATCTAGAGGCAAATTCGTTGATTCCCAAAACTTTCATTGCCATAACCTGAAACCAGAAAAACAAAGGAGGTTTTTCCCAAAATGCTTCAAAATTAATTTTAGGAATTAGGTATGAATTAGAAATAATCATTTCTCTAGATGATTCTGCAAAATTTATTTCATCCCAATCAAATAAATGAGTTGTACCTAAAAAAGGAATAAAAAGTATAATTCCTAAAAAAAGAATAAGTAAATAATTTACTTTATTTAAAGTGGTATTAAACATAAAATTTTTTTAACTGTTTATTGTTTTCTATTGCCAAAGGAGTTAAAAAGGCGGCAAAATAACCAAAAAAATATCCAAATAAAACATCTATATAAAAATGTTGTAGAAGGTAAACCCTAGACAAAGCAACAAAAGTGGCTAAAATAAATAAAAAATATTTTAGTTTATTTGAGATAGAAAAATTAAAAAATATAAAAAATGCAATCGCAAATGCAGTCGTGGTATGCCCAGATGGAAAGGTAGAATAATTATGAATAGTAACCCCGTCTACTTTGTGAAGTAAATGAAAGGTATTTTTTAAATATAAAGCAGGTCTTTCGTTATAGCGCATTAAAACTTCTTTAAATAGCATGGAAATGCTGGTTTGAATTATAAATAAAACAAGTATGCAAACGGTATTTTTTTTGCTAAAAAAAAAGGTTAGAATAATTATGGGTAAATAGATTAATCCGTCTCCAAAGTGGGTTACATTTTTAAAAAAAAAATCTAAAAAAGGAGAATGTAAAAAATTTAGCTTTAGGTTAAGAAATTCTTTGTTTAAAAAAAAAGTAGGAAGCAAAAGAATTATAAAAATTATTATAAAATATTGGAAATTAGCTTTTAAAAGTTTATTGATAATTATTTTCATAAATCAAAAATACAGCTAAAGAATAATTTAGTTTATTAATTTATTAAAATCGTTTCTTAAATAATCTTCAATTAGTATAGATTTTCTAGTTTTTACATCCAATCTAACTAAAACTGCTTTATTGTAACAATTTATTTCTTGTTCTTTATTTTTAACATTAGTAGAAACTATTAAGTGTTCTATTGTTATGCTTTTATTTCCTATTTCCGAAAGTCTAACATAAATTTTCACTTCAGAAACACCCAATAAAATTTCTTTGTGATAGTTTATTAAATTTGAAGCTACTACAAATGGCGTTTCCCCCCAATTGAATAAAGGAAGGTTGGTTTTAAAAAAAATATCTCTACCATATTGGCAACAAGATAAAAAAGCTATGTTGTTTAAATGAAAAAAAGTATCAAACTCTTCATATCTTAATTGAAGTTTTGTGCTAAATTTATATTTGTCAATATTAATTAAAGAATCCACGGTTTTTTTTTGCAAAAGTGCTAAATATAATTGTAATTTAAAAATACATAATCTTATATTTGTTAATATAATTATAAAAAAACCAACTAATCATTTAAGATGAAATTTATTGTATCGAGTTCTGAGTTGTTAAAAAGTATACAAATTGTAAACGGAGTAATTGTAAGTAATAATACTTTACCAATTTTAGACAACTTTTTAGTTGAATTAAAAAATAATAATTTAGCTATAACTTCATCTGATTTAGAGACGACAATCACAACAAACTGTGAGGTAGAAAGTGAAAGCGAAAATAAATTTACGGTTTCGTCTAAGCTATTAACAGAAATAGTTAGGTCTTTCCCAGAACAACCCCTTACATTTAAACAAATAAATGAAACACAGTTAGAAATTATTACCGAGCAGGGTAAATACTTCATCTCTTTTGATAAAGCAGATGAATACCCATCCACACCATCTATTTCTGATGGAGAGGCAATAGAAATTAAAGGCTATCATTTATTAGAGGCTATTAAAAACACTTCTTTTGCCACAGGGAACGATAATCTAAGACCGGTTATGACGGGTGTTTTTTTTCAAATTTCTGAAGAGGGATTTAAATTTGTTGCTACCGATGCACATAGATTGGTTAAATATTCTAGAAGCGATTTAAAAGCTAATAAATCAGCCGAATTTATTGTACCTAAAAAATCGTTGAATATATTAAAAAATATTTTTTCAACCATTGGGGACATAGTAATTACTTTAGAATACAATACAACAAATATTAAATTTAGTTTTGGAAGCACAATAATTATTTCTAGATTAATAGATGGTAAATACCCAAATTATGAAGCAGTAATTCCAAAAGAAAATCCAAATTTACTCCAAATTAATAGAGAATTAATTTTAAATTCTTTAAAAAGAGTTTCTATTTTTTCAAATAAAACGAGTCAATTAATTAGAATAAAACTAGTAGGTAATTCAATTTTATTAAATGCAGAAGATATAGATTACGCTAATAAAGCAGAAGAGAAATTGCCTTGTAGTTATTCTGGAAGCGATATAGAAATAGGTTTTAATGCTAGGTTTTTAAGAGAAATGATTTCGAATATACAAACGGAAGATATTTCTTTAGAATTATCTCATCCAAGCAGAGCCGGAATACTAAGACCAATTGGAGGAGCCGAGGAAGGAGAGGATTTATTGATGTTAATGATGCCACTAATCTTAAATTAATTAAATTATTTAATGTTACTTTCTTATAATTGGTTAAAAAATTATATTAATACAAATTTATCTCTAGAAGAAATAGTAAAAATATTAACAAATATTGGTTTAGAGGTTGAAGGAATTAATAAAATAGAGAAAATAAAGGGTGGTTTAGAAAACATTTATGTTGCAAAAGTCTTAGAATGTAAACAACATCCAAACGCAGATAATCTTAAAATTACAAAAGTTACCATAAACGACGGAAATGAATATGAGGTTATTTGTGGTGCAAAAAATGTTGAGGAAGGAGTAAAAGTTATTTTCGCCAATATAGGAGCCTATGTTTTAAATAATAAAAATGAAGCATTTAGAATAAACGAATCTAAGATTAGAGAGATTAGTTCTTATGGAATGTTGTGTTCTGAAAAGGAAATTGGAATTGGAAATGATGATGGTGGACTTTTTATTGTAGACAACAACATTGAAATTGGCACAAAAATAAACACACTTTATCCCCAACAAATAGACCATCAAATAGAAATAGGTTTAACACCGAACAGGGCAGATGCAATGAGCCATTATGGCGTTGCAAGAGATTTGTATGCTTATTTAAAATCTAATAAAATTGAAGCTAGTTTAAATGCTATTGATGTTTCTGAATTTTCTGAAATTTTAAAAAATAATTCAAATCAGTCACCTTTTAAAATTGAAATAGAGGATAAATTATTGTGTAAAAGATATGCAGGTTTATATATTGAGAATGTAACAGTTAAGGAATCTCCAGAATGGTTAAAATCTAATTTAAAAACAATAGGTATTGAACCTAAAAACAATATAGTTGATATCACTAATTTTGTTTTACATGATATTGGGCAACCCATCCATGCATACGATTCAGATAAAATTGGAAGAAACCTAACAGTTAAAAAAGCAACACAAACTCAGTTTACTTTAATTGATAAAACCGAAAAAAAGTTAACAAAAGATAACTTAGTTATTTTTGATAACAACCAACCCATTGCACTTGCAGGGTTAATGGGTGGTTTAGATAGTGCGGTTTCTGAAAACACTAAAAATATTTTTTTAGAAAGTGCTTATTTTGATTCCGTAACCATTAGAAAATCTGCTAAAAGTTTGGGACTTAATTCTGACTCGTCTTTTAGATTTGAAAGAGGAGTAGATCCTATGTTAATACCAGTTGCGTTAAAAAAAGCGGCTATTTTATTGAAAAAGTATGCAGATGGCCAAATAAATTATTCTATAATTGAAAAGATTGAAGATGATTTTAACAATTTTGTATTTCAGTTAAGATTCCAAAAAATCAATCAAACCATTGGTCAAGTTATAGATAAGGAAAAAATAAAAGAAATAATAACACTATTAGAAATAAAAATTATTTCAGAAACAAACGAATTTTTAGAAATTTCTGTTCCACCTTATAGAGTAGATATTACAAGAGAAATTGATGTAATCGAAGAAATTCTAAGAATTTATGGTTATAATGCTATTGATATTCCAGAAAAAATAGTTTCTTCAATTATTCCTGATGTTCAAAATTTTAAATCTCAAATAAACAAATCGGCAGTAAATACACTTGTTAATTTAGGATTTTATGAAGCATTAAATAATTCTTTAGTTAGCCGAAAACAGGCAATTAATTTAGGTTTAGAAGATGAAAAAAGTGTAAAAATAATAAATCCTTTAAGTAATGATTTAAGCTCTATGAGGCAATCTTTGCTTGGTGGTTTATTAGAAAATATTGCATTTAATTTAAACAGACAACAAAAAAACATTAAACTATTTGAATTTGGCAATGTATATAGTTTGTTAAACTATGCAGAAAAAGTAGAAAGTAGTAGATTAGCTGTAGTTATTAGCGGCAATATAAACGAAGAAAGTTGGAATAATAAGAGTGCTGCAAGTTCTTTCTTTACATTGAAGGGAGTGTTAAATCAACTTTATGTTGGTTTAAATTTAGAATTCACAGAATTACCCACAAAAAATACTTTTTTTTCTGAAGGCTTAGATATTTACAACGAAAAAAATATAAAAATAGGTTCAATCGGTAAGATTTCAAACCAAATTTTAGATTTTTATTCCATTCAACAGCCTGTTTTTTATGCCGAAATAAATTGGGATTTAGTAACAGAAAATCCACTAAAACCCGTAAAATATAAATCACTTCCAAAATTTCCAAAATCTAGAAGAGATCTTGCTTTGTTGGTTGATAAAAGTGTTAGTTACAATCAATTATACCAATTAGCTTTTGAAACAGATAATAAATTATTAAAATCAGTTAATTTATTTGATGTATATGAAGGAGAAAAATTACCTGTAAATAAAAAATCTTATGCCTTAAGTTTTCTTCTTTTAAACGAAGAAAACACACTTACAGACGAACAGATAGAAAAAGTAATTAGCAATATAGTTTTAAATTATAAAACCAAACTAGCAGCAGAATTGCGTTAATTTTTTTTTAAAGAGAATGAAACCCCCTTTAGATGTTATAGAATTAATGAATGATTATGGTAAAAATAAAATACCATTTTTATTTATAATTGATTTTTTATGCCAAAATATTATAATAAAAAAACCAGAAGAATTAAAAGATGGTTCTATTTTATTTTTAATTAACCAAAAAAAAAATTATTCTACAACTCATAAAAACAACAAACAGGTTGAGTTAAAATCTTTTCCAATTGGTTTTAATGAATATAAAAAACAGTTTAACTTGGTTTATGAAGCAATAATGCGTGGCGATTCGTATTTAACTAATTTAACTTGTAGAACAGAAATAGAATCTAATCTTTCGTTAAAAGAAATTTTTTATCAATCAGAGGCAAAATACAAACTATTTTATAAGGATGAATTTGTTGTATTCTCTCCAGAAACCTTCATAAAGGTAATCGATAATAAAATTTATACCCACCCTATGAAGGGAACAATAGACGCCTCTATTCCTAATGCAAAATCAATTATTTTAGAAAATAGTAAAGAAAAAGCCGAACATTATACAATTGTAGATTTATTGAGGAACGATTTAAGTTTAGTTGCCAATAATGTAGAGGTTTCTAAATTTAGATACATTGATGAGCTTTTAACCTCTAACGGAAAACTATTACAGGTGAGTTCTGAAATTATTGGCGATTTAAACGAAAATTATAAAAATAATTTAGGCGATCTTTTTAAGGCGCTATTACCTGCTGGGTCTATTTGTGGAGCTCCGAAGAAGAAAACCATAGAAATTATTAAAAATACAGAAACGCATAACAGAAACTTTTATACAGGTGTTTTTGGTTTTTTTGATGGCCAAAATCTAGATAGTAGCGTAATGATTAGGTATATAGAAAAAACAAACAATCAACTTTATTATAAAAGTGGAGGTGGAGTAACTAATTTAAGTAATGTAGAAGATGAATATAAAGAAATTCTAAATAAAATTTATGTTCCAATTTATTGAAAGTATTTCTTTTTTAAATGGCAGTTTTTTAAACCTTAAACTTCATAATAAAAGAATGAACGATACAATTTTTACTCATTTTGAAAATTGTAGTTTCATAAATTTAGAAACCGAATTAAAAATACCAGAAAATTTAGATATAAACATTTTATATAAGTGTAGAATTATATATGGCAAACAAATAGAAGAATTTAGCTTTATACCTTATTCACAAAAAAAAATAAACTCAATTAATTTAGTTGAAGATAACAAAATAGAATATAGTTACAAATATTTAAATAGACTGAGTTTGGAAAAATATGTTAAAGAAAATAATTCAGACGAAATTTTAATTATAAAAAATAATTTTATTACAGACACTTCTTATTCAAATATTATTTTTTTTAATGGCAATGAATGGGTAACTCCTTCAACTTTTTTATTAAATGGAATTGGCCGACAAATATTGTTGAGTAAAAAATTAATTGTAGAAAAAAAAATAAACATAGATAATTTAAAAAAATTCACTAAGTTTAAGCTAATTAATGCAATGCTATCAGTAGAAAAAAGCTTTACGTATGATGTTGATATTATAAAAATTTAGACCAAAAGAATGAACCACTTTCTTTTTAACTTAATACTTGTTATTTCAAAACTTCCTTTAAATTTTATTTATAAAATAACAGATTTTTTAATATTTTTTGTTTTTAATGTTTTTAGATACAGAACCAAACTTATTAAAGATAATATTAAAAACTCTTTTCCCGAAAAGTCTGATAAAGAAATTAAAGAAATAATTAAAGGATTTCACACTCATTTTAGTACTTTAATTGCAGAAATAATTAAACTATTTACAATTACTGAAGAAGAACAATTTAATAAATTAACTATAAACAATTTAGATTCTTTTGTTAACAGGCCTAATAAGAGTAAAAATGTAGTGATTTTATTAGGACATGTAATTAATTGGGAGCTATTATTTATACTAAAAAATCTATTTTTAGATACAAATATAATGGGTGTTTACATGAAAATTCAAAATAAATTTTGGGATGAAAAAATACTTAATTTAAGAAGTAAGTATGGGGTAAACTTAATTAAAATGGAAAATACTTTAGATCTTATGAGAAATACTACAAATGATGGTTCATCTTTTTTTCTTTTAATCGGAGATCAAAGTCCACATATTAGTAAAGCGAAATTTAGTTTAAATTTTTTAGGTAGAGAAACTCCAATTTTTGTTGGATACGATTTTTTATCTGTTGAAAAGAAGTTTGATGTTTTCTATTTAGAAGTAGAATCTACAAAAAGAGGAAAATACACCTTAAGTCTTCATGATATTAAACCAGAGAATGGAGAAGAATTTAAGGAATTAGAAATTAGTAAAAAATATTTTCAATTATTAGAAGCAACCATACGTAAAAACCCTTCTAATTATTTATGGACACACAATAGATGGAAACACAAAAAAGGGGTAGATTATTAAAAAAAATGATAGACAATGAAAAATAAATTATTAATAAAATTATCGAGATTTTTTCAAATAATTCTTTTATTAACTTTTTTACTTCCTTTTTTCCCAAATAGTTGTGAGAAAAATTTCGATGATTTTCCAGCAGAAGAATTATCATTCGTAGAGCTTCAAAAAGAGCAAGATTCTTTAGGTATTAACAATAATCTAGAATTAGTTAAAAATAATCAGATTATAGATACTATAAAAGCTAATGATTCTGTAGGTTATGAAACAGAAAAAAATAAAATAGATAATGATTTATCTATGAAACTATCAAATAAATCACCAATTTTAAAAATAATTTTAAGACCTAATAATAATTATACTGGACTTGCAACTTTAATAGACAACTTTTATGTAATTAGATATGGATATGGCTTAGGAATAACCCTTGTTTTATGGTTGATTGTGCTAATAATTAAATTTAAAGATTTTAATAATATTATTTTGTTTATAAATTTATTAGGTATACTTTTTTTATCTCAATCTTATTCTTTGAATTTTTTTGTTAATGAAAGTCTATGTGGTTTTTGGATAAGTACTACTTTATGTATATTAATATTATTATACGATTTAATAATATTTAAAATACAAAATACAAAAGATAAAAAAATGTAATCAGCTTTACATCTATTCAATAAAAATAGTTTTAAAAAGTAATCTTTATAACTATTTTATGTTAAATTTATTGTTTGTTAATTTATATTATTTTATTAAATATTTTTTTATGAGAATCAAAACAATTTTATATTCTTTACTTTTCTTACTAACTCTCTCTTTTTTAATACATTCTTGCTCAGAAGATATTAAAAAAAGTGTTGTAAGTAAAAATAATCCCGATCCTAATCCCAATCCTCCACTTTTAGATCCTACTGTGCTAAAATTAAATATGCGGGTAAATTTTCGTAATAGAGAATATTTAATTATTCTCCCTGGCTCGTATTCAGCAGAATCTAACAATAAATATCCTGTTATTTTAGGATTTCATGGCATAGGTAGAGATTATACACAGCTACAAACACATTTAGGGGCTAAAGCAAATGAAAAAAACTATATTTTAATTTTACCTAATGGTACTGATACGGCTGG
>JBGSBU010000019.1:0-15553 GCA_041730375.1 Solirubrobacteraceae bacterium
AACGACGGTTTTATGCATAGCTAAAATGTTTAGTGTTTAATCTGGCCGGCCACCCAGGCCAGTTCCCTACTGATTGAACTTGTAATGGGAATCTTGAGCTCCGGAGGCATTTTTACTTTTAAAATAGAAAATATAGCTACCATTCCAATGCCTACCCAAATAGAAAAAGCATAAAAAGAAGAAACCACAGAATAGTCTCTTTCTCTTGGCTCAAATGGTTTTACGCTGGTGTATAGAATTATACCCACGCCAGTTAGTAAAAATAAAGATAGAATGGCATAGAATTTTTTAAAATCTCTATTTAAGTGAAAGAAAAAACCAAAAAGACCCAGCATAAGGGGTAAAAAATAGTAATGATTGGTTCCTTTATTGGTGTATTTATCTGGATAGAAGGTTTTGTCCTTTACTTCATCTAAAAAAGAAATACCACTTTCCCAGTTCCCCTTAGTAATTTCTAAATTACCCTCTAAATCGTTTTGTTTTCCCGCAAAATTCCAAAGAAAATACCGAGTATACATGTAATTTATTTGATAATTAATAAAAAAGTAGAAATTCTGAAAAAAAGTGGGTTTTTTGTATATTTTTGTTTCCTCTCCAGTATCTGGATCGGTTTTAACATAACTTTCTGTAGCTCCAGCAATTGCTTTATAATTTTTAATATTTGAAGGATCTGGACTAAACATTCTTGGGAAAAAGCCAATATGATTTTTAGAAAATTTGTAGTCTAATCTTTGAGAAACAGGAATGTATTTTCCTTTTTCCTCAGATTTTTCATAAATAAATCCTTTCTTGTCAACACCCTCAATTCCATCCGGATCGGTATATGCAGTATAATTTGCTCCATAAATTGTTGGCCATTCGCCATATTGTTCTCGGTTGTAATAATCTAGTAATCCAATTGCGTTATCTGGGTTATTTAAATTCATGGGCGGGTTTGCATTGGCTCTAATAGGTATCATTAACCAAGAAGAGAAACCAATTAACATAAACATCAACGATAAAACAACTAAATTTAAAAAACCATATTTTTTTTGGTGAGTAAATCTCAACGAAAAAAAGAAAAAAGTAAAAATAAGAATGCCCGCAATTAAAGTTCCTCCATTAAAAGGAAGTCCAATTTCGTTTACAAAAAAGATTTCTGTTTTTCCAAAAAAAGTCATTATTAGCGGAAAAATTATTTTAAAAACAAAAATTAAAACACCTAAAGTAATGCCATTTGCTATTAAAAAAGATTTTAAGGTTAATTCGTATTTTTTTGAATAATAAATAAAACAAACTGCTGGTACAGCAAGTAAAACCATTAAATGAACCCCAATAGATAAACCAATTACAAAGGAAATTAATAAAATCCATTTATAAGAATAAGCATCTTCTGCTCTGTTTTCCCATTTACAAATTAACCACAACAAAATGGCGGTAAACAAAGAGGCCATAGAATAAACCTCTCCCTCAACGGCAGAAAACCAAAAAGAATCAGAAAAAGTAAAAGTTAATGCTCCAATTAAACCACTACCAAAAACCAATATTTCTTCTGTTTTTGTTATTGTTTTATTGGTTGTTTTTTGAGATAAAAGATAGTTTTTAACCAAAGAAGTAATTGTCCAGAATAAAAATAGAATGGTAAATGCACTAAAAATTCCAGACATTGCATTAATAATTAAGGAATAGAGTTTTCCGTTTTCGAAAGAAAAAATAGAGAAAAATGCTCCAAATAATTGAAACAAACTAGCTCCGGGAGAATGTGTAACTTCTAATTTTACAGCAGATGAAATATATTCGCCACAATCCCAAAAGCTAAAATATCTTTCGGCAGTTGAAAGGTAAACAGTGGCTGCAAGTAAAAAAAGAAGCCAACCTAACAAATTATTTTTTTTATTATATGTCATAAAACCCATTTATCTTTTTAAAAGTGCTAAATTAATCTTTTTTAAAGTAAATTCTTCTGTTTAATGGGTTACTGCTTTGATATAAATTTTAAGTTTTCAAACTTCTTTACTTAATGTCTAAAGAAAGGATAATTTTAGGTATAGACCCAGGGACTAGTATCATGGGGTTTGGCTTAATTGAGGTAAAAGGGAACGCTTTTTCTTTGATTAGAATGGATGAATTAATTTTAAATAAAATAGACAGTCACGAATTACGACTTAAATACATTTTCGAGAAAACACTTTTAATTATAGACACCTATTTACCAGACGAAATTGCCATTGAGGCTCCTTTTTTTGGTAAAAATGTACAATCAATGCTTAAGTTAGGAAGAGCACAAGGCGTGGCTATGGCTGCCGGATTGTATAGACAACTTCCTATTATAGAATATTCGCCAAAAGAGATAAAAAAAGCCATAACGGGTAATGGTAACGCTTCTAAAGAACAGGTAGCAAAAATGTTACAGACGCTGTTAAATATAAAAGAGCTACCAAAAAATTTAGATGCAACCGATGGGTTGGCTGTAGCTGTGTGTCATTTTTTTAACCAAGGTGTTGTGGTTAATAACAACATAAAATTAGCAAAAAATAAAAAAGTAACTAACTGGGAAGCCTTTGTTAAAAACAATCCAAAAAAAATTAATTAATTTTTCATTTATCTTTTTAATTTGTGGGCTAAAACCAACTAGTTGGTTTATTAATAACCTTGGCTTTAATAATTTTAGTATTTTATTTTTAAATTTATCAAAAATACTTTTGCCATTGTTATGTTTGGTTATTAATAGTCAATAAAATTAATTTAGTCGTTTTGTAACATGTTTTATAAGATTAAATAAATTAAGTAAGTATTAACTAGGGTTTAGTTAAATATCATTTTTTAAGCTTAGTGTTTTATATAATCTAAAATCATATTTTTTGTAGAAGTAAATGCAAATAGGTCTAAGGTTATTTCTTTTTTATTAATCCATTTAAGAGTTTGAATTTCATTTTTATTAAAGTCTAAAATTTTATTTTTATCTATTTCTATCTTAAAACACAAATCTAGCGTGTGGTACAAAATATCTTTGTATAAGTATTGGTTTGGGTAGCTTCCTAAAAAAATAATATCATTAACTAATAAATCTATGTTTAGTTCTTCTTTTAATTCTCTTTGTACTGTAGTGGTAGCATTTTCGGAATAATCAACAAATCCACCAGGTAAATCTAACAAGCCCAAGCCAGGGTTTTCATTTCTAACAGTAAATAAAATTTCGTCTTTGTTATATAAAATTACTGCTACAGAAGAGGCTACGTTATGGAAGTATTCAAACCCACAATCTTTACACGAGTATTTATGTCCGTTTATAGTCTCTATTTTTTCTGATTTGCACTTGGGGCAATAGTTAAAAATGGCATTCATAATTATTTATTTCTAGGGTGATATAATAGAATAGCCTCTCTCATTTTATTATCGTTAATATGGGTATAAATCTCTGTAGTAGAAATACTTTCGTGCCCTAACATTTGTTGAATAAATCTTAAATCTGCTCCGTTTTCTAGTAAATGAGTAGCAAAAGAATGCCTAAATGTATGTGGGCTAATTTTTTTGGTTAAACCCGCTATTTCTTTTAAATTTTTAATAATTGTAAAAATCATAACTCTCGATAAAATTACACCTCGTCTGTTAAGAAAAAGTATGTCTTGGTATTTTGGAAGTATTTTAATTGATTTTCTAGAATAATTTAGGTATAGATTTATGTATTTTAAGGTGTAATTGCTTAATGGCACTAACCTTTCTTTATTTCCCTTGCCAGTAACTTTTATAAAACCTTCATCAACATAAACATCAGATAATTTAAGGTTTACTAATTCTGAAACCCTAATGCCGCAGCCATAAAGCGTTTCTAGTATGGCGAGATTTCTTTGTCCTTCGGGCTTGCTTAAGTCTATGGCTTGTATTAGTAGGCTAATCTCTTCAACAGAAAGTACATCGGGTAAGTAAAATCCAATTTTTGGTGTTTCAATTTGGTTTATAGGGTTATCTACTCTAATATTTTCTATCTCTAAATAAACAAAGAAACTTTTTAAACTGGAGATTAACCTAGCTTGAGATCTTTTGTTATAGTCTGTTTTACTTATTTGATAAATAAACTCTTGTAAAGTTTCTTGGGTTATATTCTTTGGCGTTAAAGTATGATTTTCCTTTATAAAAGAGATTAATTTTTTTACATCTCTTACATAGCTTTCTATGGTATTTTTAGAAAGACCTCTTTCTAAAAATAGGTAGTTTTTAAAATTAGTAAGTTCTTGTTGCCAATTTTCATGCATCTAACTCATCTTCGGTAATTTGCAGTACTTTTATATTTGCCTTTCTAAGAAAATCAAGTCCGCTGGTATCTTTGTATTCTAGTATATAAACCACCCTAATAATACCTGCTTGGTGAATAAGTTTGCTGCAATCTTTGCAAGGAGACAGGGTAACATACAAGGTGGCGCCATCAGATGATTGAGTAGATTTAGAGACTTTTAAAAGCGCATTAGCTTCTGCATGTAGCACATACCATTTGGTATAGCCCTCTTCATCTTCACAGATGTTTTCAAAGCCACTAGGCGTTCCATTATATCCATCAGAAATAATGGTTTTGTCTTTCACAATTAGCGCACCCACTTGTTTTCTTTTGCAATAAGATAATTTTCCCCATTCTCTGGCCATTCTTAAATAGGCAATATCATATTTTTTTTGTTTAGATGGTTTCATACTAAAATAGAAAGATTATAAAAATAACAATACAGGAGTTTCTATATAGTTTTTAAGAGCTTGTAAAAATTTACTTCCTGTTGTGCCATCAACCGTTCTATGATCGCATGCAAGGGTAATTTTCATGGTATTGCCAATTACTATTTGGTTATTTTTTACCACAGGTTTTTGTATAATGGCACCAATAGATAAAATACATGCATTGGGCTGATTTATAATAGAAGTAAAGGAGTCTATACCATAAGAACCTAAGTTAGAAATAGAAAATGTGCTACCAGAAAGTTCTTCTGCTTTTATTTTTCTTTCCCTTGCTCTTGTGGCTTTGTCTTTCATTTCGGCAGAAATAACTTCAAAAGATTTTTGGTTGGCATGGTTAATAACAGGCACCAACAATCCTTCATCTATTGCTACAGCCACACCAATATTAATGTTGTGGTGTTGTATAATTTTATCTTCTGCCCAAGTTACATTTACCTCTGGATGTTTTTTAATGGTCATTGCCACAAATTTTATTAAAATATCGTTAAACGATATTTTATTTGGAGCAATTGATTTATTTATTTCTTCTCTCATTTTTATAACTCCTTCCATGTCTAATTCCATGTTTAGGTAATAATGAGGTGCCGTAAACTTAGATTCGGCAAGTCTTTTGGCGGCCACTTTTTTAATAGCGCTAAGAGGAATTTCTGTATCTGGGCTGTCGGTTATTATTAATGATTGAATTAGGTTTCCTTTTTCAGCTAGTTTAAAATTCTCTATATCTTTTAATATAATTCTACCTCCATCGCCAGAACCAATAACTTTGTGCACGTCTATTCCTTTTTCTAGCGATATTTTTTTTGCCAAAGGCGAAATAAAAATTCTTTCAGTTTTTGGTTTAGATTGTATGTCTGTAGAAGTTGTTTCTTCTTTATCGGTTTTATTTAATGTGGCGGCCTCTTTTTCTAAAACTACAGTATTTGATATAGGATTCTCGTTGCTAAGTAGCATAGAAATATCCGTTCCGGGTTCTCCTATAACAGCTAAAATTTTATCTACCTCAATCGTTTCTCCTTCTGTTGCACCAATAAAAAGTAAGGTGCCAGAAAACTCACTTTCAAATTCTTGTATGGCTTTGTCGGTTTCTATATCTGCTAAAATTTCGCCCTCTTTTACGGCTTCACCTATTTTTTTATACCATTTTTGCACCTTCCCTTCAGACATTGTATCACTAAGCCTAGGCATAGTAACCACAAATGCATTATTGGGTAATAATAGTTCTTTTGCAGCTAATTCTTTCTTTGTATCTAGTATTTCTTTAGGGTTTTCTGTTGTATTTTCTTTATTAATAGTTGGGATAGAAATAAGAGAAGTAATGTCTTCATTTTTTTCTCCAATTATAGCAATAAGGCTATCAACGGCTAAAGAATCGCCTTCTTTTGCTCCAATGTGCAATAAAACTCCATTGTATTCGCTTTCAAATTCTTGTGTGGCTTTATCTGTTTCTATATCGGCAATAATATCGCCTTCTTTTATCGTTTCTCCCAATTTTTTATACCATTTACTCACCACTCCGTCCGTCATGGTATCGCTAAGTCTGGGCATTGTAATTATTTGAGCCATTGAGTTTATTGGGTTAATTTTAGATAAATATAAAAAATTTAGGACGTTTAAAATTTATTTTTTAGCTAGATAATTTATAATTACCTAATTTTAATAAAGCAACTACTAATAAAAGCATAATTTCTACTGAATATTTCTTTGTTGAAAAAAAACAATGAGCTACATTGTTTCTTAAATTGATTCCTTTATTAGTAAACAGAAATTTAAAAAATGCTATATCTTCTTCAGGTATGACTTCTTTTAATTTTTCATTATTCAATAATTTATCAATATTAATTCGCTCTTTTGTTTCGTTTTCATTAATTTCAATAGTTTGCGCTCCAATTATTTTAGAAAATTCTCGTAATAAACCTTCAAATTTTAAAGTTAAACTATCAATTGATAAAATATGATTTTCTGAATTATATTGCTCTGTTTTAATATCAATTTCTATTTGTGAAAAGAAATTTTTTAAAGAGGGGGAAAGTAATTCTAGCCAGTTAAAACCTTGCGCTTCATTATTTTCGTCTAAATAGGTAAAATCCTCTCCAAACCAAGAATAATTTTTGAAATGATTAATTAAGCTTTCAAACGAAATTTTACCATTTCTAATTCCTTTAGAAAAAATAAGCCAAATATGTTCTAGGGAAAAATTTTTGAAATTAAAAAAATAATTATTAAATATTTGAGGGTTTTTATTAATATTTTTATTAAAATCTAATCCAATTACAGATATAAAATTAAAGCTTTCTGGTTTATTATCTTGATATAATAATTCTGCACCAGGAAATATTTTTTCTAAAATCAAATAACCATAAATATTTTTACTATCAGCTTTTTTTACAAGACTAGTTGTTTCTTCTTCAACATAAGCCCACCATTTGTTTAATTCTGGGCTAGTTTCTTCAAATTCCACTTTTGCAAGGTTAATGCTTTTTCTTCTTTGTTCTAATAGAACAGCAGTTTGTTCAATTTTTTGTTGGTTATTGGCTTTTTCATAAGCTTCAATAGCCATGGGCAAATAAATTATTGAACAAATAGAATTGGTTTCTATATCGTTCTCTAAAACATAAAAATCTCCTAATTTTTCATAAAACTCATTTGTTGGTAATTTTAGTTTTTTACATAAAGCGATAAGTACTTTAAGGCTGTATTCTTTATTTGATTGTTCTATGTTATTAATATTATCAGTTAAATAATGATAAAACATTTTAAGTATTAAAGAATCTATTTTTTTACTTTTTACAAGAATAAAGTCAATTATAGAATATTTAGTTATATCATTAAATTTAATGTCTTGTAAAAGAGAAATAAAGTATTCGAAAACTTTCTCTTTTCTATAATTAATAGTTTGGCTAAGCATTAAAAGATTTTTGTAGTTTCTAGTAAATAGAATATTAATTAATTTTTCTTCTGTTGATGCTTTAGCATTTTGAAGGATTAGAAAATAAGAATCTACAGCAATTTTAGCAAAATATATATGTTTCTTTGGACTTAACCACAATAAATGATTATATTTTGCTTTAAAGTTAGGATTAATAATTTCCTTGGCTCTTATTTTTAAATATTCAAAATTATCATCAAAAAGCGCTAGAGTTGGATATGAATTTACTCCTATTTTACATTGAGGGATTAGAAGACCATCTTCAATTAAATAATCAATAAAAAATAATTCGTAAGAACAGATTTTTTTTAATTCAATATTGTCTATTTTGTTTATTAGGATTTTTAAATATTCCGATAATTTTGAATTTGTATTTTCTAAATTATTACCAGCTTCAAGATATTTGTAATAATCACTTATACTTTGAAAATCCATTTTATAATAAACTATAATAAGTACTATTTAATAAAAGGGTAGTTAGGTTCTTTATAAACAAAATCAAACAATTGATTTAAAGGGGGTAGAGATGAATTTTCTGCAAATTTTATAGCCTCATCAATTTCGGTATAAACTTCAGTAACTAGTAATTCTAGTTCAACTTCTGTTGCAATGTTATTATTTATAATGTATTTTTTAACATGCATTATTGGGTCGTTTTCATTCATTTGCTTTTCCACTTCTTCTTTAGTTCTATAGGTTTGAGCATCAGACACAGAATGACCACGGTATCTATACGTTCTAATGTCTAAAAAAGTAGGCCCATCGCCACGTCTAGCTCTGTCTATTGCTTCTTTTGCCCCTTCTGCTACAAGTTTTGGATGCATGCCATCTACTGGCGAGCTAGGCATTTCGTAACCCCTTGCCAATTCGTAGATGTTTTCGTGGTTTGCTGTTCTTTTTACAGAGGTTCCCATGGCATACTGGTTGTTTTCGCAAATAAAAACTACAGGTAATTTCATGGTCATTGCCATATTAAATGTTTCGTGTAAAACACCTTGCCTAACTGCTCCATCTCCCATCAAACAAATAGTAACTGCTTCTCTGTTAAAGTATTTATCTGCAAAGGCAAGTCCAGCTCCAAGTGGTATTTGTCCGCCCACAATTCCATGTCCGCCATACATTCTATGTTCTTTGCTAAAAAAATGCATAGAACCACCCATTCCTTTAGAAGAGCCAGTTACTTTACCCATTAACTCGGCCATGGCATTTTTTGGATTCATCCCCATAGCTAAACCATGTACATGGCATCTATAGGCAGTAATTAAACCATCTTTTTCCATATTCATAACATGGGTTAAACCAGCAGGTATAGCTTCTTGTCCGTTATAAAGATGTAAAAAGCCCCTAATTTTTTGTTTTAAATATAAAGACCTGCATTTGTCTTCAAATCTTCTCCATAAAGACATGTCTCGAAACCATTTTAAATAGACATTGTTAGGGATTTCCATAAGTTTGGATAGAGTATTTAAAGGTTATACCAACAAATGTAACTTTTTTGTGAATTGAAAAGAAAATTTTTTTAACAAAAATTAAATCTTTTACAATGAATTGATTTAATATATAAAATACAATCAGTAATTTAGAAAAATGTTAGAAGTAAAGGTAAAAGACCTTCAAAATTATAAGTTTATTGATTTATTCGCAGGAATTGGAGGTTTTCATTTGGCATTAGATTATTTAGGTGCAAAATGTATTTTTGCTTCTGAATGGGATAAGTTTGCAATTGAAACATATGAGGAAAACTTTAATCTAAGACCATTTGGAGACATTACCAAAATAGACGAAAAAGACATTCCAAATCACGATATATTATGCGGTGGGTTTCCCTGCCAAGCCTTTTCTATTTCTGGTAAACAGAAAGGTTTTGAAGATACTAGGGGAACATTGTTTTTTGATATTGCAAGAATTATCAATTTTCATAAACCTAAAGTTTTATTTTTGGAGAATGTTAAAAATTTAGCTAAGCATGATGAAGGTAAAACGCTAAAAACTATTATTAAAACTTTAGAAGAATTAGAATATTCTGTGTTTACAAAAGTATTGAATTCAAGTAATTTTGGTTTGCCACAAAATAGAGAAAGAGTTTTTATTGTTGCATTTCATAATACATTGAATTCAGAAACTTTTAAATTTCCAGTTCCACCAAACATACCAATTTGTTTAGAACACATTTTAGAAAACGAACCTAAAAATGCAAAAATAATTGAACGAAATGATATTGAAATTTATAAAAATTATTCGGTTACCAATTCATTATTTGCTGAAATAGAATTATTGAATAAACCTATTCGAATAGGAAAAGTAAATAAAGGAGGTCAAGGCGAAAGAATTTATCACACTTTAGGACATGCCATAACACTTTCTGCTTATGGTGGTGGTGTTGGTTCTAAAACAGGATTATATTTTGTAAATAGAAAAATTGTTGAACAAAATAAAATTTATAACTTAAATGAATATCAGGGATAAGTCGATTATTACAGGTTTATATTTGTCAAAATATAGCCAAGAAGGCTTAAATGAATTAGGTTTTAAATCTTTTCAACAGGCTTTTAATGTATTAGGCTTTTCATTAGGTTCTAAACCAGCTTCTTTAAAAAATTATAGAGATGAATTTGATCCATTATTTCCAAACGATAGAAAAGGTTGGCACAAAAGAGCAATTAGGGAATATTGTAAAAATTATTACAATGAATTTCAAAATATTAGCTTCAGTGTTTTCTCAGATTTAATCAAATCTTTTTTTATTGAAAATTATGAATTAGAAAATTTTGTAAGAAAAATTGAAAAGAAAGACTACTCGGAGAGTATAGCTAAAAGATTGCTAACAGGAAAAGCTGCGGAAGAATATTTTAAATTAGAATATAATAAAATAGAAGTATTTAAATCATATAGCATCTTAGACTCTACACAAATGGCGTGTGGTTTTGATTATAAATTATCAAATTTAAATAATTTTTATTGTATAGAAGTTAAGGGTTTAAATGATGCTAAAGGAAATATACAATTAACTGAAAAAGAATTTAATGTTGCAAAAAACTTAAAATTAAAATACTGTCTTTTTATGGTTACTAATTTTAAAGATAAACCAATTCATGATTTTATATTTGACCCTCTAAATTCCAGGTTACAATTTAAGGAAATTAAAAAAGAAATTATACAAATTACATACAATACATCAATATGATAAAATACAAAAAATGCAATTGCGATGAGGATTATTGGGAGGAAATAGTTGTACAAAATGATGAGAATTATCAAAACAAAAATGTAATTTATTTTCATTGTTCATTATGTGGTGAAGATTTTAGAGTTGAGGATTTTGAATCAAATAAAGAGTTAATTTATCTTGATATAAAAGAATAAAAAAAATTAATCTTTAATTGCGTCTGATATTTTAAAAGATCGTGGGCAATTTTCGGCAGAATGGATGTTAGTTGCCCAAAAAGTTAAAGAAAATTCACGTTGGATTTTAAAGCCCATGAATTTTTGTTTAAACCATTTTGGAAATGGAGAAATAGTAATTACCAAGCAAGGAAATTTCAAAATAGGCAAAATCACCATGCAAAGAAAAGGAGGAGACAATGGAAGAGAAACCGCAAAAATGCTTCAATTTAAAATTAACCCAGCAGAATTATTTGATTAAATTTATTTTTTTATCTAAATTATTAAAACATGTTAGTAAAAGTTTTTGCCAGTGCCATAAACGGAATAAATGCAACGGTTATAACCATTGAGGTAAATGTTGATATGGGCATAGGATACTTTTTGGTGGGTTTACAAGACAATGCCATAAAAGAAAGTAGCCACAGAATTAGTGCGGCATTAAAAAATTGTGGGTATAAAATGCCTGGTAAAAAGATAACCATTAACATGGCGCCTGCCGATATGAGAAAAGAAGGCTCTGCCTTTGATTTAACCATTGCTATGGGTATTTTATCGGCATCGAACCAAATTGAAGCAAAAACATTGCAAGATTATCTTGTGATTGGCGAACTGAGTTTAGATGGATCTTTACAACCTATTAAAGGTGCCTTGCCAATTGCTATAAAAGCAAAACAAGACGGATTTAAAGGCATAATTTTACCTAAACAAAATGCAAAAGAAGCTGCTATTGTAAACAATATTGCGGTTTATGGTATTAGTCACATTAAAGAAGCAATCGATTTTTTTAATAACGGAATTCCATTAGAAAAGGTTGAGATTGATATGAAAAAAGAATTTTTAGATAGACTTTCTACTTTTCAACACGACTTTAACGATGTAAAAGGACAAGAAAATGTGAAACGTACGTTAGAAATAGCGGCTTCTGGCGGACATAACATTTTGTTAATTGGTCCGCCAGGCAGTGGTAAAACCATGTTAGCGAAAAGAATTGCGTCTATCCTTCCGCCACTAACATTAGAAGAAGCTTTGGAAACCACCACCATACACAGTGTAATGGGAAAATTGGGTTCAGAATCGGCTTTAATGATTCAGCGTCCGTTTAGAAGTCCACACCATACCATATCAGACATTGCTTTGGTGGGTGGGGGAAATAATCCTCAACCCGGAGAAATATCTATGTCGCACAATGGCGTGTTATTTTTAGACGAGTTACCAGAATTTAAACGCACCGTGCTCGAGGTTATGCGCCAACCGTTAGAAGATAGGGAAGTAACAATTTCTAGAGCCAAATATAGTGTAACCTACCCGGCTAGTTTTATGTTGGTTGCAAGTATGAATCCCACGCCATCAGGATTTTTTAAAGACGACCCCAGAAATACTTCCTCCCAAATGGATGTGCAACGTTATATGAACAAAGTTTCTGGCCCTTTGTTAGATAGAATAGACATTCATGTAGAGGTAAACCCCGTTCCGTTTAACGAGTTAACCAAAGAAAGAACAGGCGAAAAAAGCATAAACATAAGAGAAAGAGTTATTAAAGCTAGAAAAATTCAAGAAGAAAGGTTTGCTTCCGTTAAGCACATTCACTACAATGCACAAATGGAATCTAAACAAATGGATAAATATTGTGTGTTAAACGAAGAAAGTAAAACATTGATTAAAAATGTAGTAAAAAAATTAAATTTTTCAGCTCGATCATTTGATAGAATTTTGCGCGTAGCAAGAACCATTGCAGATTTAGACAATTCAACAAACATAGAAACCCATCATCTTTCCGAAGCCATACAATACAGAACGTTAGATAGAGAATTGTAAAAAAAACACTATTTAGATTCTATTTTGTATATTGCCTAATAAATTCAAATAAAACAGACCATGAAAAAAAAATCACTAAAAAGCCTCTTTAAGGTAACGCTGTTACTTATGTTTATTTTTTCTTTTAACGCTTGTAGCCAAAGAGACTAAAATTTAATAAGTACCAGTATAAAAAAAAATAAGGATGTAGAAGAACCTGTTATTGAGCCTGAAGGTTTTCTCGTTCTAATAAGTATGAAAAATGGTAACACTTTTCCTCTTTTGTATAACAACAAGTATGAATCAATAAATCTTCCTGCAGATTTTAATGACAATGTTAGGTCAATAATAATTGAAAGGGCTGATTTAAATATTCCAGTTTCACTGGTTATGTTTAAAAATCAGAATTTTAGAGGAGTTAAAAAGACTTTAACTCTTGGTCCATCAGAAAAGTTTAAAGAATTTTTTCTAGCAGATATACAGTTATATAATTTTATATTTAAATATAAACGTTGGGATACTAATATATCAAGCTTTAGAATTCAAAAATAAGCTATATTTAAAGTAAATTTAACAAAGACGCATCATTTAAAAGTGTTTTTGTAACATTTAGAAAGTCATGATTTTAAAAAGATTAATATAAAGTAGTTTGTCATTAAACAGTAACTTTGTATTATATAATTTTATAACTTTCAAAGCATGCCTTTTAATCAATGCAATAACTTACTAGGCTCGTTAATATTTTTAATAACCACAATTATTTAGCTGCTTTAGAAAGATATTTTAGTTTTTATTTTAATTAAAAGAACGAAATAAATCTAAACCAAATGAATAAAAAATTTGTTATGAAAAATTAATTTAGTACATTTGCAATTCTAAAAAAAATAACCATGTACGCAATAGTTGAAATAGCGGGGTTTCAATACAAGATTGAAAAAGACCAAAAACTACTTGTACATCGTTTAGAGGGAGAAGAAGGTTCTTTAGTTTCATTTGATAAAGTTCTTTTAACCCAAAACGGTGATACAGTGCAAATTGGCACCCCAGTTATAAATGGTGTTTCTGTAGAAGCTAAAATTCTAGAGCACCAAAAAGGAGACAAAGTAATTGTCTTTAAAAAGAAAAGAAGAAAAGGCTACCAAAAGCAAAATGGACATAGGCAATACTTAACAAAAATTGAGATTGTTTCTATTAGTTTGGGTAACGGAATATCTTCTAAAGCAGAATCTAAAAAAGAGGCTAAAGAAGTAAAACTCTCTTCTGATGATTTAAAAATAGTTGAAGGAATTGGGCCAAAAGCCGCTGAAGCTTTAGTTAATGCTGGAGTAGATAACTTTAAAAAATTATCTCAAAAAACTGCAGACGAGCTAAAACAGATAATAACGGAGGCTAGTTCAAAGCTGGCAATTCTAGATACATCTACTTGGGCAGATCAAGCAAAACTTGCTGATGAAGGTAAGTTTGATGAGTTAAAAACTTGGCAAGATCAGTTAAAAGGTGGTAAAATTGTTTAAACGATTATTAATTTTATAATATTCTAAGTCATGGCACATAAAAAAGGCGTTGGTAGTTCTAGAAATGGTAGAGAATCTCACTCTAAAAGATTAGGTGTTAAAATTTTTGGAAATCAAGCAGTTAGGGCAGGAAACATAATTGTTCGTCAAAGAGGAACTCAACACCATCCTGGAGATGGAGTAGGGTTAGGTAAAGATCACACTTTATTTGCTTTAGTTGATGGAACGGTAGTTTTTAAAAAGAAAAGAGACCAAAAGTCTTATGTTTCTATTATTATAGCTTCTTAAAAAGAAGAAAATTTATTTAGGTTAAAAAAAAGCATTTACTTTATTGTAAATGCTTTTTTTTTAGTTTATTCAAACTTTTTCATTGATTTAATAATTAACTTCATAAGCAAGCCAGGAATAAATCTTGATAATAAATCAATTGCATAAGCATCTATTCCAATTAGCACTTTACTATTTCTATTTTTAATTCCATTGATAATTGTTTTTGCGGCTTTTTCTGGCGTGGTAATAAAATTTCTTTCAAACTTTTTAGTTAATTTAGGGTTAGCATCAGCGCCTCTTGAATCTTTTGCAATTCTTGTTTTTATTCCACCAGGATGAACTGAAACCACAAAAACACTAGAGTTTAAGTATTTTTCTTCGGCATATAAAGATTGATTCAAAGCCTTTACGCCTGCTTTTGCAATGGCATAAGGTATTTGGAATGGAATACCGTGTAAACCAAATACGCTAGATAGATTTACTAAATACGATTCTTTTTGTTCTCTTAAATAAGGTAAAAATATTTTTGAGCTATTATAAACAGCCCAAAGATTTATTTTCATTAACCAATTTTCATCTTCTTCTTTAAGTTCTAAGAAGTTATATTTAGATAAAGCAACCCCCGCATTATTAATAACAATATTTACCCCTCCAAATTTATTTATAATATCATTTTTAAAATCTTCTATTTCATTTTTTATAGAAATATCAAAATTCTTTAAAAATACTTTAGTGTTAGGTTCAAGCATTAATTTAGTTTCTTCAAGTCTTTCCATACTTAAATCATTTAATGCTAAAATAGCACCAAGTTTAGAAAACGCTACAGCTAAAGACCTTCCAATTCCTGAACCAGCACCAGTTATTACTACTACTTTTTCTGTAAATAATTTCATGTTTTTATAGTTTAATTCTTTTATCTAAATGAATATACAACAAATCTACTATTAAATTAATTAAAATAAAC
>JBGSBU010000020.1:0-15355 GCA_041730375.1 Solirubrobacteraceae bacterium
AAATAGGAATTGTATGCTACCCAACCTTTGGTGGAAGTGGAATAGTAGCTACCGAATTGGGAATGGAATTGGCAAAAAAAGGAAACGAAATACACTTTTTTAGTTATAGTTTACCTGCTAGGCTTAATACTACGCTTCCTAATATTTTTTTTCATCGTGTAACAATCGAAAATTATCCACTTTTTCAATATCAACCCTATGATTTGGCGTTGAGCACTTCTATTGTAGATGTAGCTAAAAAAATTGGGCTTGATTTAGTTCATGTACATTATGCTATTCCGCATGCCTATGCCGCCTATATGTCTAAGAAAATGTTAGAGGAGGAAAACATAAAACTACCAATTATTACTACTTTGCACGGAACAGATATTACACTCGTTGGGCAGTATCCGGGCTATAAATCAGCAGTAGAATTTAGCATAAACCAAAGCGATGCAGTAACTTCTGTATCTGAAAGTTTAAAAAAAGATACCCATAAAACATTTCAAATAAAGAAAGAGATACAAGTTATTCCAAACTTCATAGATAATTCTTTGTTCTCTTCAGTAGAACCTCCTTTACTGTGTTTAAGATCTAATTTTGCAGAAAAAGAAGAAAAAATCCTAATTCATGTATCTAATCTAAGAAAAGTAAAACGTATAGAAGATGTAATTGAAATATTCTATCGCGTGCAGAAAGAAGTGTCTTCACAGTTAATTATTGTTGGCGAAGGACCAGAGTGGAACAATGCAGAAAAATTGGTAGTAAAGTATGGGTTATCAGATAGAGTAAAATCTGTGGGTTGGTTAAGGAATTTATATTCTATTTTGCGTCTTTCAGATTTATTTATTCTTCCGTCGGCAGAAGAAAGTTTTGGATTAGCAGCACTTGAGGCCATGGCTGCAGGTTTACCTGTTATTTCGTCTAATGCGGGGGGATTGCCAGAGGTAAACATAAATAATGTTACAGGCTATACCTTTAATGTGGGTGATGTTGATAAAATGGCTAAAGCCGCTATTTCTTTACTAAAGAACGAAAAAATGCTTAACCAATTTAAACAAAACGCCAAAGAACAAGCACAAAAATTTGATATTAAAAATGTACTTTTTAAATACGAAAATCTTTACAAAGAAGTTTTAAATGAAAGTAATTAGAAACTTAATGTTAAATAGTATAGATATTAGTAACTCATTTCTTTTTAAATTTGTAGCTTAAATTAAAATATGTTTAGCAAAGCCAAATTAGAAGAACTCAATCCTAAAGAATTCATTTTAATTAAAGGGGCTGCCGTTCATAATTTAAAAAATATAGACCTTGCAATTCCTAAAAATAAATTAGTTGTAATAACTGGTGTATCTGGTTCTGGAAAATCGTCTTTAGCCTTTAATACACTTTTTGCAGAAGGACAAAGAAGATACATAGAAAGTATGTCTTCTTATGCTAGGCAATTTTTAGGCAAATTAGATAAACCAAAGGTTGAATACATTAAAGGCATTGCACCAGCAATTGCCATACAACAAAAAGTTATTTCTAATAATCCGCGTTCTACTGTGGGTACGGTTACAGAAATTTATGAATACCTAAAATTATTGTTTGCAAGAATTGGTAAAACCTACTCTCCTATTTCGGGCAACGAAGTAAAAAAAGATAATGTTTCTACCGTAATAGATTATATTAAAACTCTCGAGAACGATGAAAAGGTATTGGTTTATTGTCCGCTTAACTTTAACCAAGAAAAAACATTTGGCGAAAATTTAAACTTAATTTTAGAGCAAGGTTTTACTAGACTAAAAATAAAAGACCAATTAGCCGAAATTTCCGACTTAATCTCTTATAATTATTCTTCTACTTCGCTCGAAGACCATTTTTTATTAGTAGATAGAGTCGTTGTTAGAAACGAAGAAGATTTTTACCACAGGTTTGCAGATTCTATTCAAATTGCTTTTTATGAAGGAAAGGGAACCTGTATAATAGAAAGCCAAGATTTAAGTAAAACAAAGACCTTTTCTAATTTATTTGAATTAGACGGGATGGAATTTATAGAGCCTAGTGTTCACTTTTTTAGTTTTAATAATCCACATGGTTGTTGCCCAACCTGCGAAGGGTTTGGAACAATTATTGGTGTAGATGAAGATTTGGTGGTACCTAACAAAAACCTATCTATCTACGAAGATGCTATAGTAGCTTGGAGGGGAGATAAACTAAGCGAATGGAAAGAACAATTTATTAAAATTGCCCAAAAAATAGACTTTCCTATTCATAAACCCTATATAGAACTTACACCAACTCAATTAAAATCGTTGTGGGAACCCTCAAAACATTTTGAAGGACTAAAGGGTTTTTTTAATATGTTAGAAAAAAATAGTTATAAAATTCAATACCGGGTATTATTGTCTAGATTTAGGGGAAAAACTAAATGTATAGATTGTAACGGAACAAGAGTTAGAAAAGAAACGAATTACGTTAAAATCAATAATAATTCTATTGCCGATTTAGTAGAATTACCAATATATGAATTAGAACAATTCTTTAAACATATTAGCCTAACCAAAGAAGAAGAATTAATAGCAAAAAGATTATTGTTAGAAATAAAAAGTAGGCTTAAATTTTTAGTAAACGTTGGGTTGGGTTATTTAACCTTAAATAGATCTTCCAATACACTATCGGGCGGAGAATCTCAAAGAATTAACCTAGCAACCTCTTTGGGTAGTAGTTTGGTTGGTTCTATGTATATTTTAGACGAACCAAGCATTGGGCTTCATTCTAAAGATACCAATAAATTAATTGAAGTATTAAAAAACCTAAGAGACATTGGCAACACAGTTATTGTGGTTGAGCACGACGAAGAAATTATTAAAGAAGCAGATTATATTATAGATATTGGTCCACTTGCAGGATCAGAAGGTGGAGAGGTTGTTTTTTCGGGAACTTACAACGAATTATTAGTTCACGATTCTATAACTGCCAAATACTTAATTAACAAATTCGAGATACCCATTTCTAATACAGTAAGAAAACCAAAGGATTTTATAACATTAAAAGGCGTTACAATTAATAACCTAAAAAATGTTACGGCTAATTTTCCTTTAGGGGTGTTGTGTGTAGTTACCGGAACTAGTGGTTCTGGTAAAAGCTCTTTGTTAAAAGATGTTTTAGTACCCCTTATACAAACAAAGTTGGGTACCCCAAAAAAATACGGTTCGGTAAAAGAAATTTTAGGCAATTTTAATTTAATTAACCAAATAGAGCTAATAGACCAAAACCCCATTGGTAAATCCTCCAGATCAAACCCAGCAACTTATGTAAAAGCTTACGACGATATTAGAGAGTTATTTTCTAAGCAACCCTTGTCTAAAGTATTGGGCTATACAGCAAAATACTTTTCTTTTAATGTAGAAGGAGGCAGGTGCGAAGAGTGTAAAGGAGAAGGAACCATTACAGTGGAAATGCAATTTTTAGCTGATATTGAACTAACTTGCGAGGCATGTGACGGAAAAAGATTTAAAAAAGAAATTTTAGATGTTATTTTTAAAGAAAAAAATATTTTCAATATCTTAGACTTAAGGATTGATGAAGCGGTAGCTTTTTTTAAAGAAAATAACGAAAATAAAATTGCCGAAAAACTACAACCCTTGTTAGATGTTGGGTTAAATTACCTAAAACTAGGTCAATCTTCCAGCACCTTTTCTGGTGGAGAAGCCCAAAGAATTAAATTAGCTTCGTTTTTAACAAAAGGTTCAAATATAGAACCTACTTTGTTTGTTTTTGATGAACCCTCTACTGGGTTACATTTTAACGACATTAAAAAACTCTTAAACTCTTTTAATGCATTAATAGACAGAGGGCATACGGTAATAGTAATAGAACACCATTTAGACATTATTAAATGCGCCGATTGGATTATTGATTTGGGACCAGAGGCAGGAAAAAATGGTGGCGAAATTATATTTGAAGGAACGCCTATGGAATTAATAGCCACAAAAATAGGGCATACTGCAAAATATTTAAGAGAAAAAATGCTTTAAAAATCAAGGTTACTTTGAATGATATTGTTCGGTCTACTTTTTTTTATTTTAACTATTTCTAATCTTAAACCCTCACCAATTTTAATAAAGGTTCAAAAGCATAAAGTGCAGGTCTTCTACCAGAAGCTTCTTCTAAGGTTCTAATCAACCCTCTTTCTTGCAATGTTCTTGTAAATCTTGCTGCGGTTGGAGATGGAATGCCGCTTTTTGAGGTAAATTTATTATTTCTATAAATGGGGTTGGTAAAAATATAGTCTAATGCATTTAAAGTCCATTTTGATGATAAAATATCAGAAAAAATAGGTTTCATTTCTTCGTAAAGATTTTTAATGCTCTCTGCAACTTCTAAATTTTTAATAGCCTGTTTTTCAACCGCATTAAAAAAGAATACACACCATTTCTCCCAATCATTATTTTCAGATACATTTCTCATGGTATCTATATACTCATCTTTATTTTCTTCTAAATAACCACTTATATAAAAGTGAGGTTCTGAAATTATACCTGAATGCCACAGAAACAAGGTGATTAACATTCTACCTATTCTTCCATTTCCATCTAAAAATGGGTGAAGAGCTTCAAATTCTATATGCATTAAGGCGGTTTTAACTAAAATAGGATCTGTGCTTGTGTTTATATAATTAAACAATTCTTCTAGTCCGTCTTGTAATTTTTCTGGACTAATGGGTGTAAACAGAATTTTTTGTTTGATTTTATCGGCTAAATAATTTTGTTCTACTTTGTATTTTCCTGGCGATTTTATTGCACCTCTACCAAAAGAAAGCAATTGCTGGTGAATTGATTTAACCAAATGTTGCGAAAGTGCATACCCATCTTGCATAGCTTTTTGTGCAGTTGTTAAAGCTCTTTGGTAAAGTATGGTTTCAAAAATTTCTGATCTAATATTTTTTGCTTCTTCAGAATTATTTTCATTATCTGCCTCAAACTTTAAAACTTCATCCATTGTGCTAATGGTTCCTTCCATTCTAGAAGATATAACCGCTTCTTGATTTCTTAAAGGAGCAAGAAAGATTTCGCTATTGTGTATGTTCTTTAGCATTTGGTCATATCTTGCCAAGGAATCGGTTGCTTTTAATAAAGAATTTAGAATTAAATTATAGTTTAATTCTTTAGGAGGAAATTTATTGTAATGATATTGAACCGAGTTTTCAAAATTCATAATTTTACTTTGAGAGTAAAATTAACTATTATTTTAACATCAAAGTATTTTGATGTTAAAATAATTAAAAAAATAAGCATCAAACAATCTTGATGTACATAAATTAACAACAAAATAGTTTGACTATCATTTTTTTGTGAATATGATTGTCTAAAAATCTAAGTTACTTTGAATGATGTTGTTTTGATTAAACTCAGTTAGATTTAAATTATCTATTTCTATTTCAGTTTCTTCTATTTCAATTTCTTTGTTTTTGGAATGAATTAGGGTTATTTTATTTATGGGTTGCTGCGATAATAAATTCCCTTTAGATTTTATGCCCTTTGGTTCTATAAAGCTTAAAAGATTAATGGTTTCTGGTTCTATGAACTTGTCTTTTATTTTTGTAAATTCTAATTGAATTTCAATTTCATCATCATAAGAAACCATTTCTATAAAAGACTTAGCGTCTGTTAAATCAAAGTATACTTGGGCATTAGAAGATTCGGCAACATTAAAGCGTTTTACAAAATATTTATCTTTTTCGCCATGGTAATAGATACATGAAATAACCTTGTTTTCGTTCCATTTTTCTATTAAAAGTGTATCGCCTTCAAAATGAGTGGTTAGTTCTATGGGAATGGTTTTTAGTTCTCCTTTAGTGGTAAGTACCAAAATTTTATCATCGCCTTTAAATTCGCCAATTAATTTTCCTCTTCCTTCAGAATTTAATCTTAGAACACTTGCATCAAACCATATTTTTCTTGCAGAAAGTGTAGAGTTACCTTTGTTTTTAAGTTCTATTTTTTTTATTAAATGTTTACTTACTACGTTTCCTTTAGATTCTCTTCCTTTTATAATAATGTTAGAAAAATCTATTTCAAAATTCAGTTTTTTTATTTTAGGTAAAGATTTTAAAATGATTGATACTTTTTCTGCCTCTCCATTTAGATTTTCAGAAAAATATAATATTTCGGATCCTTTAAATTCGTTGGCAATATTATAAGGTTTATTTCTTGTAATGCTTGTTACGGCAAATCTTTTTATATAAGAAATATTAGTGGCGCCATCTTTATAAATTACATTATAGATGGTTCTATTGTCTTTCTTTTTCCAAATAGCAAGGTGTATAATATTTTTACCAACAAAAGTTTTTTGTTCAACTTTAGAGATTAACATGGTACCGTCTTTTAAAAAGATAATAATATCATCAATATCAGAACATTCAAATGCAAATTCGTCTTTCTTTAAAGAAGAGCCAATAAAACCTTCTTCTTTATTTACATAAATTTTAGTATTATTAGCCGCAACAATGGTTGCGTCTATGGCATTAAATTGTTTGATTTCTGTTTTTCTTTCTTTTCCTGTGCCATATTTTCTCTTAAGTTCTTTAAAGTAATTGATAGCAAAAGGAGTTAGATTGGCTAAACTATCCTTTATATTGGCTATTTTATCTTCTAAAGAGTTAATGTAATCTTGTATTTTATTTAAATCGAATTTAGAGATTCGTTTAATTTTAATTTCCGTTAATTTAGTAACATCATCTTGGGTTACGGCTCGTATTAATTTTTTTGTATAAGGCTTTAGTCCACTATCAATAGCTGATAAAACACCTTCCCATGTTTTTTCATCCTCAATATCTCTATATATTTTATGTTCAATAAATATTTTTTCTAAAGAAGTTGCGTGCCAATCTTCTTGTAGTTCGTTTAACTCAATCTCTAGTTCTTTTTCTAGTAGGTTTACGGTATTTTGTGTATTAATTTTTAAAATATCTGAAACACAATAGAAATAGGGTTTATTATTGTCTATTACACAGGCATTGGGCGATACAGAAATTTCGCAATCGGTAAATGCAAATAAAGCATCTATCGTTCTGTCGGGCGAGGTACCAGGATATAAATAAATTAAAATTTCAACTTTGTCAGAAGTATTATCTTCAATTTTTTTTATTTTAATTTTTCCTTTGTCGTTTGATTTTAAAACAGATTCAATTAAACTGCTGGTTGTTGTTCCAAAAGGAAGTTCAGACACCACAATGGTTTCTTTATTTAGTATGCTAAGCTTAGCTCTAATTTTTACTCTACCGCCTCTTTTTCCGTCTTTAAAATCGGTTATATCTACACTTCCGCCAGTTATAAAATCAGGATACAAGACAAATTCTTTTCCGTTTAACACATTAATAGAAGCGTCTATTAATTCTATAAAATTACAGGGAAGAATTTTAGTAGATAAACCCACCGCAATACCATCTACTCCATGAGCCAATAGAATGGGAAATTTTACTGGTAAATTCTTGGGTTCTTTATTTCTTCCATCATAAGAAACATCCCAATTAGTAGTTTTTGGATTAAAAATAACTTCTAGTGCAAATTTCGTTAATCTTGCTTCAATATACCTAGAGGCGGCTGCAGAATCTCCGGTAAGGATATTGCCCCAGTTGCCTTGTGTATCTATTACTAATTCTTTCTGCCCCAGTTGAACCATTGCATCAGAGATAGCTGCATCACCATGCGGGTGATACTTCATTGTGTTTCCAACCACGTTGGCAACTTTGTTGTATCTGCCATCTTCTAATTCTTTCATAGAATGTAGAATTCTTCTCTGTACGGGTTTCAGACCATCTGCCATTTTAGGAATAGCTCTTTCTAAAATAACATAAGAGGCATAATCTAGAAACCACTCTTTGTACATCCCAGAAATTTTCTTTATACTTTCTAAAGGATTATTGGTTTGAAGTTCGCTCATTGTTTATTATAATTTTTAGCAAGTATATTAAATTATTTTTAATAGAGTATACTCATTTAAATAAGTAGAAGTATAATACAACTTTTCCTTTATAATCCATGGCACCTAATAGGGTATTATCATCAATTTTTCTAAAATGGTCTATTATAGGTAAGTAGTTGTAAATCATGGAGGTTGAAACTTTATTTTCAAAAAGAACCATTCTAATTCTTGCCTTTCCAATAAAAGGGAAATTAAATTTAATACCTAAAAAATTGTGTATTAAGGCTTCTACATTATTTTCGGAATTAAATCTTTTACCAATCCATTTCCAAATTATAAATTAGTTAAGGTAATATCTAATAGTTTACCAGATTTAAAGAATCCACCTTTCCATTCGCCATGCATTTCTTTAACTTCTACAATAGGTAGTGAAATAAAATAATTATGTAAATGATTAAAAGAAATTAAAGATTTTTTTTTTTTAAAAGCGCGTTAAAAGTCTCTTTTTGATTTATAAAACTTAAGTTTTCTAGGCTCATTTTTTGTATTAAGTTAAATAGTAAAAAATAAAGAATTAGTTAAAAAATAAAGGTAATTAAATAATTGATTGAATATTTATAAAGGATGGTTTATTCTATTTGGTGTTTACTATCTTTTGAAATGTTTTGAATGGTCCAATTTATTTTTTTTTGAAAATTAAATTTTCTTACTTCACAATTTTGTTTGGTGCAAATTTTACAAGAAAAATCTAGACAACCATCTGTGTGAATAAAAAGCTCTACACTTTCGCCAAAGTTAGTTTTAATTAACTCTTCAAGTATTTTTATTTCTTCGTGACCTTCATGAATGTTAAAATACCAGGGAATTGTTAAATGGCAATCTAAATGTAAGATACTGCCATATTTTATAATTCTTAGATTGTGTAAATCTATCCAATTCTCTCTTCTTTTCTTTTCGAATAAAACAACCACTTCGCTTAGCAATTCATTATCGGCTTCATCCATAATTCCTGCAATAGACTTTCTTAAGATTTTATAGCCAGTATAGAGGGTTAAAATAGAAAGTATAATAGCTATAATTATATCTATCCAAAAATAGTGGGTTAGTTTAATTAGAAATAATCCAAAGACTATACTAACAGTTGAGTAGGTGTCTGTTAATAGGTGTTTACCAGTACCAACAAGCGCCAACGAATTATTTTCATTTCCTTTTTTAATAGCATAGAGCCCCATTAAATAATTTATAATACCACAAAAAGTAATTAAAAAAATACCTAACCCAATTTCTTGAATGGTATTGGCATTTAGGTAGCTTTCTATTCCTGAATACAGAATAAATAAGCCAGAAAAAATCATTAATAAGCCTTCTAAACCAGACGATAAAAACTCAGCCTTTCCGTATCCGTACGGATGATCTATGTCTTTTGGTTTGGAGGAAAGTTTTAAACTAAATAATCCAATTAGTCCTGTAATTACGTTTACTGTATATTCTAAAAAATCTGTTAATATGGCAACAGATTTTGTATAATGCCATGCAAAAAACTTAACAATAAACAAGAGAAACACAAATAGCGTTACTATTTTTTGTATTCTATAGCTTTCTTTGCTTTTATTCATTGTAGTTTACAAAAAAGAAAGGAACTTTATTTTAAAACAGCTTGTAACCTATTGTATACTTCTATGTAGGCTTCACTTACTTCGCCAAGATCTCTTCTAAAGCGGTCTTTATCTAATTTTTTTAAAGTAAATTTATCCCATAATCGGCAAGTATCTGGGCTAATTTCATCTGCCAATATAATTGTACCCTCTTTAGTTTTACCAAATTCTATTTTAAAATCTACTAAAATTAGGTTTGCTTTATTAAATAAATCTATGAGTAAATTATTAATATCGAAAGTAATGCTATAAAGAACTTTAAGCTCTTCATAGGTTGCTGCTCCTAATAGTACTGCGTGGTGGTCATTAATTAAAGGATCGCCCAATTCGTCTTTTTTATAACAAAGATCAAAAACAGTGGTTTTGCATTTTATTCCTTCTTCAAGTCCAAGCCTTTGGGCCATACTACCGGCAACAAAATTTCTAACCACCATTTCTATGGGTATTATTGAAACTTTTTCTACCAATTGCTCTCTTTCATTTAGCTGAGAAATGAAATGGTTGGGAATGTTGTTTTCTTTTAAATAATTAAAAATTAGTGTAGTAATTTTATTATTCATAACTCCTTTGCTTTCTACTTTCCCTTTTTTTTGTGCATTAAAAGCAGTGGCATCATCTTTAAAGTAAACTATAACTTTACTAGCATCATCGGTAGCATAAATTTGTTTAGCTTTTCCTTCGTATAGAAAATCTCTTTTTTCCATAAATTTATTTTTTTATTTTATTTAAAGTAATCGACTCCATTCTTAAAGATATTCATGTGCTCAATTCCTGGAATGTTTTTCATTAAGCCCTCTTCAAACCTTTCTGGGTGACCCATTCTTCCGTAAATTCTTCCACAAGGGCTTGTTATTCCTTCTATTGCATGTGTTGATCCGTTAGGGTTAAAAGGCATTTCTAAACTTTTTTCGCCCTGTAGGTTAACATATTGTGTTGCAATTTGTCCGCTTTCAATCAATTGAGCTAAAGTTTCTTTATTTACTATAAATTGTCCTTCTCCGTGAGAGAAAGGAATAGCATATGTTTTATTTTCCATACCAGCCAACCAAGGCGATTGGTTATTAGTAACTTTTATCCTAGCTATTTGCGAAATATGTCTGCCAATTTTATTATAATACAAAGTAGGTGAATCTGCTGTTAATTCTTTTATTTCTCCGTAAGGCAATAAACCTGATTTTACTAAAGCTTGGAAACCATTGCATATACCTAATATTAATCCCTCTCTTTTTAACAAGGCATGTATGCTATTTTTAATTTTTTCGTTTCTTAAAATAGTAGCAATAAACTTGCCAGAGCCTTCTGGCTCGTCGGCAGCGCTAAATCCACCACAAAAGAATAAAATATTTGCCTCATTAATTAGCTTTGCGAAGGTATTAACAGAAGATTTAATTTCTTCTAAAGTTTGATTTTTAAAAACAAAGGTTTCTACTGCCGCACCTTCTCTTAAAAAGGCTTTCTTACTGTCGTACTCTGAATTTGTTCCTGGGAAAATAGGAATTAAAACTTTTGGTTTAGTTAATTTTATTTTAGGACTATTTATTTTAATAAGAGTTGAATTTATAGAAGATTCAACAGTTAATTGATCTGTTGGTTGTTTCTCGGGAAAAATTGGATCTAGTGTATTTTTCCATATTTTTTTTAATTCGGTTAAATTAAAATTAAGACCATTTATTTCTAAATCTAACATTTTATTTACTTTACCTAGTTTAACTAAATTATTTTCCAAATCGGTTAACTCTTCTTTAGATTGAATAATGATTCCGCCTAAATAAGGAAATAATAAATTTAAATGAGTGTTAATAGAAAAGCCTACTTCGTTCCCCATGGCCATAATAGCAAGCGTTTCCGCAATTCCACCAAAATGTATGGCTTTTGCCGAAAGAAGTTTTCTTTCTTTAATAAGGTTATTTACAAAAGCATAGCTGGTTGTAATTTCGTTAGTTTCTGGAAGGAAATCGCTATTAAGTTTAGGCACTAAAGCGTATAAATAAGAATCAGCCTCTTGTAAGGTTCCGCTTATAATTTTATCGGCGGTATTTGTGCACACTGCAAAAGAGATTAAGGTTGGAGGAACGTCTATGGCTTGGTAACTACCAGACATACTGTCTTTTCCACCAATGGCAGCAATATTAAAAGTTTTTTGAGCTTTAATTGTTCCTAGCAAAGCAGCAAATGGTTTTCCCCATCGGGTAGGTTCATTCTTTAATCTTTCAAAATATTCTTGAAAAGTAAGTCTAATATCTTTGTAATCACCTCCAGCTGCAACTATGTTTGCAACAGATTCTAATACAGCAAAATATCCACCATGAAAAGCACTCCATTTAAATACCTTAGGCTGATAGCCAAAAGCAGCCATACTTACGTGGTTGGTAAATCCGTCGGTCGGAAATTTTTGTACACTCACGCTTTCTGGGGTATCTTGGTGTTTTCCACCAAAGGGCATCAATACTGTGCTTCTTCCAATAGAGCTATCAAACATTTCTACGAGTCCTTTCTGAGAACAAGTATTTAAGTCGGCTAACTGTTTTATAAAAATTTCTTTAGAAAACACTTGATCTTGGAATGGGATAGGGAAATCGCCATCGGTAATTTCGACTTTGGCTTTTTTTCTAATTCCGTTTGTATTTAGAAAATCCCTACTTAATTCCACAATTTTTTGATTGTTCCAAATCATGGTTAGGGTATTGTCTGCAGTTACTTCACCAATTTCTACTGCTTCTAGATTTTCTTCTTTTGCGTAGTCTAAAAAAATAGCTACATCTTTAGCCTCTAAAACAATAGCCATTCTTTCTTGCGATTCGGAAAGAGCAAGTTCCGTTCCGTTTAGTCCAGCATATTTTTTGGGTAATAAATCTAGCTTAACTAAAACACCGTCTGCTAATTCGCCAACGGCAACAGAAACCCCACCAGCTCCAAAGTCATTACATCTTTTAATAAGCTGTATTACTTTTTCTTTTCTAAATAAGCGTTGAATTTTTCTTTCAACAGGCGCATTTCCTTTTTGAACTTCGGCACTTAATTCGTCTAGGTTTTTTCCATCGTGTGTTTTAGAAGAGCCAGTTGCTCCACCTACCCCATCTCTACCAGTCTTTCCGCCAAGAATTATAATTTTATTTCCAGGTTTAGGCACTTCTCTAACTACCCAATCTTTTTTAACAGCTCCGGCTACAAAGCCAACTTCCATTCTTTTAGCTTTATAGCCCGGATCATAAATTTCTTTAACCAAGGTGGTTGCTAGCCCTATTTGGTTACCATAAGAGCTATAGCCTTGCGCGGCTTCTGTTGTAATTTTCTTTTGAGGAAGCTTTCCTTCCATTGTTTCGTTTATGGATTCAAGCGGATTGCCGCTTCCTGTAACTCTCATTGCCTGAAAAACATAGGCCCTACCAGAAAGTGGATCTCTAATAGCACCTCCAATACAGGTTGATGCACCTCCAAAGGGTTCTACTTCTGTTGGGTGATTGTGGGTTTCATTCTTAAATTGTAAAAGCCATTCTTCTGTAATTCCATCTACCTCTATTGGCACTACTATAGAACAAGCATTAATCTCTTCGGAAATATCTATGTTGGTTATGGTGCCATCTTTTATAAAATATTTACCACAAATAGTGGCTAAATCCATTAGTCTTATAGGCTTAGAGATATTAAGTTCGTTTCTTAACGAATAATAATCGTCTAAGGTTTGTTTAATTACTGTTTCAAACTTTGAATGGATGTTTATAGAAGTAATTTCTGTTTCGAAAGTGGTGTGCCTGCAATGGTCTGACCAGTACGTATCTAATACCTTTAGTTCTGTTTCTGTTGGATTTCTTTGAAGAGATTTAAAGTGACTTTGAATAAAAGTTAAATCGTCTATTTCTAGAGAAAAATTCTGGTGGGTATAAAAAGCTTGTAACTCTTTATTAGAAAGTGTAGTGAAACCATCATGAGTTTTAACCTGGGTAATAGTAGAATCTTCGTTTAATGAAAATTGAGATAAATCTTTTTCTCTTTTTTCTATGGGGTTAATTAAAAATTTCTTTAGTTTATTTAACTCCAAGTCATTCAATCCACTGGTTTGGTACAAAAAAGCGGTTTTAACTCTAACGTTTTCAATTCTAAGTAATTGCAGGCATTGTTCTGCAGAATCAGCTCTTTGATCGTATTGCCCAGGTAAAAATTCTAAGGCAAATTCGTGTTCTAATTTTGTTTCTAGTCTATTTAAGTGAACGATATCTGTAACCGGATTGGAAAAAATATTTTGTATAGCATTATTTAAATCGTTTTCTTCTATTCCAAAAACCTCGTAAAAAGGATAAATATTAATTTCTTTGATAGAAGGAACAATTTCTTTTAATTGAATTTTTAGTTTTTGGCTATCCTTAGCAAATGCTTTTTTCTTTTCAATAAAAATTCTTTTGTTCATAAAATTTATGTGTAAAAGTATAGACGAAATTAGTATTAATTATGTAAAATTAGCTATTTAATTAGAGCTGATTAAAAAAAATTTAAAACGTAAATAAGTTTTTTATAAACGTTTTGTTTAAAATATTCTGTAATGGAAAAATAGTTAACACATAATTCGCCACAAACATCACTAACAATACAATTAAGGGTTTAAAGATAAGATTTAAAAAAGGCGAAGATAAATTAACCAATAAGCCACTTGCAAAGTAACCAATTAGTGCAAAAGTACAAGCAAAAAACATCTTAATACTTAACGGGAAAACTCCAAATTTAATATAGTTAAAAATAATTTTAATTAAGTTAAATAAAGTTAAAGCAATAGAAGTTGCTATTGCAACTCCAATTATTCCCAGTTCTGTGTAATTAATAAAATAATAATTAAATAATATAGTACTTATGGCTAAAAATAACATTACAACCATGTTAAATTTGAAATATTTAGACATTGAAATAATATAGCCATTAAAACCAGTGGCTAAATCAAACAGAAGAGAAAAACCAAGAATAGTTAGAATATTTTGATAGGGTAAAAATTGTTCTCCATTTTTTATAAATGTAGTTAGGTAAGGAAATCCAACTAAAATACAGGTAAAAAGAGTTAGCCCCACGAAGAATAAATTTAGCGCAGTTTTTTTGTGAAAAGTATTTAAATCTGCATATTTGTTTTCTTCTAGCGCTTTGTTAATAATTGGAGCAGAAATACTGTATAAACCCATTTGTGGAATGGTAATTAGCCCAATAATAGAAAGAAAAGTGCTGTAAATACCATTTTCTTTAAATCCAATGTATTCACCAATCATGTAATTATCTATTCTGGTGGCAATGAAATTACCAATGTTTCCCATAAAAATAAATAAACTATAGGTTACAACTTCTTTTAAAAAGTTATTTTTTTGTAAAAAACCAGTAGATAAACTAACGTTAAAGCCCTCTAAATTATATAAATAGTAAAAATAACCAAGTAGGGCAACAACAAAAAATAGAAAAAAGACCCAGTAGGCCAATTTTTCTGAAACGCCCATATAAAAAAGCAAACAAAAAGCACTTAAGTTTGCCAGTTTTGGAAATAAATTTTCGAAAATATTTGGAACAACAATTCTTTTTAAATTAGAAATATATTTGTTTAAAAGCTGAGAAAAAGATAAAACCCAAACAAGTAATAAAATCAGCCACTTCATTTTCCATAAATTACTTTCTTTAATAGAAGGGAAAAGTTGCGCCATCAAAAAAAATAATAACAAAAAAACAGTAAGGTTTACGAAAACGCCTAACAAACTTAACCATAAAAAATTTTGTTGGTTATTTGTTGCTTTGTTTTTATAAAAAAACTTAATATTTGCATAAGATAAACCCAATAATAC
>JBGSBU010000021.1:0-15108 GCA_041730375.1 Solirubrobacteraceae bacterium
ATTTGAGCAAAAGTTATTGTAAAAGAGATAAAACAAAATAAAATTAATTTTTTCATATTTCATAAGATTAGAAAAATGAATTTAACTAAAAAAATCTAAAAAAACCTATTTATTGAAAAAAGTAATGATTTTTTAAAAGTACCCATGACTGGATTCGAACCAGCAAGTTCAAAATGAACACTACCCCCTCAAGATAGCATGTCTACCAATTTCATCACATGGGTAAAAATAAAAAAAAAGCCAAAGCAGTTGCTTTGGCTTTTTTTTGTGACCTGGCTGGGATTCGAACCCAGGACCCTTTCATTAAAAGTGAAATGCTCTACCAGCTGAGCTACCAAGTCAAGTTATTAATACTAATTTTACCTTATTATTAAATTTGAGTTGCAAATATACGGTTAATTCTTTTAATTTTAAATACTTTTAATAAAAAAATATTAAAAAAAATGAATATTACTCTATTAGGTTATATGACGAGTGGAAAAACATCTATTGGAAAGCTTATTCAGAAAGAATTAAATTATACTTGGATTGATTTAGACCTAGAAATAGAAAAAAAAGAAAAACTTGAAATAAATAAAATATTTGAAATAAAAGGCGAAATCTATTTTAGAAAAATAGAAAGAGAAGTTTTATTAGAATTTTTAAATAAAAACAATAATATTATTTCTTTAGGAGGCGGAACGCCTTGCTACTACAATAATATAGATGAAATTAACGAATTCTCTACTTCTTTTTACTTAAATACATCTATCTTTGAATTAGTAAATAGAATTAAGCTTTTTAAAAACAACAGACCTTTGGTAAAAACCAAAACCGAAGAAGAATTAACAGAATATGTTGCTAAACATTTATTTGAGAGAATACCTTTTTACAACAAAGCAAACCATATTATAAAAACAGACAATAAATCTTTTGAAGAAATTGCCAACGAAATTATAAATATTATAAAATATTAAAAATTCATGAATTCAGAAATTATTTTTTATAGCATTCTACTAATAATCTCATTAAATTTTTTATGGGAAAAATACCTTAATTATTTAAATTACAAAAGCTTAAACAACCCTATTCCAAAAGAATTGAATGATATTTACGAAGAAAACGACTATAAAAAATCTCAAGATTATAATAAAGAAAAACATAAGTTTAGTTCTTTTTCTTCGACATTAATGTTTGTTTTAACTTTGCTTTTTTTCTTATTAGACGGTTTTTTAATATTAGAAAATTTTGTGGGTGGCATTACTTTAAATCCAATTTATTCTTCTATTATTTATTTATTTATAATTTTCAGTATTACCTCTATTATTGATTTGCCTTTTTCTTATTACTCAACTTTTGTAGTAGAAGAAAAATTTGGATTCAATAAAACCACAGTTAAAATGTTTATTGTAGATAAAATAAAACAACTTTTTCTAGGAGGTATTTTAGGTTTTGCTTTATTGTTTACTATTATTTGGCTGTATAACAAATTAGGTAATAGTTTTTGGATATACTCTTGGATTATTATTACCGTTTTTTCTGTTTTTTTAAACATGTTTTTTTCTACTTTAATAGTTCCATTATTCAATAAACAAACCCATTTAGAGGAAGGCGAACTTAAAAATGCAATTCTTGAAATGGCAAAAAAAGTTGGCTTTAAATTAAATAATATATTTGTTATAGATGGTTCTAAAAGATCTACCAAAGCAAATGCCTATTTTGCCGGTTTTGGACCTAAAAAAAGAATTGTTTTGTTTGATACTCTAATTAAAGAACTATCTACAGAAGAAATTGTTGCCGTACTTGCTCATGAAATTGGTCATTATAAGAAAAAACATATTATTTGGAATCTTTCTTTAGGGATTATTCAGACAGGAGTAATTTTATTTTTATTTTCTAGAATAATGGAGAACGAAATTTTATCTTCTGCCTTAAGCATTGCAAAACCTTCTTTTCATGTGGGCCTAATTGTTTTTAGTATTTTATTTTCGCCTATAAGCAATCTATTAAACTGGGGGATGAATGTAATTTCTAGAAAATTTGAATACCAGGCTGATAATTTTGCCAAAGAAAATTATTCTGGTAAGCACCTAATAAGCTCTTTAAAAGTATTATCTAAAAAAAGTTTTTCTAATTTAACACCAAATAAATTGTATGTTAACGTAAATTACTCTCATCCATCTTTGTTAGAAAGAATTAAAAATTTAGAAAAAATAGATTTTAAATTGTGATCTAATATTTATATATTGGTTTTATGTTTAATTAAAAAATTTCATTTTATGAAAAATAAAATTTCGTTGTTCTTTATGAGTTTGTTGTTTATTTTTACTACAATTTCTTGTAATAGCGATTCTGAGTATTTAGATCCTAAAATAAATAATATAGAAACTAATGTAAGTAGTGGAACTGCAAAAGGAGGATTAATGAGTCTTGCAACTATGGGAGTTATTCATAATTTAAGACAAGGTCCAACACTAAAAAAATATCTCCCTCCAAAAGATGAAGTAGTACCCCTTAGGCCAACTTATCCAATTTTAAGCCCTCATCAAAGAGACACCCAAATGTCATTTAATTTGTTGAATGATGATGAAACGCCAAACTTAATCTCTGTAGCTACATATAATTCAGAAACTCATTTAAACCAAACTTTTTCATATCAAACACAAGTTTTTTTAGTGCATCCTGGAGATGATGGTGTTCATTTTGGTATGCCTGTTACAACTCATGAAGTGGAATTAACAGCAACAGATAATATTGACGATATTTATGATCCGCTTGTTAATGATGGAGAGTTAGTAAATTTTCATAATGCAATTGATGCATTAGGTTATACATCAATGATAGTTCGTGTAAGGAGAACTGAAAGAGGAGCGAGTAGATTCCCTAGCTTTGATATTAGGGGAGGAGATGGCACTGCTAGTGAATATGTTGATATTACAGTTAATTTTAATGGTGGCGAGGATGATTTGACTGATGGATCCAATAGAAGATTAAAAGATGACCCAAAAAAGGTAAATATAAGTTGTGCGAAAAATGTAATTGTACTTCCACATAACGGTTATTCAAGTTTTGGAGTGAAATTTGAAAGTGAAAAGAAAAATACAAAAGTTAAAACATTTATAGCAGTTTATTATAAATATAATAATTCAATAATATTAGGAAATTTTTATGCAAAAATTTCACTTGCTAAAGGTCTAGTTGATTATCGAATTAAACTTGCTACACTGAAAGATTTTACAGTTAATGGTAATTTATATAAATTATATGGTATTAAAACTGGGGTTTTTGAAGGAAAGAGTTATGATGGAATTGTTAATAATATTGTAAAATATTAGACAGTTACAATTAATTTTTATACCCAACTTATAATAAAAAAATAAGTTGGGTTTTTTATTGTTGAGAATCAAGAAAATCTTCTATTTCTCTTCTATCTTTTTTTGATGGTCTGCCAGTTCCGTTATTTCTATAATATTCGTTAGAAGATTTTAATAATTTTAGTCTTTCTATCTCTTCTTTGTTAGTTTTATCAATTACATAAAGAGATAACATTTTTGCATTTATTCTAGATTTTGGAATCTGAATAACCTCTAGGCTAAAATTAATTTGATTTTTCCGAATTGCTATAAAATCTGATACAATTACTTCTTTTGAAGCTTTTATAGGCTTTGAATTAACTAGAATTCTATTTTTTTTACAAGCCTCAGCGGCTAAATTTCGTGTTTTAAAAACTCTAACACTCCATAAAAATTTATCAATTCTCATGTATAATTTAAGATTACCATTTATTTTTAAGCACTGGTCCGCCCCAAATTAAATAAGCCAAATATGGATTATCAATAAACGGATTCCTATTTCTCTGAATTTTAAAAACCTCCTCGTTTCTTTTTTTCTCAAAATCATCTACAGGATCTATATAATTCCAATTTAAAAATAAATCTGGCATGTTTTTATTGTATTTATAAGTACTAACCGCCACTTTACTTGGAATGGTTCTGGCATTGTATCTTAAATACATATACATTATAATTCTTGCAACATCTCCCCTCCATTTATCGCCAGGATACCAGCTTCTTTTTATTTTTCTGGCTTCTCCACTAGCATTTTCAAAGGGAAGGTTTCCTCTTTTACTATTTTGTTTTACATCACTTGGGCGAAGCATATGAATATCAGCTCCTGGTCCTTCTATTCCTAAATTTGGATTTCCTAACGATTTTGGATAAACATGTTCTCTGTTCCACTTTCCTCTTCCAACTCCTCCACTATTTTTATCTCTAGAATAATCGTTGGTTATTTCTTTGTCAGAGTTGTTTGAACCGTAAATTAAAATAATATTGTCTGAATTATTTAAATCGGAATCTGTTTTTTTTAAGGCTTGCCAAGTATCGGGCGAGTACCTTAACTTTTTGGTGTGTGTTAAAACAATTAAACTAGACAGCTGATTGAATAATGTTTTTGTGTTTCTTATGTCTATATTTTTATAATAAGAACTTGTAACATTTAATTGGCTAGTATTTTGTTGCTTTACAGTAGATTTAAATTGAGCCTTTAAACCAACACAAAGAATAAAAAATACCAATAAAATACTAAAAAATATTTTCATAACCGAATTAATTTCCGTTATATTCTACAAAATTTCTAGGAGTTTCGTATAAAGTAACCTTAAGTTCAAATTTTGGATCTATTTTCGCTTTTATTCTATTCCAAATTACAACGGCTATGTTTTCTGCTGTGGGAATTAGTGTTTTAAATTCTGGAACTTGAATATTTAAATTTTTATGATCTAAATAGTCCTCTATTTCTTTTTCTAAAATTAATTTCAATACGTCTAAACTAATTACAAAACCTGTTTCTGGATCTATTTCGCCAGTAACACCAACAATATATTCGTAATTATGACCATGAAAATAGGGATTTGAACATTTCCCAAAAATCATTTCATTTTTAGAATCGCTCCAATCCTTGTTAGTTAATTGATGTGCTGCATTAAAATGAGATTTTCTAAACACTGTTACTTTCATATAATTTTTTCTAAATGATTTTTTATAATAATTTTAAACCAAACCGTATAATTTTCTGGATTTATGTCTACTTCTTTTTTCAACTCCTCTAAAGATATCCATTTAAAATCGTTTACCTCTTCTTTATTAAATTGGAAAGAACCATTAAAAAGTCCGGTGTAAACATGGTCTAATTCATTTTCAAATAAATTGTTTTCAAGTGAAGTTTGGTAAATAAAGTTAAATCTATAATTTAAATTACAATTAATACCCATTTCTTCCATTATTCTTCTAGAAGCTGCATCTAAGAGGGTCTCGTTTGGTCTTGGGTGACTACAACATGTATTAGTCCACAACAAAGCAGAGTGATATTTGTTTTTGGCTCTTTGCTGCAAAAGCAATTCTTTTTTATCGTTAAAGATAAAAATTGAAAAAGCCCTATGGAGTAATGATTTTTGGTGAGCTTCAAGCTTATTCATTAATCCAATTTCATTATCTAATTCATCTACAAGTATAACTTTTTCTTCCATAAACTTTTATATAAGCCAAAATTAAATTTTATTTAGAACAACAACTTAACTTCTTTATGTTTAAATCTTATTAGTTTATGATTTTCATCAATAAGCTCTAAATCTCCGTTTTTATTCACGCTTTTTATTATTGCATTAAAGTTATGGTTGTCTTTTTGAAAACAAGCAATTTTATTTTTTTTGAATAAAAAATTATTATAATATGATAGTAAACTTTCGTTATTTTTAAATAGTAATTTGTATTTTAATTTAAAAAAATCTATTAAATCAAACAATAATTTTTCTAATTCTAATTCTATCCCTGTTTCGTTAAATATAGAAGATGCGTTTGGAAGTTGGTTGAAATTTATTTGATTAACATTAATTCCAATTCCAATTATACTTTTTAATTTATTTTTTTGAATTTTATTTTCTATTAAAACACCTGCAATTTTAGATTTATTTAAAATTAAATCGTTTGGCCATTTAATATACAATTCATTATTAACCAGATAATTGGTTGCAAAAAAAATATGTAAATTATTAATTACCCAAAAATTTAAATAAACTAAATTTTCAGTCATTTCATCTAAATTTAATAAAAAACTAAAAGTTAAATTTTTATTAGGTTCCGAAATCCATTTATTTTCATTGTATCCCCTTCCTTCTGTTTGGTTAAAAGTATAAACCAAAGTAAAATCATCAGCATTATCTAAAATAGACGCCAATTTATCATTAGTAGAAGTTAATTGATTAAAATAATGAGAGATATTAATATTTTTACACATTTATTAAAAATAAATACAAACTTTAAGAAATGAATTGTTAAATTTGTTAGTCTACTACAATCTTACAACAAAATTGAAAAAAAACAATAATTTACTCTTAGAAATAATAAACGGAATAGAGGAAGTAAAAGGAGAAAATTTAGTGATACTTGATTTAAGTAAATTAGAAAATTCCATATCAGACTATTTCGTTATTTGCGAAGGGAACTCAAATACACAAGTTACTGCAATTGCTAACTCCATTAGAAAAAATGTAAGTAAAATCTTAAAAGAAAAACCTTTTAAAGAGGAAGGGGCTGATACGGCTAATTGGATTTTATTAGATTACACTAATATAATTGTTCATGTTTTTCAAAAACCAACTAGACTGTTTTATAGATTGGATGATTTTTGGAAAGATGCATTAAAAGTTGATATAAATAATTTAAAAAATTAAAATAAAATTGAATAATAAGAATAAAAAAAAGCCTGCGAACACTGGCTTTAATTGGATGTATTTTATAATTGGTGGTATTATTTTAAGTCTAATTTTAGGTCAGTTTTCTAGTAGTTTGACTAAAGAAATTAACGAAGCAGATTTTTTTAATTATTTAAAAGCTGGTGATATAAAGAAAATAATAGTTCAACAAAAAGAAGAAATTGATGTTTATTTAAACAAAAGCGCTTTTAAAAAACCTATTCATAACAAAGATAAAAATATAAAGATCGAGGAAATTGCTGCAAACACTACTTTACCTCAATATAAATTCCAAATTGGAGATTTACAACTTTTTGAACAAAGATTTTTAAAAATTAAAGAAGAAGGTAAGCTAACAGCCATTATTGAATTTAAAAATAGCCAAGATCCTTTTTATTCTTTCTTAATTAATTGGGGTATTCCTATTTTGCTAATGCTAGGTTTATGGATGTTTGTATTTAGAAAATTAGGAGCTGGTGGCGGAGGAGTTGGAGGTGGACTTGGTGGCGGTCAGATTTTTAACATAGGTAAATCTAAAGCTAAACTATTCGATGAAAATGCTAAAGTTCAAATTACTTTTCAAGATGTAGCTGGTTTAGAAGGAGCAAAAGAAGAAGTACAAGAAATAGTCGATTTTTTAAAACATCCAGGAAAATATACTGTACTTGGTGGAAAAATCCCTAAAGGTGCTCTTTTAGTAGGCCCTCCGGGAACAGGAAAAACACTTTTAGCAAAAGCTGTTGCAGGCGAAGCAAATGTGCCTTTCTTTTCTTTATCTGGTTCGGATTTTGTTGAAATGTTTGTTGGTGTAGGGGCTTCTAGAGTGCGAGACTTATTTAAACAAGCCCAAGAAAAATCTCCTTCAATCATATTCATAGATGAAGTAGATGCGATAGGAAGAGCAAGGGGTAAAAACAATATTACTGGCGGAAATGATGAAAGAGAAAATACGCTAAACCAACTTCTTACAGAAATGGATGGATTTGGAACAGATTCTAATGTAATTGTTATGGCTGCAACCAACAGAGCAGATGTTTTAGATAAAGCACTTTTAAGACCAGGTAGGTTTGATAGAATCATATCTGTTGATTTACCCGAATTAAACGAAAGGAAAGAGATTTTTGCCGTTCATCTTAAAAAAATAAAAGTAGATAAAAATATAGAAGTAGAATTTCTTGCCAAACAAACCCCAGGGTTTAGTGGTGCTGATATATCTAATATTTGTAATGAAGCTGCTTTAATAGCTGCTAGAACTTCCAAAAAATTTGTAGAGAAACAAGATTTCCTAGATGCAGTAGATAGAATAATTGGTGGCTTAGAAAAAAGAGGGAAGGTAATTAAACCTAATGAAAAAAGAAGAATTGCTTTTCATGAAGCAGGGCATGCTGCAGTTAGCTGGATGATTGAACACGCTGCTCCTTTATTAAAAGTAACCATAATACCCAGAGGTAAATCGCTAGGTGCAGCTTGGTATTTACCAGAAGAAAGACAAATTACCACTACCGAGCAAATGCTAGATGAAATCTGTGCAACACTTGGTGGTAGAGCGGCAGAAGAACTAATTTTTGGAAATATATCTACGGGTGCTTTAAGCGACTTAGAGAAAGTTACCAAACAGGCTGGAGCAATGGTAACTATATATGGATTGAATAAAGAATTAGGAAATATATCATACTACGACTCAAGCGGTCAGTCTGATTATAATTTCAACAAACCATATAGCGAGAAGACGGCACAAAGAATAGATGAACAAATTTCTGAAATAATAGAGTTTCAATATAAAAGAGCCATTCGAATACTAACTGAAAACAAAGATAAATTAACTAATTTAGCCGAAACACTACTTTTAAAAGAAGTTATTTTCTCTGATGATCTTGAAATTGTATTTGGAAAAAGAGCTTTCCAAGAAGATGAAACTATAGTAGTAGAAAGTTAAATTTATTGAAATACATAATTCTTATTTTTTAGAAAGTGTGGCATAGAATAAAAAATATTTTCTCACCGTTTAATAAAGAAAGTTCTTTTATTAAAAATAAATTAGATAATAATATTGTGGTTCCAGAATCTCAAGAAAATATTTTTATAACCAAATTTAATTCTAGTGGAGGAAAATTTATTTATTGTGATAACCAAGATGAAATTTCAGATACACTACATAATATTATTTCTGAAAATAGTTTAGAATCTATTATTTGTTTTGATAATCAATTACAAAATATACTCTCATCAAATAACATAAGTTACCACACCAGTATAAACCCTTTAAAAAAGGAAAATGAGTTTATGTTTTTAAATTGTGAAAATTTAATTGCTTTTGAAGGGAGTATAATGGTATCATCGGACCAAATTAAGTTTTTTAGAGTGACCGAGCTTACTAGAAATTTAATTATTTACTCAAATTGCAATCAAATTACCACAAATCTTAGTTCAGCTTTAAGAAGAATTAAAAGTGAAAAAGAAAATAACCTACCCAGTAATATAACAACCATTAAAGCGTTAAAAAGTAATGGTTTTGAAGATTCGACTATATTAAAAAATATATATCTATTAATGCTTGGAGAAATAAAATGATTTTAGATAAAAATTTAGCCCAAAGAATATTATCTGCATTATTTTATGTTGGATTTATTTTTTTAGGCACTCTTGTAAATAAATATTTCTTTACGTTAATGCTAATTACTTTTGCAGCATTATGTTTATACGAATTAATTAGAATACTTAAATACGAATCTAATTTATCTATATTAATTGCTGTAGGACTGGTTTGTTTATTATTTTATCTCTATATTTCTAAATTCTTTTTATTACAAACAAGTTTTAAATTTAGCATGGTTAACCTACTAACCATACTTCTATTTATCTTAGCCTCTATTACCATTTTATTTTTTGATGATGAGTTATATACAGACCAAGGAAAAATAATATTTACAACCATTTATATTGGGTTGCCTTTTTCTTTGGCATTTACCATACCAACAATAGTTGACGAAACAAAAATATCTACAGAAATTTTATTGATATTTTGTTTAATATGGCTTAGCGATACTGCAGCATTTTTTATTGGAAAATTATTTGGTAAAAGAAAATTAGCTTCTAAAATATCTAAAAAAAAGACAGTGGAAGGTTTTTTAGGTGGAATAATATGTGTTGTTATTTCGGGCTACCTTATTCAAAATTATATGAATTTCGGTGTAAAAGGAAATTGGGCAATAATTGGACTTATTATAGCAATTACTGCTCCGATTGGAGATTTAGTAGAATCTAAAATTAAAAGAACATTCAATGTAAAAGACAGTAGCAATTTACTACCTGGGCATGGTGGTTTTTTAGATAGATTAGATAGTTTTATTTTTTGCATACCTTTTTTGTTTCTTTATTTTATATTTGCTTTAAAATTTAATTAATGACACCAATTCATCCAGAGGGAATTCAAATTTTGCTTGTATTTTTCTCTTCATTTCTAATTTTAACGCTTACTATTTATTACTTTTTAAGTAAAAAACTCGCTTTTTTTATTGGAAGTATTTTAACCATCCTTTTTGGATTTATGGTCTATTTCTTTAGAAATCCAGAAAGAACAACAGTATCAACCGAAAATGAAATTATAGCCCCAGCAGATGGTGAAGTAGTTATTATAAAAAATGTTTTTGAAAAAGAATATTTAAAGAAAAACTGTAAACAAATATCTATATTTATGTCACCCCTAAACGTGCATGTAAATAGATACCCCTTTTCTGGTGAAGTAACCTACACAAAATACCACCCTGGAAAATACCTTTTTGCTTGGCTACCAAAATCTTCTGAACTTAACGAAAGAACAACTGTTGTGGTTAAAAATAAAAATAACCAAGAAATTCTATTTCGGCAAATTGCTGGAGCGCTCGCAAGGAGAATTGTACTTTATGCAAAAACAAAAGATATAGCAATTGCTGGTGGCGAATATGGTTTTATTAAATTTGGCTCTAGGGTAGATGTTTATTTGCCGTTAGATGCTAAAATTTTAGTGAAAATTGGTGATAAACCAGTAGGCGGAGTAACAAAAATAGCTGAATTAGTCTCAAAATAAAAAAAATGAAAAACTTATTAATTTTAACTTCTGTGTTTTTAACTTTAATGGCTTGTAACCCAAGCGGAAACAAAGCTATTATTCCTTTAATAGAAGAGGAACACACAACTAGCAAAGAATCTCATAAAGAAACAACACACAACCAAAAAGAAGCAATATCTGAAATAAAAGATTCTACTAGTATTCAAAAATAGAATTTAAAAAAACTATTCTATTTCAATAATCTTAATTAAAACAACCTTAACCAAAATTAAAGTTCAGTTAGGGTTGTTTTAATTCTTTTAATTTTTTCTTTGAGTTTATTATCTGTTTCATTAAATTCTGTTGTTGAATTTAATTTTGTCTTAACGCTTATATAAAATTTAATTTTAGGTTCTGTACCAGAAGGTCTTATGGTTAATTTAGAACCATCTAACGTTTTAAAAGTAAGTACATCAGAAACAGGAAAATTAATTTTTGAATTTGTATTAGAAATTAAATTAATTTCTTTGCTTAACAAATAATCTTGTACTTCCACCAACGCAGAACCATCAATTTCCTTTGGAAAATTATTTCTAAAAGAATTCATAATTTTATTTATTTGCTCTACTCCTTCTTTGCCTTTTTTTGTTAAAGAAAATAAATCTTCTTTAAAGAAACCTACCTCAACATAAATTTCTTTTAACCTTTGAAAAGGTGTTTTTCTCTCAATTTTTAATTCATTTGCCATTTCAGAAAAAAGCAATGAGGTGGTTAATGCGTCTTTATCTCTCACAAAATCGTCCACTAAAAATCCATAACTCTCCTCTCCCCCACAAATAAATTTTAATGTTGGGTTATCCTCAATCATTTTAGCGATCCATTTAAAACCTGTTAATCCAACTAAACAAGCTACTTGGTATTTTTTAGCCAATTCAATAATTAAATCTGTAGTTACGTTGGTTGTTCCAATAAACTGTTTGCCATTAAGTTTATTGTTCGTTTTCCATTTATCTAAAAGGTAGTCTACTAAAAGCGTATTTGTTTGGTTTCCTGTTAATAGAAAGTAATTCCCTGTGGTTTCTTTAACCCCTACCCCTAATCTATCGGCATCCGGATCTGTTCCTATAAAAATATCCGCATCAACTTCAATTGCTAATTCTTTGGCAAGTTTAAGCGCTTCGGGTTCTTCTGGGTTTGGAGATTCTACCGTAAAAAACTTACCACTTGGTATCATTTGTTCTTTAACAAGGTGTAAATTATTAAAACCTGCTTTATTTAATATACTAGGAATAGAGTAAACCGATGTTCCATGAATGGGAGTGAAAACAATTTTAAGGTCTTTATCTGTTGTATTATTAAAATTAGCGTGTAGTATACTTTGCTCGTAAAATTTATCATCGAACTCTTTTCCAATTATTTTAATTCTATTTTCTTGTTTATTAAACTTAATTTGGTTGAAATTAACCAAACTAATTTCTTGTAGAATATTCTCGTCGTGTGGCGTTACAATTTGGGAACCATCTTGCCAATATACTTTATAGCCATTGTATTCTGGAGGGTTATGAGATGCTGTTATTACAATTCCTGCATTACAATTGGCCTCTCTAACAGTATAAGACAATAAAGGTGTGGGTCTAAAACCATCAAACAACAATGCATCTATATTATTTGCACTTAAAATATTTGCACAAATTTCTGCAAATTCCTTGCTATTATCTCTTACATCATACGCAATAGCTACTTTAATTAATTCATTTTTAAATGTTTTATTTAAATAATTAGCCAATCCTTGTGTTGCTTTTCCTATGGTATATTTATTTAATCTATTGGTACCAACGCCCATTATTCCTCTCATTCCACCAGTGCCAAAGGAAAGATCTTTATAAAATGATTCTTCTAATTCTTTAGGATTGTTAGCTTGTAATTGTTTAACTAAATTTATTGTTTCTTCATCAAACGGAAAATTCATCCATTGGTTAATTTTTTCAGTGATATTTTGCATTAATATGGTTTAAAGCTAGAAGATTTCTATTATTTAAAGTTTATATACTCTTGAATAGAGTATAAAAGATGTTTTCTTTTACTATTATTTATTAATTCGCTAATAAATCCTGCAAGAAAAAACTGTGTGCCAATTATCATAAGTGTTAAGGAAATATAAAACCAAGGATCTGTTGTTATTAGTTTTTCTGGAATATCTAATAAAAAGAGCTTGATTAATTTTTCCATTCCTATATAAAAAGCAGAGAAAAAGCCCAGTACAAAAGTAAGAATTCCAAAAGTTCCAAAAAAATGCATGGGTTTATTCGCAAATTTTGAAACAAAAAGTAAAGTAATTAAATCTAAAAATCCATTTATAAATCTTTTAGATCCAAATTTAGAAACACCATGTTTTCGGGTGGTATGTTTCACCAACTTTTCGCCAATTTTATTAAATCCGTTATTTTTTGCCAATATTGGAATGTACCTGTGCATATCGCCATAAAGCTCTATGGATTTTACCACCACTTTTTTATAAGCTTTTAATCCGCAATTAAAATCATGAATTTTTATTCCGGAAGACATACGTGCTACGTAATTAAATAATTTTGAAGGTATATTTTTAGTTAAAACCGGATCTTGTCTTTTAAGTTTCCATCCAGATAAAATGTCGTAATTCTTAGCTAACATTATTTGATACATCTCTGGAATTTCTTCTGGGAAGTCTTGTAAATCAGAATCCATGGTAAAAACAATTTCTCCTTGTGCCTTTGCAAATCCAGCATTTAATGCCTGTGTTTTACCAAAATTATGACTAAACTTTATTGCCTTAATATTTATATTGTTTTTAGCAAGGGTTTCTATTGTTAACCAAGAATTATCGATGCTTCCATCATCAATATAAATTATTTCATAGGTATATTTTTTTAATACAGTATCTAGCCTACTAGTTAATTCATCTAAAGAATCTTGCTCGTTAAAAAGTGGAATCACAATAGAAATATCCATATAAAATTTATCTGGTTCTAATTAAAAATGAAATAAAAAAAGAAAGAATGGTGTAAAAGAAAAACTGCATAAAACAAAAAATAGATAAATTTTTACTATTTAAAAAAGAAATACCAGATTTTTGTGCCTTTTCTAAAGAGCTAATAATTTCTTTAATATTTGTTGGTTTGTCTTTTATTGCATTAGTTTTTAATGTATGAAACCATTGTGAAGTTAATAAATTTTCTGTTTCAATATCTATATAATAAATAAACCCAAAAATAAACCCAAAACTAATTAAACCAGCTACAGTTAAAGAAATAAAAGAAATAGAAAATCCTTTTCTTAAAGAATAATCTCCTTTTTTCATTAAATTATAGTTTATAAAAAAAATTATTCCAGCATAAATTAAAGGTAAAACAAAAGAATTTATTTTAAGCGAATTTGAATAATATTCATCATTCTTAAAAAAGAGGTAAAAAATAAAGAATAAACCTAAGGTAGAAAAAACAAGAATACTTGTAGTTTTAATAATTGTATTAGCCATTTAAAAAAATATGATACAAATATAGAAAAAAAGAGTAATTTTGTATTGGGCAAGTCCTGTACAACCAGCTCCTGTTAATCCCCCAGGTTGGGAACAAAGCAAGGGTATATGGTTGTAGCGGTGTGATACAGTGTACTTGCCTTTTTTAATTTATTCTTAAAAAACTTTATTTTTAAATTTTTCTTTATATTTTTATAAAAGGTCTTAAATTTGAAGCTTATTAAATTTATATTCCTTTTAAATGTCTAAAGTAAAGTATATTTTTGTTACAGGCGGGGTTACCTCTTCTTTAGGAAAAGGAATTGTAGCGGCATCTTTGGGTTTACTTCTTAAATCTAGAGGTTATAGAGTAACTATCCAAAAACTAGATCCTTATATAAATGTTGATCCAGGAACATTGAACCCCTACGAACATGGAGAATGTTATGTAACACAAGATGGAGCAGAAACAGATCTTGATTTGGGTCACTACGAAAGATTTTTAAACATAGAAACCTCTCAGGCGAACAATGTAACTACCGGGAAAATTTACCAGACCGTTATAGAAAAAGAAAGAAAAGGAGAATTTTTAGGTAAAACAGTACAAGTTATACCCCATATTACCAATGAAATAAAACGTAGAATAAAAATTCTTGGAAAAACTGGAGATTATGATATTGTAATTACAGAAATTGGTGGAACTGTTGGTGATATTGAATCGTTGCCTTACATAGAATCTGTTAGACAATTAAAGTGGGAATTAGGTGATGAAAATGCACTAGTTATCCATTTAACTTTAATACCGTTTTTAGCAACGAGTGGCGAACTTAAAACAAAACCCACTCAGCATAGTGTTGG
>JBGSBU010000022.1:0-14901 GCA_041730375.1 Solirubrobacteraceae bacterium
AAACGTCAACACTTTTGATTATTGGTGCCAAAGGATAATCAGGGATTATAAAAGTATAACCACTTTTTTCGCATAAAGAATCTATTAACCACCAATGTCCAAAACTTATATTGCTAATATAGGCTCCGCCGTGTAAATAAATAACAACTTTATCTTTTTTAACAACTTTTTTTGGTGAAATAATAGCTACTTTTTTTCCATCTATAAGAGATATTTTTAGTGTATATTTTTTTGAAATCCATTTAGGAATGTTCATTACACTCTCTGTATTTTTAGAATTTTTAGATAAGGTAGCTATAATTTTTTCTCTTCTATTTTTAGATACAATTCCTATTCCAAATTTAGTTAACCTTGAAGCTAAAGAATAACATTTTTTATGAATGTATTCTTGGTTAATTGTATCATTATTTCTGTTAGTGGAGTGGGTCAACTCTATATTTTTTGAAGTAAATGATGTAAATATAATGGTGAAAAACAATAAAGGTGTTAAAATTAAATTCATATAAAGTATTTTTTTATTTTATGTAATTTCTTCAGAAAAATCTATGTTATGAAACACGTTAAAAACATCATCATCATCGTTAAACTTGTCTAACATTTTAATTAAAATTTTAGCATCATCTGCGTTAGGTTGCTTTAAAATAGTAGGTAACCGCTCTAGATTGGCAGATTTAATCTCAATTTTTAATTTCTCTAATTTAGATTGTACTGATCCAAAATCTTCAAATGCAGAGGTAATAAAAATTTCGTCTTCTCCAAAATCTACATCTTCTGCTCTGGCATCAATCATTTCTAATTCAAACTGTTCTGCTTCTATTACATTTTTTTTTGTTTCTATAATAAAAATACCTTTTCTATCAAATAAAAAGCTTAATTCTCCATTTTTCCCAAGACTACCTCCTTCAAATTTATTAAAAATAGCCCTAATATTTGCTACAGTTCTAGTGGTATTGTTGGTTGTACATTCTATAAAGAAAGCCACACCGCCTTTGCCATAACCCTCATAGGTTACTTCTTCCCAATTCTCGGCATTTTCTCCCGAAGCTTTTTTAATAGCTCGCTCAACATTATCTTTGGGCATATTAACGCCTTTGGCATTTTGTATGGCTCTTTTTAGAGCTGTATTTGCCTCCGGATTTGGTCCATTTTCTTTTACCGCAATGGCTATTTCTCTTCCAATTCTGCTAAATTGTTTTGCCATTCTGTCCCATCTGGCAAATTTAGATGCTTTTCTGTATTCAAATGCTCGTCCCATTAATTCTTGTATAGATAAAACCCAGTATTAAACTTTATTGTAAAATTTATACTTAAAGTAGAGTTGTTTTTATTTATTTTTTAATAAATCCCTAATTTCTTTTAAAATAATTTCTTCATTAGAAGGTGCTGCCATTTCTTCTACTATTGTTTCTGGTTTTTTAAATTTATTTATAGCTTTTACAAATAAAAAAATAAAAAAAGCTATTATTAAAAAATCTATAATAGACTGAATTGCCGATCCGTACTTAATTGCAACCTCGCCTACAGATTCTAAAGCACCGCTGGCATTTTTAGTTTGAGTCCCTTCTTTTAGAATATACTTAAATTCACTAAAATTTACACCGCCCAAAATAAAACCAATAACAGGCATTATTAAATTTTCCACCATACTGGTAACTATTTTTCCAAAAGCGCCACCAATTACAACACCAATTGCAAGATCCAATACATTTCCCTTACTTATAAACTCTTTAAATTCTTTAATTACTGACATATTTGTTAGTTGTTTGTTGTTTTATTTAATTCGAAATTTATTTTTGTTACATTTTCTTTTACACCCCATTTATCGCAACTACCTGCATTTACTTCTAAAACATATTTTGCTGGTTCTATAGAAGAAGGAACACCACTCTCTTTAAATGGTTGTGTGTTTTTTGCTATATTTATTACCTCTTTAGACTCACTAATATAAATAATATCTAGTGGAATCCTGGTATTTTTCATCCAGAAGGTTTGAATTTTTGGTTCATTAAATAAAAAAAGCATTCCTTTATTTTCATCCATTTTACTTCTATGCATTAATCCGTTTTCTCTTTCATAATCATCAGAAGCAACTTCAATATCTATATTTTTTATTAATATTCCGTTATTTATTAAATTTAAAGCTCCCTCTTTTTGAAACTCTATTTCTAATTGTTCTTTTTCTTGGTTAGATTTTTTAAATAGCTTGTCTAATTCGCAAGAATTAAATAATAAAGTAGTTAATAAATAAAATAGAATAGGTATTTTCATTTTGAAGAAATTGATTTTTTAGAATTATTAAAAAGAATCAATAAACATATAATTAAAGGAAAAATACTTAAAATTTGACCAGAATTTAGTCCAAAAGCACTAATTATTTCATCGGATTGAGGCTCTTTGGTAAATTCTACAAAAAACCGAATAGCAAAAATTAGTATAAGTCCAATGCTAGTTATTCTTCCTTGAATTTGTTTAAAATTTGTTTTATAATAAATGAAAATTAAAAAAATAAAGGTAACTAAATAGCCAATGGATTCGTATAATTGAGAAGGATGCCTGGGTAAAAGAGCACCATAATCTAAACTTTGCTGGGCAAACAAAATAGCCCATTCGCCATTAAAGGGCTTACCTATAATTTCAGAATTCATAAAATTACCTACTCTAACAAGCGAACCACCCAAAGCAGTAACTAAAATTAATCTATCTGTTATCCAAAAAAATGTGAATTCAGGTTTATATTTTCTCACAAAAAACACAATAGAAATAATTCCGCCAATTAAAGCACCATGACTAGCCAACCCTTGAAATCCGGTAAAACTAAAATCAGGGTTGAACTGAAAAGGTAGAAAAACACTAAAAAAATCTTCTTTAAATAATTCTGGTTGGTAGAAAACTACATGTCCTATTCTTGCACCAATTAAAATGCCTAAAAAAATGTGAAAAAACAGAGGGTCTAAGTATTTTTTATGTTTATTCTCTTGTTTAAAAATGTTTTCTATTAAAAACCAACCTAATAAAAATGCTAATACAAACATTAGGCTATAATATCTTAATACTAAAGAACCTATCTTAACCCCTAATTCTGGGTCCCAATATATATATAACATTATACTTTATTTTTTTTTTTCTGGTATGGGGTCATGCCCGTGTCCACCCCAAGGATTGCAACTTAATATTCTTTTTATAGACAAGAAAGATCCATAGAATAACCCGTGATTAGTTAGTGCCTGAATGGCGTATTGTGAGCATGTGGGAGTGTATCTGCAATTGCTACCAATATAAGGCGAGATTGCACCTTGATAAAACCTAATTAATAGCAAAAATGGAAGAATAAATAGTTTATTCATCTAAATAGTAAAATTATACATTTAAACAAATATAATAAATCTAAGACTGTTGCATAATCATTTCATATAATATTTTCATTTATAAATTGGGTTGGCTATTTTTTCTGGGTGTTTAATTAACATAAATAATTTATAGTGAGTTTAAAAAAAATAAACACTAGAGTAACCGTATTTATTTTTTTAACGTACTGAATAACAATAATAAATGAACAGTTAGCAAAAGGTTAGTCTAAAGGTTTAGATAATGTAGGTGCAATATGAAGTTTAAATAAAAACAGACTTTTTTATTTATTAGAATTAAATTACTCCTAAAAATGATTCTAAATAAGAAAATTATTGAGAGTGAAAAAAGAGGATATTAAATGGGATAGAATTAGACAGTAAATTTTATAAAACATACAATAAAAGCCAAAGATGAATAGAGAACAGAAAAAAATAGAATTTTAATCAATAATGTTTTGGTACAAAGCATAAGTCTAACTTCCAACTATGTCTAACTTATAATTTTTATTGCTAAAAAAAGGAAATAGTTATAGTAGCTTTTCTGTTTTAAAGAGTTCTGAGGTAACTATAAACCGAAGGCGAAAAAATAATTACTAACAAATAGGTTATTAATTTCTGGTAGATATATTTTAAAAGTTATTTTTCAACCACATATATACTTTTTAAACACCCAAGTTTACTACCATAGAAATCTCTATTCTGCAATTTTTAGGTAATCCCTTAACCTCTATTGTCTCTCTGGCAGGGAAGTAAAGGTTTTTAAAATAGCTGCCATAAATTTCATCTATTATAGAAAAATCGGCCATGTTGGTTAAAAAAATAGAAGTTTTTACCACGTTAGAAAAATTAGTTTGTGCTTCTTCTAAAATAAATGCTAAATTCTTCATTACTTGGTGAATTTCAGATTCAATAGAATCATTTTCCAGTTTATTGGTATGTTGGTTAATGCAAATTTGACCAGAAACAAAGAGTAAGTTGCCAGTTTTGATTGCTTGAGAATAAGCCCCGATAGCTTTTGGAGCATCAATTGAATTTATTATTTTATGCATAAAGTATTAAAAATTGTTGTTGGTATTCAAACTCCTTTCATTATATTTTAAAGCATCTTTTAAGATGGTGGCTTTTATATTTATAAGAAAATCCCAGGTGTTATTTGCCCCAATAGGAACCCAGTTAAACGCTATTTCAAAACTTCTTAAATCTCTCTTAAATCCAAGTGAAGTAAAAGTTATTTCATTAGAATTGAAATCATAACCAGAAGAAAAATTAATTAGCCAATTAAGAGATGGGGAAATGCTGCCCGAAAAACGCATGGAGCTTAAATTGTTGTATTTATCTTCACTTTCATTAAATTGAACATTGTGGCTTAATCCTAAATTTAAATCCCATTTTACAGGAAATTTAGCATAGTTTTCATCGTCGAAAAAATACTTTTCTAAAACCACAGTTCCTGTTTTATTATACTTAGGAGTTTTTTCTTTTTTTTCTTTTGTAAAAAAATCTGGATTAAAATTTATAGAAGCTGTAATGTCATAATTAACCAATTTTAATTTTCCTAAATTATCTAAAAATACTTTTGATGTTTTATTATATTCATACGGATTAACGGTGCCGTTAAAGTTTATATTCAATTTCTCTTTTAAAATGCTTGTTGTTCCATTAAAGGTTATGTTGCTTAAATTTTTATTTTCTAAAGCAGCATCGTAAGAGGCATTTATGTTTAGTCTTTCTAGTATTTTTATTTTTTTTGTTGTACCCTCATCTATTGAATCGTTTTTAGAGAAAACCTTCATCTCTAAACTATTGTCTAAAGAAAAACTAATTAACTTGGAGTCTGTAGCGTTTGGGCTACCATAAATACCATCATACTTAGAGTAAGAAATACTTTTTCCTGAATTATCTAAATAGCTTTTGTAGTAACCCCAAAAGTTAGTAGAAAAATTTGGCGAATAAGAAAAACCAATCTGGGGGATAACCATATGTCTAATGGCACTTATTTTACCTTTTTTAAATTTTAGCATTCCATAAAAAGTGGTAGAAATATTGCCACCACCAGAAAAGGTTCTAAAAGAATTTAACCCATTAATTTTTTCTTCATCAACCGTATTACTAATACTATTAAATGTTTTTTTAACTTCATTAAAATAGGTGGTTTCTTTGTAGTTAAAATTAAAATTAACAGGAAAATAACTCAACAGCGTGGTTCCGGTATTTAAATTTATAGTTTGGTTAATGCCAGTTTTTAGGTTTTCGAACATTTCTTTCTTAAAAATCAACGAATCCTTTGTACTTATTTCATTTCTAGAATCTAACTCATAATCCATTCCTATTTTTTGTAGTAATCCTTTTTTAATTTGGTTTTTTCCTGCAAATAGATATTGCCTTGGAATATTAAAATTTAATTGGGGCAGAACTAAATCTACAAGCTTTGATTCGTTATTTTGAGAGTGATTTAACCCCAAGCTAATTGTTCCTGGAAAAACATTAAATTTTTTAATTAAGTTAATAGAAGACGATGTGGTATTAGTAAAAATTCTTTGATTTACAATATTGTTGTTATTAATTGTACCGCTAAAATAGTTTGTACTAGAGAAATTAACATTAGAAGAAAAAACTAAAAAAGGATTTAGCTTGGCATCTTGTATGTGGTTCCAAGAAAAATTAAATAAAGAGCTTTTATTGTAATTATCTAATCCTTTTACTCCAGTAATATTATTTTCAAAATCAAATCTTAGGTCACCATCATAAGAATAAATTTTCTTGTATGTATTTGTATTATGAAAACCAAAACTTCCTTTGCTATAAAAATCTCCTGTTAATTTTATATCTGCGTAATCTTTTATAGGAATATACAAGCCCAAACCTTGCAAATAAAACCCTGTATTTTCTGTTTCACCAAATACTGGCATAAGCAACCCAGCCCGTCTGTCGTTTGTTAGTGGTATGGTTAAAAATGGTAAAACCAAAGGTGTAGGTACTTGTTCTATATAAAATTGTACTGGTCCGGTAATAATTTGTTTGTTATTAATATTTTTAATCTTTGAGATAGCTATATGATAATCTGCTAAAGAATCTTTTTTGTTTAAAAAATAAGTATCGGTTGTATAAATAGAATTTTTTAAAAAACTAATAGAATCGTTTTTTCTTTTGGCAATTTTAGAAACAATTACATTTTCGCCCTCAACAATTCTTGAATTATAAGCAGTACCAAGTCTTGATTTAAAATTAAAATTTAACTCGTTGTATTCATAATTTTTTTCATTTTCTTTAAAAATAGCGGGTTCTAAAATTTTACCATTGGTATTTTTTTTCCCCTTTGCATTTACAGCATTGGTTTTCCAGTTAATTTCAATATAATTAGCTTGTATCTCATAGGTTTCATAATTTACCTTGGCATTTCCTTTTAAATAGGTAATTCTATTTATTAAATCATGGATTTGCCTATCAGAAGTATAGGTAATTATTTTTTCTAATGCATTAGAGCTCTTTGGGTTCAAAGAGTCTTTTTCTGGCGTATTTGTTGAGTGCTTTTCTACTTTTATATTTTTTTCTTGTGCATAAAAAAAAGATGAAATAAGTATAAAAATAAAAAACAGATGGTATCTAATAGTTGTTAACAAACTTAAAATCTTATTTTTGTTAAAATTTTTTAGTCAAAAGTAAATAAAAAATTATTGATGAGCTACTTTTCATTTACACCTTTCTGTTTTATAGTAATATTGTGTTTTGTTTTTACAACACATAATTTAAAGGCAAAACCAGCCCCAAGAAAGTTTGTTTTGGTTATAGATCCTGGTCATGGCGGAGAGGATGCTGGGGCAAGAGGTTATGGTGGGGTTAGGGAAAAAGATGTAACGCTAGAAGTTGCACTCTCTTTGGGCGAGTTAATTCAAAAAAAAAATAAAGATGTAACTGTTATATATACAAGAGAAACAGACGTTTTTATTCCGCTACAAGAAAGAGCAAGAATAGCAAATAAAAATAAAGCAGATTTTTTTATATCAATACATTGCAATGCATCAAAAAATACTACCGCTTCCGGATCAGAAACATATGTATTGGGATTACACAGAAATGATGAAAACTTTGAGGTTTCTAAAAGAGAAAATTCTGTAATTTTTTTAGAGGATAATTATGAGGAAAAGTATGAAGGATTTAATCCAAACTCGCCAGAATCTGTTATTGGAATAACTTTACTTCAAAACATTCACTTAGATAATAGTATAATTTTTGCCAAACTTATTGAAGACAACCATAAGTTAGATGAAAGGCTTTCTAGAGGAGTTAAACAAGCAGGGTTTTTAGTTTTAAGACAAACTGCAATGCCTTCTATTTTAACAGAAATAGGCTTTATTAGTAATCCAGATGAAGGAGCCTCACTTGTTACAGAAGAAGGTAAAAATCAGGTTGTTAACGTTTTATTTAATTCGTTTGAATCGTATAAGCAAATTGTAGATGATAGACTGAAAACCGCTGGAGTAGATTTTGAAAAACCGCAAAATAAAGAATATCAAAGTCAAAAAAAAGCTTCTAATAACGGTTTATACAAAATTCAATTATTTACTTCAACCTCACTAATCAAAGAAAATTCGGCCAAATTTAAGAACCTAAAATCAATAACAACTGTAAAGGATAAAGAATTGTATAAGTATTATTTTGGTGAAACTGAATCTGAAGAAGAAGCAAAATTAAAACTAAATCAAGCAAAAAAAGTAGGATTTATAGACGCGTTTATTTTAGAACAAAACGTTAATCTAAAAGAATCGTATGCTATTCAATTATTAAGTTCTACAAAAAAAAAAGACCTCAATTTTCTATTTGAAGAAAAAGGAATTTTTGGGGTATCTAAAATCACCACAGATGGTATTACTAAATATTACTACAATCAATCAAATAACTTAAGCGAAGTAAAAATAAACTTATACAATGTTAGAAAAAAAGGATTCAAGGATGCTTTTATTGTTTTTAAGTAAAACAATTTAGTACTTTTATGAATTAAATTATCTAAATAAAGCGCATAAACAATGAAAATAACCAAAGAAGTTAAGATAGGATTAATTGGCTTATTAACAATTATATCTTTATTCTTTTTGATTAATTTTTTAAAAGGTAAGAATTTGTTTTCTGCAAATAATAATTACTATGCAGTTTACAGTAATGTTAACGGGCTAGTTCCATCTAAAATTGTTTATTTAAACGGCTTTCAGGTTGGTAAAATCGAAGATATTTATATGCATCCTAAAATGGATGGTAGATTGATAGTAAAAATTAGCGTGAAAAAAAACATAGTTTTTTCTAAAAAATCTACAATGGAGATATTTGAAAATGGGTTGGTAGGTGGACCCGCTTTAAGAATTAATTTTTCTAATATAGGCCCTGTGGCTAACACCGGAGATAGATTAGAGGGAATAATAGCAGGTTCTTTAACAGATGTTTTGGTTAAACAAATAGAGCCTTTAAAAGAACAGGCCCTAAAAGCAACAAAGAGTTTAGATAGCGTATTAATTTCTACCAACAAACTATTGGATGAGGAAAATACAAGAAATCTAAAACAAATCTTAAAAAATGTAGATAAAATGATAATCAACATGAATCTAACGGCCGAATCTGCAAATAGTTTGGTTAATAATAACTCTAATAAAGTTAACACTATACTAGATAATGCAAATAAAATGATTGTTACAACAGAAAAAACAATTAATACTGTTAATGGAAAAGTAGAAAAATTAGATTTAGAAAAATCAATGGCAAAATTAGATAGTACTTTGGTTAGCCTTAATTCGATTCTTGCAAAAGTTGATAATAATCAGGGAACGGTAGGAAGGTTAATTAATAATCCAGAATTATATGATAATTTAGCTAAAACTTCTTTAAATTTGCAAGAGTTAATAGTTGATTTGAAAGCTAATCCAAATAAGTATGTTCAAATATCTGTTTTCGGTAAATAAAAACATAATTTTAAATATAGGTTTATGAGTTTTGGGATTTCTAATTTAGTATTCTTATTTGCAATGATTTTTAGTTTTTACTTATTCTCTAAGAATATAAGTAAAATTCTTGCAACTATAAATTTAGGTAAACCGGTAAATAGGCTAGATAACCCCCTTAAAAGGTTGGGTTTAATGCTTAAAGTTGCTTTTGGGCAAAGTAAAATGACTGCCAAGCCAATAGCGGCCATACTTCATTTAGCTGTTTATGTGGGTTTTGTATTAATTAATATAGAAGTTCTAGAAATTATTTTAGACGGAATATTCGGAACTCACCGTGTTATAGCGCCGTTAGTTGGAGAATCATATAACGTATTTATTAGTTTTTTTGAATTCTTAGCACTTTCCGTTTTAGTAGCTTGTATTTTTATGTGGTTTAGAAGAAACTATTTAAAACTTAAAAGATTTGATAGTAAAGATTTAGCAGGTTGGTCAGAAAAAGACGCCAATTACATTCTTTATTTAGAGATTTCTTTTATGGCAGCATTAATAACTATGAATGGAGCAGATTCTGTTTTGCAATTAAGAGGAGTTGAGCATTACCCAAATGTAGGAGGATTTTTAATTAGCGGTTTTTTAGCTGCACCTTGGTTAGATTTTTTTAGTACTAGTGCCTTAATTTTTATAGAAAGAACACTTTGGTGGTTTCATATATTAGGCATATTTTTCTTTTTAAACTACTTGTATTATTCTAAACATTTACATGTTTTATTAGCATTTCCAAATACATTTTTGTCTAAACTTCAAAATAGTGGAGAATTCAATAATGTTAAAGAAGTTACAAATGAGGTGAAGTTAATGATGGATCCTAATGCCGATCCTTTCGCTGCTACCATTGGAGAACCTACAGAACCTACAGTTTTTGGAGCAAAAGATATTAAGGATTTAAATAGAGTTCAACTATTAAATGCTTTTACATGTACAGAATGTGGTAGATGTACGGCCGAATGTCCGGCTAACATAACAGGTAAGTTATTATCTCCCAGAAAAATAATGATGAGTACAAGAGATAGAATGGAAGATATCATAAAAAATACCACTCTAAATAAAGGGGTATTTGTAGATGACGGAAAAACATTACACGATTATATCTCTGCAGAAGAACTTTGGGCTTGTACGTCTTGTAACGCATGTACCCAGGCTTGCCCTATAAACATAGATCCACTATCAATTATAATGGATATGAGAAGGTATCTTGTGATGGAAAATTCAGCAGCCCCAATGTCTTTAAATGGTATGATGACTAATATTGAAAACAATGGTGCACCTTGGCCATTTGGCGCTCAAGATAGAATTAAATGGGCTGATGAAATTTAATATATTATAAAACTTAAAATAGTTATAAATTAATATGAATAAAGAAGAAGCAGAACTTTTTTTACATCAAAAAATAGTTAACGGAGAGCATGTAAGTCCCGTTTTACCTAGTGAAGTAAAAAACTATCTAATAGACATTGATGGAACTATTTGCGATGATATTCCTAATGAACAGCCAGAGAAAATGATAACAGCAGAGTTATATCCTGATGCATTAGAGATAATTAATAAATGGTATGAAGAAGGTCATATAATAACCTTTTTTACCTCGAGAACTGAAGAACATAGAGAGGTTACAACTATTTGGTTAAAAGATAAAGGATTTAAGTACCACGGTTTATTAGTTGGGAAGCCAAGAGGTGGTAATTATCATTGGATTGATAATCATATTGTTAGAGCAACTAGATATAATGGTAAATTCACTAATTTGATTAAAAAAAGTGCGAGTGTAGAGGTTTTTGACGATGAAAAATAAGATTGTATTATAAAATATATGGCAACAACTACAATAAAAGTACCTACAGTAGCCCAATTAGCTGCTGAAGGAAAAACACCAGAAGTTCTATTCTGGGTTGGATGTGCAGGAAGCTTTGATGATAGAGCAAAAAAAATTACTAAAGCGTTTGTTAAAATTCTAGAACATTGTAAAGTAGATTACGCAGTTTTAGGCAAAGAAGAAACATGTACGGGCGATCCAGCAAAAAGAGCAGGTAACGAATTTTTGTTTCAAATGCAAGCCATGCAAAATATTCAAACCATTAATGGTTATGGTATTAAAAACATTGTAACAGCTTGTCCACACTGTTTTAATACTATTAAAAATGAATATCCTGGTTTGGGTGGCGACTACAAAGTACTACATCATACACAATTGCTTCAGAAATTAATAGATAGAGGAGATTTAACTATAGAAGGTAAAGTTTTTAAAGGTAAAAAAATAACTTTTCACGATCCATGTTACTTAGGAAGAGGAAATAATATTTATGAAGCACCAAGAGAGCTGATAGAGAAATTAGATGCAGAATTGGTTGAAATGAAAAGATGCAAAACCAATGGTTTGTGTTGTGGGGCTGGGGGAGCTCAGATGTTTAAAGAACCAGAGAATGGTAAAAAAGATATTAATATAGAAAGAATAGAAGACGCGCTAGAAGTTTCGCCAGATATTATTGCAGCAGGTTGTCCTTTTTGTAATACAATGATGACGGATGGCGTTAAAAACAAAGAGAAAGAAGATACTATTAAGGTATTAGATATTGCAGAACTTATAGCTCAGGCAAATGATTTATGATAGAGAAATTCCCGGTTGATTCTAGAATTTGGATTTTTCAGAATAATAGAAAGTTTACTTTTGATGAAGAAAAAATCATTAAAAGTGAACTTTCTGTTTTTATGAATTCTTGGAACGCTCATGGAAATAATCTAACTGCTGGTTTTGAAATAAAACATAATCTTTTCATTATAGTTGCAGCAAATGAAAACAAAGAGAAAGCCTCTGGATGTTCTATAGATAGTCTAGTAAATCAAATAAAAAAAATAGAAAATTTATTAGATTTAAGATTACTAGATAGAAGTTTAGTGAGTTATTTTTTAACTAATAATAAAGAAGAAATTTTTGTATCAACATTTTTTGATTTCAAGAAAAAAATTAAATCAAACCAAATAGTAAGCAATACTTTTATTTTTAACAATACAGTTGCTACACTTGGCGATTACTTAACCAATTGGATTCAACCAATACAAAATAGCTGGGCAAAGATTTATTTTTAACTTTGTGTGTTAAAGAGTAATTTAATAGCTGTAAATAGCTAAAAAAAAAATTTAAATAACATAGAAAAAAGCCATATAGCAAGAAATTAACAATAAAAAAATGAATTTTAAAAGAAAAGTAATTTTCAATCTCTTGTTTTTATTATTTTTTTTAACCGTTAAAGCCCAGTCTTTAAATACTTCTGTCTTTTTAAATGAGATTAAAACCAATTTTAAAAATGCCAAAGACATTACAATAGACTTAACTTATTCTCAAAATAAAAAAAGTAATAGTGTTCGGTTTTTTATAAAAAAAAATAAGTACTTGGTAATTGTTAATAATGAATACAAAATATTATTTAATGGGGTTAAAACATATAAAATAAACCTTGAAGACAAAGAAGTAACGGTTTCTTCAAATCAAAAGGATGGTGATTTGAGTCCAAATAAAATATTAGATTTAATTAACAATTCAGAGAATAAAATAATTAAATCGGATAAAAATTTTGAACAAGTTAAGGTGAATGTTGATAAAAAGTCTGAGGCAGTATTAACCATTAATAAAAAAAATAGAAAAATAGAAGTTATTAAATTCTATCAAAAAAAAATAGAAACTTCAGCTGCCTATTTAACAAAATACTTATTGAATCAAAATCTTCCAAGCAATTTATTTGATTTTAATAAAAATACTTACAAAGACTTTTATATTACAGATTTAGATAAATGATAAAACAAATAGATAAATATGTTTTAAATATTTATTTAAGACCTTTTGTATTAATATTTATTGTTTTGTTTTTTTTATTAATTAGTACCATTTTATGGTCTGAGATGGAAAGAATTGTAGGCAAAGGTCTAGATTTTTTCACAATTTCGAAACTATTTTTTTTATTAGGGCTAACTGTTGTGCAAATTGCTTTGCCAATAACAATTCTTTGGGCCTCTATAATGGCCATTGGTGAACTGGGAGAAAATTACGAATTATCTGCATTAAAAGCATCTGGCATTCCTTTATATAGAATTATATTACCTTTATTTTTATTGTCAGTTTTCATGTCTATAGGGTTGTTTTTCTTTTTAGATAAAGTAACACCAGCAGCCCAGAAAAAAGCTAAAAATCTTTTAATAGATATAACAGAAAAAAAACCAACATTAAGTTTTAAAGAAGGTGTTTTTATTACCGGAATACCAGGAATTAGAATAAAAGTAAAAAGTATTTTTGGAGATAACAAAGAATTATTGAGCGAAGTTTTTATACATAAAGATGCTAATTTCTATGAAGATAATTACACAATAGTTTCTAAAAGAGGAATTTTTAAATCTGCCGAAAACAGAGGATTTATTAAGCTTCAGTTGTTTGATGGATATATTTACAATAAAAAATTTCCGGCAAATAACCATACAGAAAGATTAAGACAAAAGAATCAAACTGTAAAATTTGATACATTGATTCAATACTTTGATGTTAGTGAGTTGTTAAGCAATAGTAACGATAATTTTGAAATAACAAATTATTATAAATTTTTTGACAATAATAAAATTAAAAAACTAACAGATTCATTAATATTAGTCACAAATAAATTTGATAAAGAACAAACTCAAAATAATTATATTCAACTACATAATGATTATATTTTAATTAATGACACAATTAAAAAAAGTATAATGCCTATAAATCTGAATATTTTAGAAAAAAGAACAAAAGAAGATTTATTAAGGAATATTAAAAATATAATTTCACAAAAAAAAATAAGTAACGAAAGTCAAATAGAATATTTTAAAACTAGACAAAAAGAACTAAATAAAGTAATTTTTTACTACAATTCTAATTTTTCGTATCCACTTATTTGTATTGTATTTTTTTTAATAGGTTCATCATTAGGGGCAATTATTAGAAAAGGAGGTTTGGCAGTACCCTTTTTAGTATCAACAGTTATTTTTTTAATTTTTTGGATTTTAAATCTTACAGGCGAAAGTTTATCTTTAATAAACAGAATTAACCCAAAATTTGGTCCGTGGTTAGGAATAATTTTTCTTTCACCGTTAAGTTTAATTTTTACTTACATGGCTGTAACAGATTCTCAATTCTTTAATATTGATAATTATTTAAATCCATTTAAGAACATTATAACTAAATTTGTGAAAAATAAAGAACATAAAAGATACCAATAGGTAGGTAAAAATGGAGATAAAATTAAATAAAATTTCTGAAGCTGTTCAAGATTTAAAAGAAGGGAAAGTAGTAATTGTTGTAGATGATGAAGATAGAGAAAACGAAGGCGATTTTGTTTCTATTGCAGAATTAGCAACCCCAGAGATTATAAACTTTATGACTTTGTATGGACGAGGTTTGGTTTGTACGCCTTTATCAGAAAGAATTTGCGAAAACCTAGAACTAAATCCAATGGTTTGGAATAACACCGACCCTAAACAAACTGCTTTTACAGTATCTGTAGATTTAATAGGAAGTGGAGTAACAACAGGTATTTCGGCTTCAGACAGAG
>JBGSBU010000023.1:0-14736 GCA_041730375.1 Solirubrobacteraceae bacterium
ATAATTGAATATGCTTTTATTATTTCTTTTTTTATATCCTTTTTAGCCACCATGATATATAATTATTTTATATGTAAATTTAACCAATAAAATAACGGATTAAGTGTTTAATTTAGTGATTTTAAACACTATTATCTGTCATAAATACTTATAAAAATAATTAATGGAATTTTTTAAATACTTCTTAGGTGTTACTTTTATTTTAGGTGGTGTTATGCATTTTATAAAACCTAAGTTTTATTTAAAAATAATGCCTTCTTTTTTACCTTTTTCTTTGCTATTAATTTATTTAAGTGGCTTTACTGAAATAATATCTGGTGTTTTACTACTTTTTTTTGCAACCCAAAAAATTGGAGCTATTTTAATTATACTACAATTATTTGTTTTTCTTATAATTCACATAAACATGTTGGTAAATGAAAAAGAATCTTTAGAAATTAACAAGAATTTACTTTGGGTGAGACTTTTATTACAGTTTGGGCTAATTTACTTAGCTACATTATATTTATAATTAAACTTATTTTAACTTATAATTTATTTTTTCTGTATTCATTAATTAACTCAAGTTCTTTATACCACTCCTCTCCAAAAGCTCTAATTAAAGGGGTTTTAAGAAAGTCTACTACACTAACTTTTAACTCTCTTCCAAGCATACAGGCATCATTACAAATGTCCCATCTATCATAATTTACTGCTTTAAAAGTGGGGTAATTAGTAATTCTAATTGGGTATAGATGGCAAGAAATGGGTTTTACAAAACTAATTTCTTTATTTAAATACGCTTTTTCAAAAGCACATTTTGCAAAATTATTTTCATCAAAAAAAACATACACACATCTTTCATTGGCTTTTACCAAAGGCGTTACTAAATCTCCATCGTCATCTATTTCAAAAAAACCTTTCTTTTCAATTATATCTATACTTTCTTTTGGTAGGTATTTTTTTATAAATGGGTAACTTTCTTCTATTTGTTTTACTTCATCTTTTTCAAGTGGCGCTCCAGAATTACCATCAATACAGCATTGACCTTTACATTTAGTTAAATTACAAACAAATTCATTGTCTAAAATGTCTTCTGAAATTATTGTATTTTGAATTTGGATCATAATTCTTAGTTTTTTAAAAAAATAAATTTTTATTTTTGATTACAAATCTATGCAAACCATACTTCAAAAAATTAATTCAACCAAAGATTTAAAAAAATTATCTCTCAACCAGCTTCCAATATTAGCTAATGAGATTAGAGAATTTATTTTAGATATTTTATCCATAAAAGAAGGTCATTTAGGCGCTAGTTTAGGCGTGGTTGAACTTACTATTGCTTTACACTATTATTACAATACCCCTGATGATAAATTGATTTGGGATGTAGGCCATCAAGCCTATGCGCATAAAATTTTAACGGGTAGAAAACATTTATTTTCTAATCTAAGAGAATTGAATGGAATAAGCGGTTTTCCCTCCATTTTTGAAAGCGAATACGATGCTTTTGGAACTGGGCACTCCTCTACTTCAATATCGGCAATTATAGGAATGGCAAAAGCCGCCCAGCTTTCTAACAAAAAAAATAAACATATTGCCGTAATTGGCGATGCCTCTATTGCCTCTGGCATGGCTTTTGAAGCGTTGAATCATTTGGGAGATACCAACCTAGATGTTTTAATAATTTTAAATGACAACTCTATTGGGATTGATCCTTCTATTGGCGCATTAAAAAATCATTTAATAGCTCTTTCTAATTATAACGAAGGCTTAAATTTATTTGAAAATTTAAATTTGCATTATACTTTGGTAGAAGATGGCCATAATTTAGAAGAAATTATTTTAGCTTTTAAGGAGTTAGAAAATATTAGTGGCCCTAAACTACTCCATTTAAAAACCATAAAAGGAAAAGGATATGAAAATGCCGAAAAGGACCAAATAACTTGGCATGCACCTGGTAAATTCAATAAAAAATCGGGGGAATTAGAAAAAAAGAATAAAGAATTCTTAAAATACTCAGATGTTTTTGGCGAAACCATGTTAGAACTTGCTACAATAAATGCTAAGGTAATTTCTATTACACCAGCCATGCCAACAGGTAGTAATTTACAATTAATGAGCAGGATTTTTCCAGAAAGAGTAATTGATGTAGGTATTGCAGAACAGCATGCAGTAACCTTTTCTGCTGGTTTAGCAAAGGAAGGTTTTATTCCCTACTGTGTAGTCTATTCTACTTTTCTACAAAGAGCTTACGACCAAATAATTCATGATGTGGCTATTCAAAATTTACCCGTTATTTTTTGTGTAGATAGAGCCGGAATTGTTGGTAACGATGGTGCAACACACCATGGTTATTTTGATATTAGTTTCTTAACTTCTATTCCAAATTTAATTGTTGCTGCTCCGAAAGATGGCTTGCAATTAAGAAATTTACTTTATACGGCTCAATTAAATCTAACTGGTCCATTCGCTATACGGTATCCTAGAGGAGAAACCAATTTAAAAACTTTAACCGCTATAGATTTTCGCGAACTATCTATTGGAAAAGGAATTGAAGAAGTAAAAGGTGAAAAAATTGCAATTTTATACCTTGGCGATATCGGAAATCAAATTCACGAAGTATATAAAAAATTAAACCTTCCTTCTATTGGAATTTATAATATGCTTTTTGCAAAACCTTTAGACGAAAATTTATTAGACGTAATTTTACAACACTATTCTGTGGTATTAACCTTTGAACAAGGAATATTAAACGGAGGATTTGGAGCAAGAGTACTTACCTATGCAAATAAAAGAAAATACGCTGGTAAGATAGAATCTTTTGGATATCCAGATAATTTCATTACTCATGGCTCGACCAAAGATTTAAACAATAGCATTGGGCTAAGCAACGAACATATTAAAGAGATTATATTAAATAATCTTTAAATAAAAATAATTAAGAAATTGCCTGTCTAATTTTTAATAGCTTTTCTAGTAATGGCTCTAATAAATCTAACTTAATCATATTGGCTCCGTCGCTTTTAGCCTCTTCAGGATTTAAATGAGTCTCAATAAATAATCCATCTACACCAACCGCTACGCCGGCCTTGGTAATGGTTTCAATTAATGCAGGTAAGCCCCCTGTAATGCCACTGGTTTTGTTAGGTTGTTGTAAGCTATGGGTTGCATCTAAAATTACAGGCGCATATTCTTGCATTTCTGGTATTCCTCTATAATCAACAATTAAATCATGGTAACCAAACATGGTTCCTCTGTCTATAATTGCTATGTTTTTGTTTCCACTATCTAGCACTTTTTCTACGGCAAACCTCATGGCTTGTGGCGACATAAATTGTCCTTTTTTAAGCGTTATAAATTTTCCTGTTTTGGCTGCAGAAACTAACAAATCTGTCTGTCTAACTAAAAATGCTGGAATTTGTAACACATCAACATAATTTGCCGCTAATAAAGCATGTTCGTTTTCGTGAATATCTGTTGTGGTAGGTACATTAAATGTATTACCAATGCTCTTAATAATCTCCAATGCATTTACATCGCCAATACCAGTAAAAGAGTCTATTCTAGACCTATTTGCTTTTTTAAAAGATCCTTTAAAAATAAAAGGTATTTGTAATCTATTGGTCATTTTAACCAATTTTTCAGCAATATCAAAAGCCATTTCTTCTCCTTCTATAGCACAAGGACCCGCAATTAAAGTAAAATTATTAGTATTTGTGTGTTTTAACTTAGGTAGATTATTAAACATAGTTATATATTTGCTTACCAAACAAAGGTATTAAATAGATAATTATAAAAGATGAGTTACGCAGAGCTTTTTAACTTTAATGAAATAATAGGTTATATAGCTTCCATTGTTATAATTATTTCATTTACTTTATTCGATGATATAAAAAGAGTAAGAATGGGTAATTTGGTTGGTTCTTTATTATTTATTCTTTACGGAATATTAATTTACAAAATACCAATTATTGTTTTAAACCTTTTTGTGGTATTTATCCAAATTTATTTCTTGTTTTTTAAGAAACCTTCTTTAGAAAAGTGAAAAAGCTTGAAAAGATTCAAAGACCTTATTTTCGCATTTATAGGTGTGTGCTGGATATAACTTAATAATATTATGATCGTGTGTTGCCATAAAAACAGCACACTTTTTGTCTTTTGAAATTTTTAATAATAAATCCATAATTTCTATAGAAGTTTCTGGATCTAAATTTCCTGTAGGTTCATCTGCCAAAATTAACTCGGGGTGGTTTAATAAAGCTCTTGCAATAACAATTCTTTGTTGCTCTCCACCAGATAGTTGATGTGGCATACTTGTTTTTTTGTGAATCATGCCCACACTTTCTAAAACCTCATCGATTCTATTATTTATTTCATTTTTATTTACCCAACCAGTTGCTTTTAATACAAAAAAAAGATTGTTATAAATGTTTCTATCCATTAATAATTGAAAATCCTGAAAAACAATTCCTAATTTTCTTCTTAATGTAGGAATATTACTAATTTTAATTTCTTTTAAATTTTGTCCCGCAACTATTCCCTCGCCAATTGTAAAAGGTAAATCGCCGTATAGAACTTTCATCAAACTACTTTTTCAACTTCCTGTTTTACCAATTAAATAAGCAAATTCGCCACCATTTAAAGTGAAGTTTACATTTTCTAGTATTAGGTTACTTCTTTGATAAATGTTGGCACCTTTTATTTGAATAACAGGGTTTGATGACATAAAAAAATGTTTTAAAACAAATGTAACTAAAAAAAGCTCGAAATAAATTCAAGCTTTGATTAATTCTAACTAATATAATTAATTATCTTTTGTCTCTAATGGTACTAACGGTAAGTTTTTTTCTTCCTTTTTTTCTTCTTCTAGCTAGTACATTTCTACCGTCTTTAGAAGCCATACGCTCTCTAAATCCGTGTTTATTTCTTCTTTTTCTCTTTGAAGGCTGGTATGTTCTTTTCATAACTATAAAAACTTATGTATGATAATTCTTTAGTAATAATTTGGATTGCAAATATATGTTTTTAAATTTAAATTATATAACTTATTTTAAAGTTTACTCTATTTTATTTAAAATCAAAATTTATTATATTAATTTATAATATTTTTACAAAGAATAAATTCGCTCTATTTCAATCCTCATAAAGTTAATCTATGCAAATAAATAAAATATCTTCAAATAAAATAATTTTTATAGACATAGAAACCGTTCCTCAATTTGGCAATTGGGAAGAGTTAACAGAGAGAAAAAAGAACTTATGGGCAAAAAAAACTCATTTTCAGAGAGAGAAAAATGAAATAAGTCCGGAGGATTTTTATTTAACTCAGGCTGGTATTTTAGCAGAATTTGGTAAAATAGTTTGTATTTCTTGTGGAATTATTACGCAAAATAATTTATTTAGAGTTAAAAGTTTTTTTGGTGATGATGAACACAAAATTCTAACCGATTTTAACCATTTATTACAAACTAAATTTAATGATTTTGGTTTTTTACTTTGCGCTCATAACGGCAAAGAATTTGATTTTCCATATATTGCAAGAAGAATGATTATAAACCAAATTGAACTTCCAAAAATTTTAGATTTATTTGGGAAAAAACCTTGGGAAATTTCCCACCTCGATACGTTAGAATTATGGAAATTTGGCGATTTTAAACATTATACTTCGTTAGATTTATTGGCAGAAGTTTTAGGCATACCCACGCCAAAAGACGAAATAGACGGAAGTATGGTTTCTACCGTCTATTACACTGAAAAAAATATAGAGAAAATTAAAATTTATTGCGAAAAAGATTTGTTAACACTTGCCCAAGTTTTTAGACGATTTAGGCTTGAATCTCCTTTAACAATTGAGTAGTTGTGTTTTACTAATCTTACGCCTCGAATAAAAAAATATGGACAATAACTTTTTATTATCGGTTAAAAATTTAACCCTTGCTTTTAAAGATAAAATTTTGGTAAACAACTTAAGTTTTAACCTTAATGCCAACGAAACACTTGGAATTGTGGGGGAATCTGGTTCTGGAAAATCTCTTTCGGCTTTATCTATTCTTGGTTTATTACCAAAAAATGTTAAAGTAATTTCTGGTAAAATTTTATTTAACCTAAACCATACTATTATAGACTTGCTTTCTTTTTCTGATAAAGATTTACAGGCTATTAGGGCTAAAGAAATTGGTTTTATTTTTCAAGATCCACTTTCTGCTTTAAATCCAACAATTTCTTGCGGAAAACAAGTGTTAGAGGTTATTGAAACTCATTTAAATTTATCTAAACATGAAGCTAAAAATTATGTGTTAGAATTATTTAAAAAAGTTGATTTGCCAAATGTTGAAAGAATTTTTAAAGCCTACCCACATGAACTTTCTGGTGGACAAAGGCAACGCATAATTATTGCTATGGCGATTGCCTGCAAACCAAAAATTTTAATTGCAGACGAGCCCACAACCGCCCTTGATGCTACGGTGCAAAAATCTATTTTAGATTTACTCAACAACCTAAAATTAACTAATGAAATGAGTGTTATTTTTATCTCTCACGATTTAGGTGTTATTTCTTCGATTGCATCGAACGTTTTGGTTATGCAACAGGGAAATAAAATTGAATATAATTCTATTCATAATATTTTCAACTTACCAAAAGAACCCTATACTATTGGACTAATTAATTGTAGAAAGAGTTTAGAAAATAAAAATAAGAGACTTTTAACTCTATCAACTATTAACGAAAAGCACACCACTTTAAATAATACTAATAATAAAGAAATTTTAAATAAAACCACCCCCAATACACCAATTCTTCAGGTTAAAAACATATCTAAATACTACTCTTTTTCTACTGGTTTTTTCTCTAAAAAACAAAAAATCTATGCTTTAGATAAAATAAATTTTGAAATAAAAGAAGGAGAAATGGTTGGTTTAGTTGGCGAGTCTGGTAGCGGAAAATCTACTCTAAGCAAGATTATTCTTAATTTATTAAAACCAACAAATGGTTCTGTTATTTATAATGGGTTAGACTTAGCTACTTTAAATAAATCAAAAGTTAGAAGTTTAAGAAAAGAAATTCAAATGATTTTTCAAGATCCCTTTTCTAGTTTAAATCCTAAATTAACTATTGGTAGCATTTTAATTTCACCCATGGAGGTTCATGGAGTAGGTAATTCTTACCGAGATAGAAAAATATTTGCTATAAATATGCTAGAAAAAGTTGGCTTAAGTAAATTAGATTTTGATAAATATCCGCATGAATTTTCTGGCGGACAGAGACAAAGAATAGGTATTGCAAGGTGTTTGATTTTAAAGCCAAAATTTATTATTTGCGATGAGGTGGTTTCTGCACTAGATGTTTCTATCCAAGCTCAGATTTTAAATTTAATTAACGAGTTGAAAATTGAATTTGGTTTTACTTGCATTTTTATCTCGCATGATATGCGGGTGGTTAAATACATGTGCAATAAAATTATTGTACTAAATAAAGGAAGAATTGAGGAAATGAATAGTGTGGATACTATTTTTAACAACCCTGAGAAAGAATACACAAAAAAATTATTAAGTGCCATACAACACATAAATTATGCTGTATAGAACTTTTAATAAAAATTATTTTAAAAAAATAAATTAAAATTGTATTACTACATGTTCTTAAACTGTTTTTGATCTGTCTTCGTTGGTTTTCAGAACCTTTAAAGAGTTTTGCTCCCGCATTTTAATAAATGAAAATAGTCACATAATAAGTAATTTATTTTTTACTAAAAATATAAACTAAAAATAACCTATCTACACAAATCTAAGTTAATTGGATTGATAGTTTTTTAAACACAGTTGCCGCATCAATATGCTTGTATAAAATATCGTAAATAGCTTTACAAATGGTCATATCTAAATTTAATTTTTCTAAAATTTTATAGGCCCCTTCTGTTGCATAGTATCCTTCAGTAATCATATTCATTTCCATAATGGCAGATCGAACGGTATAGCCCTTACCAATCATATTTCCAAACATTCTATTTCTGCTAAAATAAGAATAGGCAGTTACCAGTAAATCTCCTAAATAAACCGAATTATTAATTTTTCTATCTTTATTGGGTAAAACTTCGGTTAAAAAAAGCTCTATCTCTCTAATGGAGTTACTAATTAATACTGACTGAAAATTATCGCCATAACCTAGTCCATGAGAAATTCCGCACGAAATGGCATATATATTTTTTAAAACTGCAGAGTATTCAGACCCCAACACATCTGTAGATTGAATGGTTTTTATATAACCACAATCTAACATTCTTTGCATTTTGTTAGCCTCATTAATATCTGCCGCAGAGACGGTTAAATAAGATAATCTTTGCAAAGCCACTTCTTCTGCATGGCAAGGACCCATAATATTACCAATATTTTCTAGTGGTACCTTTAAAACTTGATTAAGATATTCCGAAACTGTTAAAAGTGCCTCTGGAATAATTCCCTTAACCGCAGAATAAAACATTTTATTTTCTAAGGAATGATTGATTGAATCTAAATGTGTTTTAATGTATATTGAAGGGATTACTAAAATAACAATATCCGAATTTTCAATTAATTTATTTATATCTGTAGTTATATTTAATTGGTTTGTATTAAATTTAATAGAAGATAAATGTTTGGGGCAATGCCCATTAGCTTCAATAAACCCTTTTGTATATTCATCTTTTACCCACCAGTTTACTTTTTCTACATTTTCTGTTAGCATCTTCATAATAGCAGTTCCCCAGCTTCCAGCACCAACTAAACCAATCCTAGCAGAAATCAACTCTTTATCCATTTTGTATAAAATAATGATTGCAAATATAAAGATTATTAAATTTAGAAGTATTGTATTTAACTATTTTTAAAAATGATAAAAAAAGTAAGCCTATAAGCCGGATTCTGTCTATTAAATTACTTTAATAGTCTTATCATTTATCTAGGATTACAATTGCTTGTAACCTCTATCTGCCTACCCCTTAGCAACGAACGAACAGTTCTTAAATGCTAATATACATGGCATTTCACCGCATAGAGTTTACCTGGTTTCACTACAGCATTACCTGTACATTCTTTCTGCTGCACTTGTCCTCGTTGCTTTAACAACGGGTGGATGTTATCCACTATGCTTGTTCTTTGGTGCCCAGACTTTCCTCTTTACAAAATAAATTGTACAGCGATAAGACGGCTTACTTTGAGTTACAAGTTAATAATAAAAAATGATTTATTTAAAATTCTCTGCTGCTTTTACCTGAAACCCCTTTATAGAAGTCTGAAAATCCATAAAAAATAGCTTTTGCTTTTGCAAATTTTTGGTCTTCAAATAACACTATTTTTATTGCTTCTTTAAGAATATTTTTAAGTTCATTTCTACAAAAAGTTAAGTGATTTTCTTTATATTTTTTTATAAAATAAAACCTATTTCTAGTAATATAATACCTTCTTATTGGCGAATGATTTGTATACCAGATTTTTTTATTATTCCATAAAGTAAAATAGCTAGACTCTCCCAAAGAATGAATAAAAGCTGTTTTATTAGTTATTAAAACTTTAAAGTTATTTTCTCTTAGTTTAAAAGAAAAATCTGTGTCAACTAAATCTATAAAAAAAGAATCTTCGAATCCACCCACTTTTTTGAAAGCTCTCAAATTGGTTAAACTACAAGAAGTTATTGCTGATTGCACTTCAATTTGATTTTTTAGAAACTGCCAATCGGCAATTTGATCCAACCTATTTTCTTTATTTTTTATATAAACCGGCGATATTGACCCGATCGATTGATTTTCTTTGGCTAATTCCACTAGTGTAGAAATTGTATCTTCCAAACAGCAACTATCTTGGTCAAAAGTAATTATCCATTCAAATCCATCTAAAATGGCTTTTTCACAAGCCTGATTAAGTGCTTTTGCTATTCCTAAATTATTATTATTTGCAATGTATTCTGTTTTTTGGTAGGAATTAAATGTTTTTACCAAGGCTACATCTGGTTCTGGCGTATTGTCTATGATATATATTTTTTCTACCTCATTGATATATGAATTTATATTTTTTATAACTTCATTTTGTACTGGGTGGTAAAAAATTACACAGGCAGCTAAATTCATAATAAAAAATATTTACTTTATTGTGAATTTATTTTTAATTAATAGCATAATTTCTTTTAGATTTATTCTCTTATCTAATTCCACAAAAGAATAAATGATTGAACAAAATATAATTAATACTCCGACAAAATAATTATAAGGCTCTGAAATGTTTTTTTGAAGTATAAAACAAATAGAAATTAATAAAATATTAATTATTAAGATTTTTAGAATTTCTGAAGAGAATCTAAACTCATATTTTTTTCTTACTATAAAATATACTTGTATGGCATATAAAAAATAACTCAACAAAAAAGAAATACCTAATCCATCTAATTTAAAAAAATGATACCCCAAAATATTTAAAACCAACATGTAGCTACTTGCTGCTAATTCGTTCCAAAAAAAGAATTTAGAGGCTCCTCTGGCTAAAAATAAAAAGGCCATAGCCCAACTAACTGCTTTAAAAATAATGCCCATTATTGCCCACTGCATCATGCCAACTATTGGTAAGAAATCTTCTGAGTAGATTATTAAAATTATAAACTTAATAAAAACCAAAAAAATGGTAACAATTGGACCTAAAATAATTAACGAAAGCTCGGCCTGTTGATTAATGAGTTCATTAGAAGCTTTATCATTATTAGATACTGCAGAAAGTCTGGGGAAATAATCTGTTCCCATGGCAGAAAAGACCAACCCAACGTAGCCAGTTATTATGGTAAATCCAGCGCCATAAAAACCCACATCTTCTAAGCCACCACTTCTAGTTATATATAATCTTAACAAATAGGTTAATCCTTCGGTAATAAAAATGGCCATGCTAACGGTTATGCCCATTTTAGCCATCGCCTTACCTTCTAAAAAAATATTATTATAGCTTATGCTAACTTTTTCGCGAATTTTATTTTTACGATAAAAATAGTTGGTTATTAAAAAACCACTTATTTATGTTATAATTAAGGCAGGAACAATACCGTCTGTTTTAAAAACAAAATAAATTGGAATGCTACAAACAAAAGAAAAAACAATGCTAAAAATATTTGCTTTCGCTAGTTCTTTAATTTTTTGGGTTCCTTGTAAAAATATTAGTTGACCTTGAGAAATTTGGTTAATTAGAAGTGTGCCTCCTAATAATATAAAAGATAAAATATATTTATTATTATTAAAAACCATTTGACTTAAAATAGGAGAAGCTATAATGGTAGTAAACATACCTAATAAACCCGTAAACCAAACCCACTTATTAACCACTACTGTTATTCTAGCAAGTTTTTCTTGGTTTTTACTTGAATTTGCCTCTGAAATATCTTTTACAGCAACAGAGTTAATTCCAAGATTAGTTAATGATGAAATTAAAGAAATAGAAGTAGCAAACATACCCGCAATTCCCATGCCAGCTGGGCCTAATAAAATGGCAATTAACTTAGATCTAACCAAAGAAATTAAAACAGTAAATAACTGAACTCCACCAAAAATAGATGTTGCTTGTATTATTTTTCTGTACGATGATTTTTGAATAGACATTTTTTAGCAATATAATTTTGAATATTGTGTTTATTCTAATACTTTTATTACCCTTGCAGGAATTCCTACGGCTACAGAATTCTCAGGAATAGACTTTGTTACCACTGCATTTGCACCAATAATACTATTTTTTCCAATTGTTACACCTGGTAAAATTGAAACCCCTTCTCCAATCCATACATTCTCTTTAATTATTACAGGTTTAGAAATTAAAGGTCTGTTTATGGCTATTATATCTTTCATTCCTTTAGAAGTATCTCCGTGGTTATGGTCTGAAATATAAATTCTACTTGCCAGCAAACAATTATCACCAATAAAAACGGAATCTATACACCCTATATGAATATCAGAATTAAAACTTACATTATTTCCTATAATTATATTTGGGCTAAAGGTTTGGGTATTAAAATTTGAAATAGCTTCTATTCTTAGTCTATCTAGCGAATTAAAATTATTTCCAATTTGCACATGCTTTAACCCCAAAAATCTGTTATTTTTTCCAAAAATAAATGGCTTGCTTATTTTTTTAAATTTAAAGGAAATAATATATTGATTGATTCTTGATAAATAATAGTCAACAAGCAATAAAAAATCATGAAGTTTTACTATAATTTGCTTCATTAAAAGTATTCTTTAATTTTTTTTAACGAATTTAAAAAATAACTATGGAGCTTTAAAAATATAATTTCATACTTTATTTCTTGTAATTGATTGAGGTTATAAAAAAGGATATTAACCACATTTGGCTGATAATTATTCTGAACTTCTAAATAAACTTCTTCTACTTTTGTTAGGTTAATATCTATTTTTTTAAAATTTTGATTAGGTTTTTGAGATAAAATATTTAATACCCTTGAATTAAAATCCACGATAGAAATTACAGAATCAGTTATGTTTTTTGCTTTATTTATTCTGTATTCTTTATTTTGAATCATTATATTCATTTCTTTTAAAAAAGAATCTTCGTCAAAATAGGTTAATTGATTATTTGTATTTAATTCAACCAAAGATTCTAGTGAATTTAGTAGTAATTCTTTTTCTGTAAAACCTATAATTGGCACTTCTGATTTAATTGCAAATAAAGACATTAAACCACCACTTAAAGGATAGGTTGCTAAATAGATATCAGCATTTCTAACTACTTGGCTTATGTCTTTTCTTTCTCCTATTGGTATAAAAAATCCCTTTAAATTATATTTTTTAATTAATTTATTTAAAATAACAGTATTTCCACTTCCAGCAAAAAAAACAACTATATTTTTATTCTGTTCTTTAATTTTTTTTAATAGTTTGAAATACTTATCATTTCCTCCAAACACCTTATAATAACTAGCTCCTGAAACAATAATTATTTTATTTGAATCAACCTTAGGAAAACCTTCAAATTTTTGAAACTCGTCTATTATTGGATAATAAGGTAATTTAATTACCTTTTCTTCAGCTATATTTCTCTGGTTTTTAGAAATATTGTATCCATAATCTCTAAATTCAATACAATAGTCAAATGCATTAACGCCTAACCAAAATGCATGATCTGTTAAATTAATCTGATATCTTTTTATATCAATAAAGCTATTCCATACAATTATACTTGTAACTGCTGATGGATTAAGGTGAAGAAAGGCATCTGTTGGTTTATATTCTTCTATAACTTCTGTAAGCGCATTTATTTTTTCAATTTTAGATAAATCAGATTGAATTTTATAAGATTTACAGCTTGGATAATCATTTAATTCTTTTTGAATATTTTGCGAAATTTTATCATTAAAGTTTTCAAAAACAAATAAGAACTCAATGTTTTTATCAATTAAAGCCCTTATATATTGTTGAGTTAAGCCTTTATTATCCCAACCAAAAGAATCGAAAAAAATTATTTTTTGATTTCTGTTTTCATCAAAATTAACTTTTCTTTTTACTAATTCTTTGCTCAATAAAAGCAAGTTATCTTCTATTTTCTTATCTGTATAAAAAATATTGGTGAAATAGGATAAAGAACTCTGAATTTCATATAAAGAAATTACTTTTTCATATTCTTTTGCAAGTAGATTTTTATCTGCAATAGAATGAATTTTGTTGTATAATTTTAAGAATTTTTGCTTAGATAAAATCAAAATTTAAAATCATTTATTAAATGAATTATTTTATTAGTTTCTTCTTCATTCAATACTGGACTCATTGGTAAACTTAAAATCTCTTGGTGAATTTTTTCCGTCATTGGTAAATCCATTTCACTGAAACCTCTATAAGCCTGTTGTTTATGAGGTGGAATAGGATAATGTATTAATGTTTGGATTCCATTTGATGTTAAATAGATTTGTAGTTCATCTCTTTTTTGAGTCCTTATAACAAACAAATGATAGACATGACTTTTTTGTTCTAATTTATGCGTTGGGAGAATGATTTGTGGATTGGTAATTTCTGAAAGATATTTTTTTGCAATACTTTGCCTTACACTATTTTCTTCATCTAAATATTTTAGTTTAACAGATAAAACCGCAGCCTGAATTTCGTCTAATCTAGAATTTAAGCCCTTGTATTTATTTACATATTTTTTTTCAGAGCCATAATTAGCCAAAGCCCTTATGCAATTTGCCAATTCTTCATTATTACAAATAACTGCTCCACCATCGCCCAAACAACCAAGATTTTTGCCTGGATAAAAACTAAAACCAGCAGCATCGCCTAAACTTCCAGATTTTTTACCTTGATAAATTGCTCCAATGGTTTGTGCGTTATCTTCTATAATTTTAAGGTTATATTTTTTTGATATTTCTATAATTTTCTCGTCAAAAACTATGCTTCCATACAAATGAACCAATAAAATTGCTTTTGTTTTTGGTGTAACCTTAGACTCTATTGATTCTATGTCAATATTATAGGTTTCTAAATTGGGTTCAACAAGAATTGGTACAAGTTTATTGTCTGTTATTGCCAAAACAGAAGCGATGTAAGTATTGGCTGGTACAATTACCTCATCTCCCTCTTGCATAAAGCCTAATTCTATATAGGCTTTAAAAATTAGCCTTAAAGCGTCTAAACCATTTGCAACTCCTATTGCGTGTGGTGCGTGGCAATATTCTGCTAATTGCTTTTCGAACGTTTTAACTTTTTCGCCCAATAAATACCAACCCGAGCGATAGGTTTCTAAA
>JBGSBU010000024.1:0-14207 GCA_041730375.1 Solirubrobacteraceae bacterium
AAATAAATCATGAGTTAAAGGGCGTGGAGAGGTTATATCTTTTTCTAAAGCCAATGCAATAGATTGCGCTTCGAAGCCACCAATAATTATTGATATTTTTTTATTTGTAGCTGATTCTTCCAATATTAGAGCATAAGCCCCGGTTTGAATTTGGCTATAAGAAATACCTTTAATTGTTAATTCTATAAACTTCATAATATAAAAATACAAAAAAGCTCTTTTAAAAATAAATTTAAAAGAGCTTTAAAAATAGAAAATGAAATAATTAAGCGTTTAATGCTTTTATTTCAGAAATTAATTTAGGAACAATATCAAATGCATCACCAACCACTCCGTAATCAGCAGCCTTAAAGAAAGGTGCTTCTGGATCTGAGTTAATTACTACAATTGTGTTAGAACTTCCTACACCAGCTAAATGTTGTATGGCTCCAGAAATACCAACAGCAATGTACAAACTTGGCGAAATTGCTTTACCTGTTTGTCCAACGTGCTCAGAATGAGGTCTCCAACCAATATCAGAACATGGTTTTGAACAAGCCGTAGCAGCACCAATTAAATTTGCAAGTTCTTCTATCATTCCCCAGTTTTCTGGACCTTTCATTCCTCTTCCTGCACTAACTACTAAATCGGCTTCTTTTAAATCTATTTTTTCATTAGCAGCAAGCATTTCCTCTGTAATTAATTTTGTAGAAAGCTCATCAATAGAAATTACCTCTACAGAACCCTCTACTTGGTTTTCTTTTATTCCGTAAGAACCCTGAAGGATTGTTATTAATTTTAATCCATCGCCAGCTTCTACTTGCATAATTCCTTTACTAGAGAATGATTTTCTTTTAACAACAAAAGGAGATACGCTTGATGGAATTTCTAAAGCATTTGTTATTAAAGCACCATTAGATTCTATTGCTAGTAAACCAGCTAAAGAACCGCCGTTGTTGGTATGAGGTATAATTACAATATCGCTATCTATTAGTTTTGCAATGGCTTTTGCATACGTTGTTGGATCAAAAGTTTTTAACACTTCGCTTGTAACGTTTACTACTTTAGAAGCACCATACTTATATAATTCTTCTGCAGAAGTAGCATTAAAAGCTATTGCTTTTACAGATGAACCTAACAATTGCGAAACAGCATATGCATATGAAACAGCCTCTAATGAAGCTTTTCTAAATTTACCATTAGCAGTTTCTGCGAAAACAATTATTGTTGACATATTTTTTTTAATTTATTTTAATATTTTAAATAGCTTTAGCTTCTTCTCTTAACATTCTAACCAATTCCTTGATATTGTTTGGGTCTACAAGTTTAACCGCAGATCTTGAGGCTGGTTTAGTGAATCCCACCAATTTTATTTTTTGCTCGGTTGCTTCTGGCTCAACAACGCTTAATGATTTTGTTCTGGCTTGCATAATACCTCTCATATTAGGTATTTTTAATTCTGACTCCTCTACAATTCCTTTTTGACCAGCTATTACTATTGGTAATTGAGTTTTAATACTTTCTTTACCTCCATCAATTTCTCTTAAAGCAGTTACATTAGCTGCATCAATCTCTAATCCTATACAAGCATTAACAAAGCCATAACCAAGCAATGCAGCAACCATTCCCGGTACAGCTCCACCATTGTAGTCGATAGACTCTTTTCCTGCTAAAATAATATCAAACTCTCCTTCTTTTGCTACTTTTGCTATTTGTTTAGCAACAAATAAGCTGTCTTTAGGGTCGGCGTTTACTCTTATTGCGTCATCAGCACCTATTGCTAATGCTTTTCTCATAACAGGCTCTACAGAGACATCACCAATTGTTAGGATAGTAATCTTGGCCCCTTGTTTTTCTTGAAACCAAATGGCTCTTGTTAAACAAAACTCATCATAAGGATTAATTACAAACTGAACTCCATTTTTATCAAGTTCTGTTCCTCCATTGGTAAATTCAATTTTTGCGGTAGTGTCTGGTACACTACTAATGCATACTAATATTTTCATTTTAAAAGTTACTATAAATTATTACTTAATCCAAAATTATAAAAAAACTAAAGGTTGGGCTTGTTATTGATATGATATTTATGGGTAAATATTTAATTGCTAAATTTTTTGGTTAAATAGGAAATAAAAATACTAAACTCATATAAAAGCAATAGAGGAATTGCTGCGGCAAACATGCTTAATAAATCGGATGGCGTAATTATTGCAGCAACAATTAAAATAACAACAAATGCGTGTTTTCTATATTCTTTAAAAAAATTAGGACTTATTAAATCTAACCTTGTTAAAAAGTAGGTTAAAACAGGAAATAAAAAAGTTATACCCATTGCAACTACTGTTTGAATGAGTGTACTAGAATAACTATTTATGGTATAATTGTTTTGTATTACATTACTAACCGTAAAAACACTGCCAAAATTTATGGCCAACGGAGCAACTAAAAAATACCCAAAACAAATTCCTATAAAAAAAAGAAAACACGTGCTTAATATAAAAATAGCAGATATTTTTTTTTCGGCTTCAGTTAATGCCGGTGTAATAAACCTCCATATTTCCCAAATTATATAGGGAAAGGCTAAAATAAAACCTGCAATTGCCGAGGTTATAAAATATAAATTAAACTGGCCCATTATTTCTAAATTTTGGATTGGTATATCGGTGTTATTCTTAAAAATATTTCCGTAGCCAAAGAAATTTCCTAGTTGATTAAATATTCTGAATGTAATAAAATCTTTTTTAGTGGGCCCGAATATAATTTCATCGAAAAAAATATCTGAATTTATACCCGCTATTGTGGCGCCAATTACAATGGCTATTATTGATCGAATCAAATGCCCTCTTAACTCGCCGAGATGCTGTAAAAAAGGCATTGTGTTGCTTTGTGCCATTTTTTTATTTTTTTTAAGAAATTCCTTCTTTTATTATTGAGTGGATGTCTATTACTCCAAAGAAATCAAATCCATCTAATACAATTAATTGTCCAACAGCATTTTGCTTTATTAAATTAAGCGCTTCTAATGCAAGATTTGTTTTTTGTATGGTTAGCGGATGACTACTCATTATATCTTCTGCTGTTATTTTATGTAAATCAACTTGTTTTTGCAGCATTCTTCTTAAATCTCCGTCTGTAACAACACCAACTAGTCTATTTTCTTTAAAAACGGCGGTTATTCCTTTTTTTCCACTACTAATTGAAATAATTACATCAGATAACGATTGGTTGTAATTTACCATGGGTTTATTTTGATTTTTATCAAACAAATCCTCTACTTTCCAAAGTAATTTTTTACCCAGAACGCCACCAGGATGGCTCATTGCAAAATCGTTTGCATTAAATTTATTTTTATAAGACAATGCTATTGCTAAAGCGTCGCCCATAACCAATTGTGCGGTTGTACTGGAGGTGGGTGCTAGATTGTTTGTATCTGCTTCTTTTTCTACCGTAACATCTAAAACAATATCTGCGTTTAATGCTAGAAATGATTGTGTGTTCCCAGTTATTGCAATTAAACCCAAGGATCTTTCTTTTAATACGTTTATAATGGTTTTTATTTCTGGTGTGTCTCCACTTTTAGAAAAACAGATAACCACATCTTGCTTGTTTAATAAACCAATATCGCCATGTATTGCTTCTGTTGCATGCATAAACTGAGCCTTAGCGCCAGTAGAGTTTAAAGTGGCTTCTATTTTTTTTGCAATATGTGCGCTTTTACCTACACCAACCAACACAATTTTACCCCTAGAAGATAGAATCAATTCTATAGCATTTGAAAAACTATCGTTTATTTTAGAAGAAATCATTGCTAATTCATTAATTTCGTCTTGAAAAACTTTTTGGGCTATATGTTGAATGCTAATATTATTCAAAAAAAGTTGTAAATTTTAAAATTCATTGTGGTAAACTATATTTTTCAAACACAAATATAATGATTCAAAAGTTAAACAAAAATCTTGAGTTAAGTTTAAAAAAATATTTTGGCTTTGAACATTTTAGAGGATTACAAAAAGAAGTAATAACCTCTTTATTAGAGGGGAATGATGTTTTTGTTTTAATGCCAACAGGCGGCGGAAAATCTTTGTGCTACCAACTTCCGGCGCTTGTTAGTGAAGGTACATTAATTGTGGTTTCGCCATTAATTGCATTGATGAAAAACCAGGTTGATGTGATTAGAGGGATTTCTAAAAATGATGGAATTGCGCATGTTTTTAATTCATCTTTAAATAAATCAGAGGCTAATGTTGTTATTGCCGATTTAAAAAGTGGTTTAACAAAAATACTTTTTGTTGCGCCAGAAACACTTAACAAGGAGGAAAATATAGAGTTATTAAAGGAAATTAGCATTTCTTTTTATGCCATAGACGAGGCTCATTGCATATCAGAGTGGGGGCATGATTTTAGACCAGAATATAAGAACTTAAGAAGAATTATAGACGCAATAGGCTCTAGGCCTGTTATTGCATTAACCGCAACAGCTACTCCAAAAATACAGATTGAAATTCAAAAAAACTTAAGCCTTAATAACCCTGTTGTTTTTAAAGCTTCTTTTAATAGACCTAACTTATTTTACGAGGTTCGTCCAAAAGTAAATGCAGATAAACAGCTAATTAAATTTATTAGAGAACAAGCGGGGAAATCTGGTATTATTTACTGTAACAGCAGAAAAAAAGTAGAAGAAATTTCTCAATTCTTGCAGGTAAATGGAATAAAAGCAATGGCTTATCATGCTGGGTTAAATGCAAAAATAAGAACAAGTTGCCAAGACGATTTTCTTATGCATAAAATTGATGTAATTGTAGCGACTGTTGCTTTTGGAATGGGGATAGACAAGCCAGATATTAGATTTGTTATACATTATGAAATGCCTAAAAGTTTGGAGAATTATTATCAAGAAACCGGAAGAGCTGGAAGAGATGGTGGGGAAGGATTTTGTTTGGCTTTTTATGATTATAAAGACCTGGAAAGGTTAGAAAAACTTTTGGGAAGTAAACCAAATAACGAAAAAGCAGTTGGTATTAACCTTATACATGAAATGATTGGTTATGCAGAAACCGCAATGAATAGACGAAAATACCTTCTAAATTATTTTGGAGAAGATTTTGATGAAGAAAACGGAGACGGTGCAAAAATGGACGATAATTCTGTTAATCCAAAGAAAGTTATTGATGCTTCAAAAAACGCTATTTTAGTTCTAAATACAGTTTTAACTAATAACAAAAATTTTAAATTAAAAGAATTAACCAATTATATTTGTAAAGATTTTAGTGAGAAATTAGAAAATGTTGATACTGGAGATGAAAAAAGGTATTTAACAACACTAATTAGACAATTAATTATTTATGGTTATTTATATAAAGAAATTATCTCTCATGGCGAAATTAAAATAACAGATAAAGGAATTGATTTTATTAAAAACAAAGAACATTTTAATATTGTACTAGATCATAATTACGAAGAAGCTTATGAGGATAAAAAAAATGAATCTCAAAGCAAACCCAAAGCAATAGATATTATTCTTTTAAAACAATTAGAAAAGTTAAGAAAAGAATTATCTGTTGAATTAAAAATACCCACTTTCGCAATCTTTCAAGACCAAAGTTTAGAGGACATGTGCTATGTATATCCTATAAATTTTACAGAATTATCTCAGGTTTACGGCGTTGGATTGGAAAAAGCCAAGAAGTTTGGTGGCTCTTTTATAAAGTTAATTTCAGAGTATGTAAAAGTTAATAAAATAGAAAAGTTTACAGACCTATTAGTAAAACAATTAGTAAATAAATCTAGTAATAAGTTATACATCATTCAAAGTATCGATAGAAAAATAGATTTAGAAGATATTGCTGCAAATAAAAATTGGACTATATCGGAATTAATTTCAGAAATGGAGAGCATAGTCTACCAAGGAACTAAATTAAATATTGATTATTATTTAGATCAAATTTTAGAAGAAGATCAACAAAAAGAAATATTTGATTTTTTAATGGAGGCAGATAATGATAGTATTTTAAATCTAAGAAAAGAATTTAGTGAGAATAGTTATTCAAAAGAAGAACTTAGGTTAGTTAGAATTAAATTTTTAAATACAGTTGCTTTTTAATAAGCCTTTAAAAGTGAAGAAATAAATGAATCAAAATAATTTAAACATAGATGGTTTAATAAAAATTCTAAAAATAGAAAAAAGAGAGGTTTCTAGCATCTATATTTATGCAATTTTTAGTGGCTTAATACAACTAATTTTTCCCCTAGGCATACAAACGATTTTAGGGTTTGTATTGGGCTCAACAATGGTTACTACTGTTTATATATTAATATTTTTAATTATTATTTCTGTATTGGTGATTGGTTATCTACAGATAAGTCAATTAAAAATTATAGAAAATTTACAGCAAAAAATTTTTGTTAAATATGCTCTTTTATACGCCGAAACAATTCCAGAATTTAATATAAAAGATACTGATAATTATTATCTACCCGAAAAAATAAATAAGTTTTTTGATGTTACCACCATACAAAAAGGGCTTTCTAAGATTTTAATTGAAATACCTTCTACTATTATACAAATTACTTTTGGGCTTTTATTACTCTCTTTTTATCACCCAATATTTGTGTTGCTTTCTTTACTTTTGTTTTTAATTATTTTTTTACTATTAAAACAGACAAGTAAAATTGGTTTAGAAACCAGTTTGGCAGAAAGTAATAGCAAGTATTCTATTGTGGGTTGGTTACAAGAAATTGGTAGGGTTATAAAAACATTAAAACACTCTCAAAACAATAACCTACCTATACTTAGAACCGATATAAAGTTATTAAATTACATATCCTATAGAACCGCTCATTTTAAAGTGCTTTTATTTCAATTTAAATCGCTTATTCTATTTAAATTTTTTGTAACTGGTTTATTTATTAGTGTTGGTACTTATTTAATGTTTAACCAAAGTATAAATATTGGCCAGTTTGTTGCAGTAGAAATTGTTATTATAACTGTTATAAATTCTGTTGAAAAATTAATTCTTAGTTTAGAAACTTTTTACGATGTAATTACCGGTATTTATAAAGTAGATTCTGTATTGAAATTAGAAAAAGAAAAAAGTGGTTCGATTTTATTAAATGAAGGAATTTATAAAATTGAGTTTAAAAATGTTGCTTTTTCTTACCAAAATAATGAACAAGCCATTTTAAATAACCTAAATTTCACCATTCCAAAAGCTGGATTGGTATGTGTTAGTGGCGATGAAAATAGTGGCAAAACAACTTTATTAAAGCTTATTGCTGGATTGTATTTAAACCACCAAGGCACTATAAGCTTTAATAATATTTTACTAAGAAACTATAACCATAAATTTTTAAGAGAAAAGATTGGCGTTTTTCTTTATCCACAAGAATTATTTAATGGTACACTCTACGAAAACATTACAATAGGCAGGGATATAACAGAAAATGAGATTATAACTTTAATACAAGCCTTGGAGTTTTCTGATTTTTTAACTCTTTTTAACGATTCTTTTGAAACTAAAATTCTAGAATTAGGTAAAACCCTTCCTCATTCTACCCGAGTAAAAATTCTTTTACTTAGGGCTTTTATCAATAACCCTTCCATGCTAGTTCTAAAAGATCCTATAACCGGTTTTGATAGTAAAACAAAAAAATCTATATTCAAATATTTAATAAAACAAGCTAACATTAAACCTGTAATTGTATCATCAACTAATAAATTATTTTTATCTAATTGCGATTTACATATTTTGTTAAAAAATTCAAATTCAACTATTATAAAAAATAATGAATAACTCTAACTTAGAAATAAAATCTTTAGGCGCTATTTATAGCTTACAGAACGGCTATAGTCTTAAAAAAATATTGTGCATTGTATTAATTATAGTGATTGTTTTTTTATTTTTTCCTTGGACTCAAAACATACGGTCTAATGGAAAAATAACAACTCTAGAGCAGCAGTATAGGCCTCAGAAAATTAATTCACCAATTCCTGGGAAAATTTCTAAATGGTATGTTAAAGAAGGCGATTTTGTTAAAAAAGGAGATACTATTTTAGTTTTAACAGAAATAAAGGATGATTATTTAGATCCTGATTTAATTCTACAAACAAAAAACCAGCTCGATGCTAAAAAAATGGGCATAGTTTATTACCAAAAAAAGGTGTTAAGCATGCAAAGACAGATTAAAAATCTAAATCAATCTAAACTTTATAAAATAGAACAACTAAAAAATAAATTTATTCAGTTAAATAATAAATTAAAAGCCGAAAATGCCGAATTAGAAGCAAATGAAAATGAATTGTCTTTACTAAAAAACCAATACGAAAGACAATTAAAAATGTATGATGAAGGGCTTGTTTCACAAACACAACTACAACAAAGAAACATTCAATACCAAAATAGTATTGCAAAAAAAATAATATCAGAGAATAAAATTGCACAAACTTTACAAGAAATAAATATCAATAAAATAGAAATTAGCGGAACAGAACAAGAGTATCTAGAAAAAATTAATAAAACAGATGGCGATAATTTCCAAAGCTTAAACCAAATAACAACCTCACAGGGCGAAATTGCTAAACTTCAAAACCAATTAAATAATTATACCATAAGAAATGGTATGTATATTTTAACCGCACCCCAAGACGGACAAATTGTTCAAGCAAATAAATCTGGGATCGGAGAAATCTTGAAAGAAGGCGAAGCTATTTCTACCATTGTACCAAATAAAATGGATTATGCTGTTGAACTTTTTATTCAGCCTTTTAATTTACCACTAATTCAAAAAAACCAAAGAGTTAGATTTGTTTTCGACGGTTATCCAGCAATTGTTTTTAGTGGTTGGCCAGCAGGTAGTTATGGCACCTTTTCTGGTAGGGTTTCTGCCATAGAAAATACCATTAGCGAAAATGGAATGTATAGATTATTGGTTTCCGAAGAAAGTATTGAAAAGAAGTGGCCCTCAAAACTAAGAATTGGAGCGGGTGCTAACGGAATAATTCTTCTAAACGATGTTTCTATTTGGTATGAATTGTGGAGAAATATAAATGGATTTCCGGTTGATTTTTATGAGCCTAAGAATACGCCTAAGGATGAAAAAAAATAAAACTCTTTTCTTATTCTTTTTATTCTCGGTTTTTGCTTTTTCACAAGTTGAGAATAATACTCTTAATGTAGAAGAATACTTAGCTATTGTAAAAAAATACCACCCTATTGTTAAACAAACAAACATAAATATTCAAAAATCTGAAGCCGATATTACTCTTGCTCGTGGTGGATTCAATCCTGTATTAAATTATTACTTAGGAGACAAAAAGCTTAATAATATTAACTATTACAACTACAATAATCCGTCTATTAAAATTCCTACTTGGTTTGGATTAGATATTAGTGCTGGTATAGAGAATTTCTCTGGAAACAGGCTAGACGAATCCACCACAGTTGGTCAGGTTAACTTTATTGGGGCAAAAATGCCTTTACTTCAAAATTTAATTATAGACAAAAGACGCGCTTTACTTAAGGAGGCGATTTTTTTTAAAGACTTAGTAAAAACAGAACAAAAAATATTTGTAAATAATATTTTATTTGATGCGGCAACCCAATACTGGAAGTGGGTAAATGCCTATGAGGCTTATTTAATTCTAGAAAAAAATCTTGTAATTAGTGAAAAAAGATTCTCGTTAATAAAAAAAACCTATTTAAACGGAGAAAGACCCGCAATAGATACTTTAGAGGCAAAAGCACAGTTTCAAAATATTGAACTTTTAAGAAACGATTTTTACTTAAAATTTAAGAATGAAGGCTTAGAACTTAGCAATTACCTTTGGAAAGAAAATAACGAGCCTTATGTAGTTAAACCAGAAATAATTCCTTTTAACGGTTGGGATAAACCATTTAAATCAACTTTGCTTAATTTAAACGAATTGCTTACAACAGCTAAAAACAATCATCCAGAATTAGAAATTTACAATCAAAAATTAAAGATTTTAGAAATTAATAGAAAGTTAAAATTTCAAGAACTACTTCCAAAGCTAGATGTAGAATATTACCATTTTAATAAAAATTTAAATTTAGAATCTAACGGATTATTTTTTCAAAATAACTACCAATATGGATTAAAGTTTGAATTTCCGTTGTTTCTATCTGAGGGTAGAGGAGCTTATAAAAATAGTAAACTTAAAATTGAAGAAAACCAAATATTACAAGCCGAAAAACAACTGGCAATAGAGGTTAAAATTAAAACCTATTTTAACGAATTAGAATTACTAAATAAACAAATCTTACTTCAAGAAGATATACTTAATAGTTTTCAAAAACTATTAAAAGGGGAAGAGACTCTTTTTATGAACGGAGAAAGTTCTTTGTTTTTAATAAATACCAGAGAAAATAAGCTAATTGAAACCAAACAAAAATTTGTTGATTTAAAAATAAAATTATTAAAAGTTTTTTACTCCCTACAATGGAGTGCAGGAACTCTTGGATTATAAATACCGAAGAATTATTTTAAAACTTATCAATTATATTTAGCATTTTAACCGTTGCTTTAATTGCAGCAACAGTTTGATCGCAGTCTAAACCTGTTGTTTTAAATTCCTTTTTTAAAAACCATGTAATTGAAGTTTCGCATAAAGCATCAGACTTACCGCCTGGTGGAATAATAACCATATAGTCTATTAATTCTGGCAGCTCCATTTTTAATGATTTATAAACCTCACCAAGCGCATTCATAAAAGCGTCGTACTGGCCTTCGCCAGAAGCGGTTTGGTTATAGGTTTTTCCATCTATAATTATTGTAAGCTGAGCAATGGATTTTAACCCTTTTAAACAAGAAGTTGTATAATTCTCTACAATAACTTTTTGTTCTATAAAATTATAAACTACATCAGAAATAATGTAGGGTAAATCTTCTGTTGTAACTGTTTCTTTTTTATCGCCCAGTTCAATTACTTTTTGAGTAACCTTTGCTATTTCCTCATCGTTCAATTCAATCCCTAATTCTTGAAGATTTTTCTGAATATTTGCTTTACCAGAGGTTTTACCCAAAGCATATTTTCTTTTTCTTCCAAAACGTTCTGGTATTAAATCGTTGAAATAGAGATTGTTTTTATTGTCGCCATCGGCATGAATACCAGCTGTTTGGGTGTATACATTTTCGCCAACAATGGGTTTATTAGAAGGAATTCTTAACCCAGAGAAACCTTCAACAACTTTACTAATCTTATTTAGTTGTTTTTCTTCTACATTAAAATTAATTCCTAATAAATCTTTTCCACTAGCAATTATACTTGCAAGCGGTGCGTTTCCTGCTCTTTCTCCTAAACCGTTTACCGTTACATGAATACCTGAAATATTTGCTTCTATTGCGGCTAATGAATTTGCTACAGATAAGTCATAGTCGTTATGTGCATGAAAATCGAATAAAATAGTAGGGTGTTTCGTTGTTATTTCATTTATAAAACTAAATGTTTCTTTAGGTGAAAGCACTCCTAGTGTATCGGGCAGTAATATTCTTTTTATAGGTTGGTTGGCTAAAAAATCTATCATTTCTAAAGTATATGCTTTAGAATGCTTCATTCCGTTACTCCAATCTTCTAAATAAACATTTACCTGTACATTTTTTTCTTGTGCATATTTTATTGTTGCAGCGATATCTAACTGATGCTCTTTAGGCGTTTTCTTTAGTTGGTGGGTTAAATGGTTTAAAGAGCCTTTGGTTAGTAAATTTAAAACCCTTGCACCCGCATTAACAATCCAATCTATAGATTTAGGCGTATCTACAAAACCTAACACCTCTACTTTGTTTAAAAAACCGTTTTCTGAGGCCCACGAGGTTATTTTTTGCACCCCTTCAAATTCTCCTTGCGAAACTCTTGCAGAAGCTACTTCAATTCTATCCACTTTTACTTCGGTTAAAAGTAGTTTTGCAATGCTTAATTTCTCAAAAGAAGTATAAGCTACTCCAGACGTCTGTTCACCATCTCTTAAGGTGGTGTCTAATATTTCTATTGTTTTTTTCATAAATATAAATAGTAATGTCAAAGTTATTTATTTAAAGATATAAGTAACTGTTTTATTAGTTGAAGAATGATTTATAAGAATTAGTTTTCATAATGTCAATTTTGAAATTTTGGTTGTCAGATTTTGTAATAATTACGCTATCAAAACCAAGTTTGTCTAATTTCTCCATTGTCGCCATTTCGCCTTCTTTGAGTTGCAAAACTTTTCGTAACAACCAATCACAGACAATGCTTTGTTTGGATTCGTCATTAATGCCTTTCTTCCTTGTTGACAAAGACTTGCACTAAATATTTCTCCTGTTGGAATTTGTAAATTAAAATCGTGATCTTTTTCGGGAAAGAAATTTGGATATTTTCTATGCAATTCCGCAGGAATTGGAATATAAATTTCTCCAAAATCTCTTTTTCTACCGTTTGCATTCCATTGATTTAATCCGCTTCGTTCAAAAATAAATTTCTCTTTTTTATGAATCCCGTAAAGAGGTAAAATCACATAATTTTCTCCTTTTACAAGTTTGTCAATTGCGGTTTTTAAGTTTTTATTTTCTTCAAATAATTCAAGCAATAACGAATATGGATTATCAATTATATTAATTGGTAATCTGAACGCATTTTGAGGAATTATAAACTTTCTAAAAAGTGTACTTTTTGAATAATTGAACGAATATAAATTATGTCCGTCTTCAAATTGTAAACTTGCTTTATTGTCTTTAACAGAATGAATATTAGCAACATCAATTATATTGTAATCGGTTTCATAGAGTAATAATTCTTTTTCTTTTCTCGCAACAATATGATAAAGAGAATCTTGAATGTCATAAACTCGATTTGCCAAATTTATTCTATCGTTTCTGAATTCTCCAAGTTTTAAAGCAAGTTCTTTTCCTTTAAAATCCTTTAAAGTTCGAGATAGCGAATTGAACTCGGCAACCTTTTCCGTACTGGAATTGCCATTACAAACAAAAGTTTTCAAACCAACACCAATAGAATTATAATTGGCGTCAAACGCCGTGTCAGAACGAGATAAATTTCCAGCATCGAAACTTCTGCAAAAAATATTCTCTGCAACACGGTAATTTATAAAAGGAACAGCACTTTCACTGAATAAACCCGAAAGCTTTGAAACTGCTGAAAGCAGTTTCAAATAATTCCCGTTTTTTTCTATGTCAATTTCTGCGAATGATTTCATTAATTTACTGTCCTTGAACAATGATAAAGTTCCCCCTTTTCATTTGTCATAATTTCTAATTTTCGAATTAACAAATCAGTATTTTTTATTTTATTCAGTTTGCAATATTCATTTATTATTGAACTTTCTAAATTTGATAAATAATCATTGTAATTTGACTGTTCCCTTTCAGAATAAATATTCGGACAGTATCCATTGTGACTAATAAAAAGCGATACAGTTTCATTTGTCTTTTCGTTAAGAAGTTTTAGACCATAAATGTTTTTAGGTAAATCTTTTTGATTTACTTTTAAAGAAAAATTTAAAGATAATAATTGAGTTGCTTCCATATTTTATATAACATTTATAATTTCGTCACTAATTCGCTCGATTAAAGTAGTAGTTACAGAATTTCCAGCTTGCATATAAAGTTTACTATTTGCCAAGTTCGGTAAAATATAATTTTCAGGATAACCCTGAAATGCAAAACATTCTTTTGGTGTTAATTTTCTAATTCCAAAATCGTCTTTTATAAGTGGAACATTATGTCCACCTGTTCCCATATTTGCTGTTAAAGTAGGACAAACGTTACTTTTATTTTCTCTAGCATAAACTCTTCGCCATTGATAAACTGTGTCTTTTGAAGTCATCGCTTTTTCAAGTTCTGGATAATATGCGTGGTCTTTATTGTAGTACAAATTATCTGCTTGTTTTCCATTTTCTAAAATATCGTGAATAGTTTTTGTTAATTTAATTTCCGAAGGAAATTGGAAATTAGCGTAATTTTCAACTTGATAAGGGTCAAACGCAACTATAAAAATTCTTTCACGATTTTGTGGAATATTTGCGTGTGTCATTGAGTTCAAAATTTTTGTGTAAACTTTGTATCCTAATTTGTCTTCTAAAACTGAAATTATAGTTTTAAATGTATTTCCATTATCGTGAGACACAAGGTTTTTTACGTTTTCTAAAAACACAACTTTGGGTTTGTGTTTTTGCACAATTTGCTCAATGTCAAAAAACAAAGTTCCTCTAGTGTCAGCAAAA
>JBGSBU010000025.1:0-13416 GCA_041730375.1 Solirubrobacteraceae bacterium
TTTGTTCTTTTTTGGTGTTATTAAATCTGTAAGTAAAGCTTAAATTTATTTGCCTTGTTCTGGCTTGTAAATTAGCATCTGAGGTGAAATCGGCACCAAAATTTGTAAATCTTCTTCTAGAGGTATTAAACAAATCATTTACATTTAAAGCCAATGTGGCTTTTTCTTTAAAAATATCTTTAGAAATTCCTAGGTTTAAAAAATAAATAGATTTAGCGTTTAAATTTTCTGTTACATTAGGTCCGTTATATACTAATACAGTCGAAAAATTAATTTTTTGAGGTAAAATTATATTAGAAGATAATCTTCCGAAAGAAGAAAAGCCTTTGCCATTAGCACTAATTCCAAAATAATTTCCTTGTTGGTTATAATAAAATAAATTTAAGTTAGAGGATATTTTTAACCAATTAAGCGGGGAATATTTTAAATTAAAATCTAATCCATATCTATTAGAAAAATCAATATTTATGGGTTTTGCTATAAAAATATCATTTGCTGCATCAAAAGTTCTTATAATAGCTATAGAATTTGGTGTGTTAGAAAAATAAATGGCTGTTGATAGATTAACTTTCTTAAAATTATTAATAATTTCTGCTTCAAAACTATTGGTATAACTTGGTTTTAAGGTTATATTACCCGAAAATATATTATTGTTATCTGCCGCCGAATTTACAGGATTTAGAAACCTAACATTTGGTCTATCTATTCTTCTGCTATAAGCAAATGAAAGATTGGTTTTAGAGCTTAATTCATAATTTATACTACCCGATGGAAATATATCGTTAAAATTATATCTGTTTTCTAACGTGGTATCTGATTCAAAAGTTAATTCGGATAACTCTGTTCTTAAACCAAATTGGTAGGAATATTTATTTATTTTATTGCTAAACTGGGCATAAAATGCCTGAATATTTTCTGAATATTTAGTAAACAAGGTAAAAAATGAATCATTTGCCGTGGTTTGGGTAGAAAAATTAAAAATATCGTTTCTTAAGTCTGTGTTTACAAAATTTAAATTACCCCTATACCCCACTTCTATTTTCCCATTTTCCTTTACTGGAAAATAATAATTAGATTGTAATAAATACCTGGTTTTATTTTGAGTTCTTGGATTTATAGAACTTGTGTCTAAAACTAAAGTAGGGAATGTTGCTTTATCTACTATAATATTATCTCCCTCTTCAGTAGAATAAGCCATACTAAAATCTACTGTTAATAGCTGTTTGTCTGTTTTAAATCTTTTAATATATCCTAAATTACCTTCTGCTAAAAAATCTTTTTGTGTACCGTCTAATCTTCTATTTGTTACTTTATCTAACTGGTTTAAATTATTGTATGTTAGAAAATTAATATCTGAGATATTATCTATAAAGTTATTTTTTAAAATACCTGAAACAGAAAAAGTATTTAACTCATTAAGAGAATAATCTGTTCCTAGTTGAAAAATAAAATTATCGTTTACCCTAAGTCTTTTTCCTTCTTGCAACTGGGTAAAATCTAAGGCATTATTTAAATAAAACTTATTTTCTACTTTAGTTGTGCCAAAAGGCTCGGAATGTTGATAAGCCAAGTTGGTAAAGTAACTCCATTTGCCTTTTTTATAGTTTAAATTTAAATTAGCCCCCACATTCCCTTGGTTTCCTACAAATGTTTCTATAGCGCCAAATAAACCTGGTTTATTGCTTTTTTTTAAGATAATGTTAATTACCCCACCAGAGCCAGCAGCATCGTATGCAGCAGAGGGATTTGTTATAACCTCTATCTTATCTACTAAATTAGCAGGTATTTTTTTTAATGCATCGGCAAGATTAGTTATACCAGTTAAAGAAGAGGGTTTACCATCTATTAAAACCTGTGCATTTTCGTTTCCTCTTAAAGATACATTTCCCTCGGCATCAATATTTACAGAAGGAACATTTTGTAATACTTCTATTAAACTATTGCCTTTAACAGAAGACTCGTTACCAATTGTGTATGTTTTTTTACCTGCTTCTATTTTAATTTGGTCTTTTTTAGTAGGCTTAAAAACTACTTCATCTAAAGTAATTACATTATTTATTAATAGTATATTACCTAGTTCTTTGTTTTGGTTTAGGTTAATTTCTACAATTTTATTGGCATAATTTTCTGCTTCAAATCTTATTGTATGATTTCCTTGAGGTAACAAAAAATTAAATTCTCCGTTTTCGTTAGAATAAACAACTTCTAAACTATTATTCGATTTTATTTTGGCACCAACAATTTGCTTATTATCTGCAGCTAATAATTTACCCGAAATAGAAAAGGAATTAACCTGACTTTTTAAAGCTGAAAAAAAAGTAATAACAAAAAAGCAAACCAAAAAACGAAAATAAAATTTATGCATTATATATATAAAGTACTTTTTATGAAATTAATAGAATGTAAAAATAAAAAAACCACCTCTAAAAAGAGGTGGTTTTAAATAAAATAAAAATTTTATTATACTAAATTATTTTATTGAGTAAGCAATGCCTAAACCTGCAGCAAATAAACTAATACTAGCTGTTCCATTACCTATAGCCGGATTAGATGTAATTGTTCTTTCGCCTGGTATTAAATAGGCACCATATAAATTAACATTTAGTTTTTCTGATGCTTTATAGCCCAAACCACCTGTTACTGTGTGTCTGTCTGTTAGGTATTGTAAATCTGATGACGTTGCGATTGCAGCAGATTGCATTACAGCTGGTGACTGATTGTAACCTGCTCTTAAAGCTATTTTGTCTGTAGCTGAATATTCTAAACCAACTCTATAAATAACAGTATCACTCCAATTCTTTGTTAAAGGAAGTGGTAAAGCTGTATTATTTGCTGCATTAGATATAGTAATTTTATCTAATTTACTCCATTCCACTAAATTTATTTCTCCTGCAAATAATAATTTAGGTAGCATTTGGTAGGCTACACTAAAAGAATATTGTGCTGGCAAAGGAAGATTTGTGTTAACCGAAGTAATTATGGCAAGAGGGGTATTTGAAGTAAAATCAGATCCATTAATCTGAGCGTCAACATAAGAACGGTATGCAGCAGAAATATTTAAACCCTCAGCAGGTTTTAAAAATACACCAACATTCCATCCCCAATCATTAATAGCAGTAAAATCAGACTTTAATTGTATAAAACCAGGAGAGCTAGGAGCAAATTGTGCTCTTTGTGTTAAATTACCTGTGTAATAAACAGCAGCACCACCCACACTTATCCAATTATTTAATTTCACTGCCAATGAAGGTTGTACAGAAAATACTTGTAAATTAGAATAAGTATTATTAAACTGGCTACCCGCAGAGTTATAGTTTAAAACAGACCCAAATGGTGTGGCTATGTTTAAACCAACTGCAATTTTATCTGTAGGTTTGTAACTAGCTGCTAGGTAAAAAGGGGTTACTACATCTTCAATTCCTTCTTTATTTTTAGAAACAACACCTGCAGCACTTGTAAATTTTGTTTGTGGTAATACACCAAAAGCACCTGCACTTATACTTCCTTTTCCTTCTACAAAAGCCAGACCAGCTGGGTTGAAATATCCAATACTTGCGTCGTCTGCAAAAGCAGAAACACCACCCAAAGAGGCTTCTTTAACACCTTGCAAAGGTACTTGATAGCCTTGTGCAAATAGAGATCCACTTAAAATACATAAAGCAGACAATAACTGATTTTTAATTTTCATAATTAATTTTAATTTATTATTAATAACCTCAAATATACAATTTGTGTTTATTTAAAAAAGTTTATCTACTAAAAAAATTATAAAAAGTTGTTAATTACTTGTTTTTATTCAAATAAAGTATCGGATTCAACTCTTCATCGTTATACATTTTCATTTGCCTATAAACCTTCATTTTAATTCTTCCAGCTTCTATTTCTAATAATAAATCTTCTATGGCTTCAATTAAATCTATTTTTTGTTCTAATAAAATATTTAATTTTTTGTTACACTTTTCAATATGTTCCACTACGGCCTCTTTTCTATTTACTTCTACTTGCATATGGTAAATTTTTAAAGCCAAAATTGATAACCTATCAATTGCCCAAGCCAAACTTTCTGTGTTTAATTTAGCCTCATTCAATACTTTTGGATTATTATAATGCACCAAAAACCAATCGTCTATTAACTCTACTTTATCTGTTCTAATTTGGTTTGAAGCATCTATTTTTCTTTTTAATTCAAGGGCTTCTATTGGGTCGATGGTTGGGTTTCTAATAATATCCTCTAGGTGCCATTGAATGGTATCTACCCAATTTTTCTCATACATCAAAAAATTAATTTCCTCTTTATTATAAGGGTTTTTAATTTTTGTATCTACGTTATCTAGTTTATGGTAATCTAGAATGCTTTTATTAAAAACTTCCCAAAAAGATTGAATTAAACTCATTTATAACTAAATTTTATTTTTATTCTGTAATATCTGTTTTTTGTTGACTAAATTCTTCGATTTTATTTTTAGGCAGTCTTAAATAATATTTCTTGTTAGTTGATTTTGGTATAATTTTTAATTTATACTGAGGATTTAAAAAAGCAATATCTTCTAATGAAACATTTATTTTTTTTGAGATTTTATCAAAACTTATTGTATTCTTTACCAAAATTGTGTCTGTATCTTTATAAGAATATTTAAATTTTTGTACATTAATATTATGTTCTTCATAATAATTTAACAAATAATTGGCTGCAATAAAAGAAGGAACATAACCTCTTGTTTCTGCAGGCAGAAAATTTCTAACTTGCCAATAGGTGTTTTTTCCTCCAGATCTTTTAATAGCCTTCATTAAATTTCCTTCTCCACAATTATAGGCGGCCATAACCATTTCCCAATCACCAAAATATTTATGAAGTAGTAATAAATATTTGGCGGCTGCAATAGTAGATTTTACAGGATCAATTCGTTCATCGACGTATATATTATTTTCTAATTTAAAATTTTTTGCTGTTTGAGGCATAAATTGCCATAAACCTTTAGCTCCAGCTCTTGAAGTAATAGTTGGATTTAACTTAGATTCTACGATGGTTAGGTATTTTAGTTCTTTTGGAACTTTATATTTTTCGAAAATTTCATCGAAAAGTGGAAAGTAATATTCTGATAATCCAATAACTTTTCCAAAATGGTTACCCATTCTTAGGTATTTTTCTACATAACCATGTTTAGTAGTAGAGTATTCATAAACTATTTTCCCTGTTTCTAACTCTTTAAATCTTTTTTCTAGATCTACCTCACTAACAGAATATTTAGTAATTTTTTTATCTAAATTATTATTTGAATTTTCTTCTTCGAATAATAAAGATTTAACTTTTTCTGGTAAACTTACCTCAGAGTTATTTTCTTGTGAAAAGAAAATAAAGAAAAAAAACAGTAAAAACAAAATCAAATATTTTTTTGATTTTATTAACATCTTATCTTTTGTAATTCAATTATTAGAACAACTAACAATAAAATTAAGTATTTGGTTTGTCTTTAATTTCATTATCATCCTCTCCTTTAGAAGCATTTTTAAATTCCTTTACTCCAGAACCAAGCCCTCTCATTAATTCTGGAATTTTTTTTCCTCCAAATAGTAGTAAAACAATTATTAATATTATAATTATTTCTTGTGGTCCAATAACCCCCAAAAATATAGATTTCATACATTTGTAATTAAAGTATTACAACAAATATACTTATTTTACACATAATAAAAGGGCTTTATTTAATAATCCAACTAGAAGGATTTAATTTTGTGGTTCCTTTCCAAATCTGAAAATTTAAAGTTGTTAATCCAGAAGTTGCATCGGTATATATTTTACCAATAGATTTTTTTAAATTAATAGTATCTCCTTTTTTCACGTATACTACACTTAGGTTGTTGTAAACTGTGAAGTATTCTCCATGCTGAATTAAAATAGCCTTACTTCCTCCAGGAATTGAATAAATAGCAGATACTTCTCCTTCAAAAACAGCTCTTGCATCTTCACCTTTATTAGTTCCTATGTCAATTCCACTATTTTCTATTGTTATGTTGTTTAAAATAGGATGATTTGTAACTCCAAAATATCCTGTAATTTCTCCTTTTTGAACGGGCCAAGAAAGTAAGCCTTTGTTAGCCTCAAATTTAGAAGAAATCAAATCTACTTCTTTTGTATTCTGATCGTAAATTTTATTTTCTATTTTTTTTATGTTTTCGTTGTATACTTTTAGTGCTTCTTTTTTTTCTAATTTTGATTTAGTAGATTTTTGAATATCTTCTTTTTTATTTCTCTCTATTTCTAAAAGTCTTTTCTTTTCTTCTGTTAATCTTTTTTTTCTTTCTTCTTCAGCTTTTTTCTTGGCAATTCTAATTTCTTCAACAATTATTCGTTGAATTTCTTTATCTAATTTTTTACTTTCAATTTTATTTTTTAAAATTTTAGCAGTTATTTCCACTTCTTTTGCTTTCACACTTACCAAGAGTTTCTGCTGTTCATCAATTTCAACTTGTAATTCTTCGCTTTCTAATTTCTGTTCGTTCAACACTAAAATTTGCTCCGATTTAGCTTTTTCGTTCTCTTTATTTTTTAACTCTATTTCTATTTTTTTACTATTAATTTCATCTGCATGTTTATTTTGGTATTCTGAGTATTTTTTTAAATATTTTAATCTTCTAATAGCATGTGTTAAATTTTGAGAAGAAATTATAAATGATATTTTATTTTGAAGAGATTTATTCTTGTAAGATTTTACTAAAACTTTTTTATACTCTTTAATTAAAGATGAATATTCTCTTTTAAGTTTATTTATGTTAATTTGATTTGTATAAATTTCATCGTCTAAAATTTTAACGGTTCTATTTATGTTTAAAATAATTTTTTTTCTAGAATTAATCTTTTTTTCTAGTGTTTTATACTCAAAAATTACGTTGTTTTTTGTTTTTTTATTTTCCTTAAGCTCTTTGTTTAGTTGTACTATAGAATTCTTTAGCTTTTTATTTTGTGACTGCAAAAACGATTTGGTTTCTTGGGCTTTACTTTGAATGCATACAAAGAAAAAAATTGATACAAAAAATAACGAAAAATATTTCACAACTTTCTTTTCTTATAGTTTTTTGGAATTTCGAAAGAAGGTTTAAAAGTAACTACTTCAAAACTCTTATGATCGATTTTTAGTTTATTAAATTTTGGATTAGTAGGCGAATCAATTTCTATTGATTTTGGATAAACAAGTTCTTTGTTACCATCCCACTCATACTTTAGATTTACTTGTTTAATATCTTTATTTTCTACAACTATCTCCAGTGGCTTATACGTTAAATTAAACTTAACTTCCTTAATATTAAGCGAATCTCCGACAAGCTTATTACTGATTAAATTAAAACTCTCATCATTTTTAATGCATTTAAAATCTTCTGAATTTGCATTTAAAAACAACTTACCAAGAAGTAACTTTTGCAAACTAACTAAATTAAATTTAGTGGTTTTTAACTTAAGTATTTCTTTTAGCGTATTTATGTCTTCAGAAATAAAGGTTTTAGTTATTTTTTCATATCCCTCTATTTTAGACTCTGTAATTAAGATTTTACCCATACTAAATCCAAAATAATAAAGATTTACCCAAATTAATTTATTAGGATCTATATATATCTCGGTATTAAATTTTAATGAATTAGCCTTGGTGATTTCTATATTAGAATAAAATTTAACTGGTTTACTTTCTTTTTCTTGGTTTTCAATGTTTTGATTATAAGAGTTCAATACTTCTTCTGAGGTAAAAAATTCTATGATTTTATCCGTCGGAACCAACGTTTTTTTACTACAAGAAATAGTAAAAAGTAATATAAAAATTAAATAATATAATTTCATTTATTTTTAAAATCTAACATAGAATAATCTCCAATACTTATAGATCTTGATACACCAAAATATGTGGCATGGTTACCAATCATAGAATTAGTTAAATTAGCATCTTCTATTATTGTGTAATCTTGAATTAAACTATTATTTAAATTAGAGTTAATAATTTCTGATTTATTCCCAACCGATACATAGGGTCCGATTTTTGAATTTTTAATAATCACATTTTCTCCAATAAAACAAGGCTGAACTATTAAACTATTTTCTATATGGGCAGAAGCTGGAACTTTAAATTCGTTTTTTTTAATTTCTAAAATTTTAGAATTAGTTAATATAGTTGCTATTTTATTTCCACAATCCATCCATTCATCTACTTCTACAGAAGTGAAATTAATATTTTTTGATTTTAAATTTTGTAGAACATCTGTTAATTGATATTCTCCCTTAGATTGTATATTGTTATTTAACAAATATTCTATTTCTTCTTTTAGTTTTTTTCCATCTTTAAAGAAATATATTCCAATTATAGCTAGGTCCGAAATAAAATCTGTTGGTTTTTCTATGAATTCTGTAATTATTCCTGTTCCGTCTACTTTTATTACACCAAAAGAACTTGGATCTTCTACTTTTTTTACCCAAATTATACCATCACTTTCTGTGTTCAATTCAAAATTTGCTTGAAAAAGTGTATCAGCAAATGCTACTATTACAGGACCATCAAGACATTTTTTAGCACAATAAATGGCATGAGCCGTTCCTAATGGTTCTTCTTGTTTAAAGATTGTTCCCTTTGCTCCAAGTCTGGTTGCTATATTTATTAACTGCTCGTCTACATCTTCTCCAAAATCGCCCGTTATAAAAGCAATTTCATCTACTTTTTCTGTAGATACTGCTATTATATCTTCTGCTAATCTTTCTACAATTGGTTTACCTGCTATTGGTATTAAAGGTTTAGGCACTGTTAAAGTATGTGGTCTTAGTCTAGAACCTCTTCCTGCCATTGGTATTATTATCTTCATATTTTTTTAATTTAATCCTGTGCTGCCAAAACCCCCAATACCTCTTTCTGTATTTTCAATTATATCTACTTTGTTTAATGTTACTGTTGTGTAGTTAGCAATAATCATTTGTGCAATTCTGTCTCCGTTGTTAATTGCAAAATCAGCGTTAGAAAGGTTAATAAGTATAACGCCTATTTCTCCTCTATAATCAGAATCAATTGTGCCTGGTGTGTTTAAGCAAGTTATGCCATTTTTTAACGCCAAACCACTTCTGGGTCTAATTTGTGCTTCAAAACCCATTGGTAATTCTATATATAAACCAGTAGGGATTAATGCTCTTTGCATTGGTTTTAAAAGAATTGTTTCAGAATTGCTTGCTAGCAAGTCTAAACCCGCAGAACCAATGGTTTTATATTCTGGTAATGAGTTATTAGATTTATTAATTATATTAATTTTCATTGAACTTAAAATTCTTTAAACTAATGTTTTTATCAAAAATAAAAATCAATGCAATGTACATTATTAATATTAAATTGCCAATCATTAAATTTTGGTTAAATAGGTAGAATGAGATTAATGACATTACTATTGAGATAATAATATGAATAATTATTTTTCTTAACTGATAAGGGATTGGATAACTTTTATGACCAATAATATATGAAAGTACCATCATACAAAAATAAGACAAAAGGGTTGCCCAAGCTGATGCCCAATAACCGTAAATAGGAATGTATATGAAGTTAATGGCAATAGTAATAATTACGCCAACCAATGTTAATAATGCGCCATAATAGGTTTTATTTGTTACTTTATACCAGACCGATAAATTAAGGTAGATTCCTAAGAACAGTGTTCCAAATAAAACCAGTGGTACAATATCTAATCCAACCCAATATTGTTTTGCTAGCATTATTTTTTTTATTATTTCAATATTTGTAATTAAACCCAACATCATTACACAATTAATTACTACAAAAAAGTACATTAAAGAGGCGTAAGATTGTTTAGCATTTTCTTTGGCTGCATTTTTAAAAAAATAGGGTTCAATTCCAAGCAGGTAGGCTTGTTTAAATAATATCATAAAGGTTGAAATTTTATAGCAAGCGCCATAAATTCCTACCTGATATTCGGCAATGTTGTTGGGTAATAAATATCTTAAGAATATTTTATCCATTGTTTCATTAATTATCGCTCCTATTCCTGCAATCATGATGGGTAAAGAATAAATGAATATTTTTTTCCAAACAAATAGAGAGAATTTAAAAGATATTTTAAATATATCTGGAAGTAATAAAATAAAAGTTAAAAAAGATGAAATTAAATTGGCTATAAATACATAACCTATACCAATTTGGTTGTTGTAATATGGAATTATATAATTAAATAATGGTAAATTATTTTTAATTCCCAACGGAATTAGGTAAACCAATAAAATTGAAATAAAAAAATATAAAACTGGCGATATTATTTTTAGAACTGAAAATTTAAATATTTTTTCTTCAACTCTTAAATTAGAAAAGGGTATAACGGAAAGTGCATCAAAAATTAAAATAAAAACAAACCAAATAATAAATGTTTCATAGTATTTATTATTTGGTTTAAAATAAGCCAAGAAAGAATCTGTGTAAGATAATATTAGTATTAAAAATAAAATAGATATAATTAAAATGCTTATAAATGCAGTAGAATAAACTTCTTGTTTGTTATATTTTTTGTCTACTATAAATTTAAAGAAACCCGTTTCCATTCCATGGGTTATAATAGCATTAAAAATACCTGCAAATGCATAAAATTCTACAAATAAAGAATATTGGTTTGGACTATAAATTCTTGTTAATAGAAAAGTTAACAAGAAAGGGAATACTCTAACTAAAACAGTTGTAATTCCGTAAGAAAAAACCTGTGTGAGAATATTTTTAGACAAATTTTAAAATTAAATTATTGTTTGATTTAATCAATATTTCTAAAAGAAGTAACCTCTTCAAATACTTTTCTTTTAAAAGGTCTTATGATTAGCCTAACATGTTTGTCGTAAGAAAAATATTGTATTAACCAATTTATTAATGCAACTACTTTATTTCTAAAGCCAACCAATGAAACTAAATGTACAAACATCCAAACAATCCAGGCAAAGAAACCTTTAAATTTAATTTTATCCAAATCAACCACTGCTTTATTTCTGCCTATAGTTGCCATAGAGCCTCTATCGTTATAAATAAAGTTATTTAACGGTTTGTTATTTAATGTATTAGCTAAATTATTAGCTAGGTTTTTACCTTGTTGCATGGCAACTTGCGCTACCATTGGATGGCCGTTTGCAAATTTAACATCGCTTTTCATTAAAGCTACATCGCCAATTGCATAAACATTATTATGGTTAATTATTTTATTGTGCTCATCTACCAAATATCTTCCCTTTTCTTGAGAGGTATTGTTAATTCCAAAAATTAAATTACCTGTTACTCCTGCAGACCAAATTAGTGTATTGGTTTCAAAAGATTGCTTGTTAGTAATTACTTTTGTTCCATCGTAATCTTTAACTATAATTCCAAAATGGATATTAACCCCCATTTCTTCTAAATATTTTTGGGCATTTTTAGAAGCTTCTTCAGACATGCTAACCAAAACTCTATCTGTGGCATCGACTAAATGAATGTTCATTTTTTTAATATCTAGCTCCGGATAATCGTTTGGTAAAACATGGTTTTTCAATTCCGCTAAAGACCCTGCTAATTCTACTCCGGTTGGCCCCGCTCCTACAATTACATAATTCATCAACCTTTCCTTTTCTACCTCGTTGTTGGTTACGGTTGCGTCTTCAAAATTATGCAATATTAAACTTCTAAGATCTAAAGCCTCTGGAATTGTTTTCATAGACATGGCAAATTTTTCTATGTTTTCATTGCCATAATAATTAGTTTTAGAACCTGTTGATATAACTAATTTGTCGTATGTAAGTGTGCCAATATCAGAAAATATGGTATTTGTACTGGCCTCTATTTTATTTATTTTAGCAATTCTAAAATAAAAATTACCTGCTACTGCTTCTTTTTCAAAAATATGCCTAACAGTGTAAGCAATAGAGTCTGGCTCTAAACCAGCTGTAGCAACTTGGTAAAGCAATGGTTGAAAGGTATGGTAATTGTGTTTATCTAATAAAACTATTTGATATTTTTCTACATTCAAATTTTTAATAAATTGAATTCCGGCAAAACCAGAGCCAATAACTACTATTCTTTTTAAATTACTTTTGGGTATATTCATTTATTCTTTATAAACATTCTTAAGATTTAACAAATTTATCGAATTAACATCAAACCCCTTTATAGATTTGCTTAAAAAAAACACAACTTCATCATGATATAATGGAATTACAGGTAATTCTTGCATTATTATTTGGTCCATTTTTTTATACAGCTTAATTCTTTCTGCTTTATTGGTCGTTTTTTTAGAATTTTCGTATAAAATATCATATTCTAACGATTTAAAGTGAGAATAATTTGGACCTAAAGGAGAAAAATTTTTACTGTAAAATATAGACAAAAAGTTTTCTTCATCAGAATAATCCGCTACCCAACCTAGCCTAAATAAATTAATTTTACCCGTAGATTTATTCTCTTTTAAAATAGCTGGTGGTAATATCTCTATTTCTATTGGAAGTCCAATCTGAGAGAGTTGACCTTGAATATATTCGCATAAATCTTGATAGTTTTGAACAGTGGTTAACTTAATTAAAGGAAGTTTTTTGTTTTCTTTTAAATACGTTTTTATATATTCTTTGGCTAATTCTGGGTTATATTCGTACCCAATATCTTTAGAGTAAGCCTCCATACCAATAGGAATAAAACCTCCAATAGCTGCATAACCAATATTATTTCTTAAATATTTTATCATTTTAACTTTATCAAACCCATATGCAATTGCTTTTCTTAAATTACTGTCTATTGCTTTATTATTATTTAAATAAAAACATAAATAATCTGTATTTAAATAGGGTTTTCTAATCATCACATACTTATTAGCGTATTTTTTATTTAATTCTCCGTTAGAATTTATTAATTCATCTTTATAGGTGTCGTTTATCCCCTCAAGAAAGTCTAATTTTCCCAATAAAAATTCTGAAAACTCTATGTGTTTTTCTGTTTTAAAATTAATATTAATAGCTTCTAAATAGGGGAGTTTTTTACCTTTTTTATCTTTTTCGAAATATAATAGATTCTTTCTAAAAACCATTTTAATATTACTTTTCCAATATTTTAAATAAAACGGACCCGTGCCAATTGGGGTTGTATTAAAATCTCCTTTTTCAATTACTTCTTTTGGAACCACAGAACAGTATTTCATTGAAATAAGACCTAAAAAAGCCGGAAAAGGTTCTTTCAATTTTATTTCTAATACAGTATCGTTAATTGCTTGGTAAGATGCTACCCCATCTAATACCCATAAGCCGGGCGAGGCTATTTTGGGGTCTTTTATTCTGTTTAAACTGTATACAAAATCTTTGGCTACAACTTTTCTGGTTTTATTTTTTCCAAAATCTTCATTAGCATGGAAATAAACATCGTTTCTTAAGACAAAAGTATAAACCTTTCC
>JBGSBU010000026.1:0-13298 GCA_041730375.1 Solirubrobacteraceae bacterium
GCGTTCTAATTGTTTCTAATGCAGAGGCAATAATTTGTAAAGAATCTGTTATGGCTAAACCCGTTCTTACTTTTCCGTAATCTATAGCTAATATTTGAGACATGGTTACAAAGTTAAATAGAATTACGTTATTTTTTATAATAATTTTTCTATCTTCATTTTATTCAATTAAAATTATATTTCTCATATTTGCGAATATGTTTCTAAACTTATGAATTATAACACTGCAAAAGAAAAATTGGTAATTCCAGAATATGGAAGATATATCCAAAATATGATTAACCACTGCCTTTCTATAGAAGACAAAGAAAAAAGAAATAACTGTGCTAAATCTATTATCGAAGTAATGGGTAATCTAAACCCACATTTAAGAGATGTGCCAGAATTTCAACACAAACTATGGGACCAGTTATTTATTATCTCTAAATTTAAATTAGAGGTAGAATCTCCCTATCCTATTTCCTCACCAGATATATTTATTGCAAAACCCGATAAACTAAAATACCCTACCAGAGATTTAAAATATAGATTCTATGGAGTTACCATAAAAAAAATGATTAAAGAAGGGGTTAAATGGGAAAATGAAGAAAAAAAGCAAGCCTTATTTTTTGCCATTGCTAACCAAATGAAGAAAAACTATTCTATCTGGAATAGAGACAAAGTTGAAGATTCTGTAATTTTTGATAATTTACTAGAATTAAGCAATGGCGAAATAAATTTAAAATTAAATAATCAACCTCTTATGAATGTATCTGATGCTAAATCCCCTTCTTTAAAAAAAAGAAACAACATCAATACTATCATTAAAAAGAAAAACAAGAAGTAATTTTCTTTGATATGTCTAAATTTATAATAAATGGAGGAATTAAATTATCTGGAGAGATAACACCACAAGGTGCTAAGAACGAAGCGTTACAAATTATCTGTGCTACTTTATTAACCAACGAACCTGTAGAAATTATAAACTGCCCAGACATAAAAGATGTTACCAGTTTAATTGATATTTTAATTAATCTTGGCGTTAATGTTGAAAAAAAAGGAAAAGGCAATTATATTTTCCAAGCCAAAGAATTAAACCTAGCTTATCTTAAAAGCAAAGAATTTAAATCTCATGGTGGTAGTTTAAGAGGCTCTATCTTAATGATGGGACCAATACTTACCAGATTTGGAAGTGCCTATATGACAAGACCAGGTGGCGATAGAATTGGTAGAAGAAGATTAGATACTCATTTTCATGGATTTATAAAACTAGGTGCTAAATTTAATTTCAACGAAGACGAATCTTTTTTTTCTCTAGAAGCTACTAATGGAAAACTAAAAGGTACTTATCTTTTACTAGATGAAGCCTCTGTTACCGGAACTTCTAATATTATCATGGCTGCAGTATTAGCAGAAGGTACAACCACTGTTTACAATGCAGCTTGCGAACCATATGTTCAACAACTTTGTAAAATGTTGAATGCTATGGGTGCTAAAATAACTGGTATAGGCTCTAACCTACTCACCATAAACGGCGTAAAATCTCTAAAAGGTTGTAAACATAAAATTTTACCCGATATGATTGAGGTGGGAAGCTGGATTGGGCTTGCCGCAATGACAAGATCTTCTATAACCATAAAAAATGTGGATTGGGAAAGCTTAGGTATCATTCCTAGAGTTTTTGAACAACTTGGTATAATTATTGAAAAAAAAGAAAATAACGATTTATTTATTCCCGAACAAAAGAAATATAAAATTCAGAAATTTATAGACGGTTCTATTCTAACCATTTCAGATGCTCCTTGGCCTGGATTTACCCCAGATCTAATTAGTATTGTTCTAGTTATAGCTACACAAGCTAAAGGAAGCGTGCTAATACATCAAAAAATGTTTGAAAGCAGATTATTCTTTGTTGATAAACTAATTGAAATGGGTGCTCAAATAATACTATGCGATCCTCATCGAGCCACGGTAATTGGCATGAATCACGAAATAAGTTTAAGAGCAACCACCATGTCATCGCCCGATATAAGAGCTGGAGTATCACTTCTTATAGCAGCGCTTTCTGCCAAAGGGAAAAGCACAATATATAACATTGAGCAAATAGATAGAGGTTATGAAAATATTGATGAAAGATTAAGGGCAATCGGAGCTCAAATAGAAAGAGTAGAATAACTTTGGAAAAATATTGAATGCATAAAAAAAGAAGTTTTTACCAAAATTTTATTCTATTTATAATTGGTACATTAATTGGAATAGCAAATAAAACTCCGGGTGTTTCTGGAGGAATGATTCTTTTGATTTCTAATGTCTATGAAGAATATATTCATTCTTTAGAAAGAATTAATAAGCACTCTTTAACTTTATTAAAAAATTGGAAATTTAAAGAATTTTACAACTACATAAATGGTAACTTTTTACTTTGGGTTGGCTTAGGTTCTTTCTTTGCTTTTTTTGCTATTTCGGCTCTTTTAAACTTTTTTTTAGACTTTTATTTAATAGAAACCTTAAGCCTGTTTTTTGGATTAATTGCTGGTTCTATTTATTTCATATCTAGAAAAATTGGAAATTGGAATAAAACCATTTATTTTTTCCTTTTCATAAGTACTTTAATTGGACTTTTAATTACTTTAATAAAACCATTACCAGAAAACACAAACATATTTTTTATATTTTTATGTGGCATTGTAAGCGTTTTGGGTGTTCCTTTACCTGGATTTTCTGGCTCTTTTCTGGTTTTTATTCTTGGTAATTACACTTTACTTATGGTAGATGCTGCAAACAATTTAATGTTTATAGGTTCTTCTATTTTAAATTGGGATTTTACCTTTATTAATAATATTTATAGAATGAATTTATTCTTCTATGGCTGTGTTTTTAGCATAGGTTCTTTTATTGGGTTAATTTCTCTTTCAAAATTAATTAGTTATTTATTAAAATTGCATCACGATAAAGTAATTGCCTCATTAATTGGTTTTATTTTTGGTTCTTTAGGCGCAGTTTGGCCTTGGAGAAATGTTATTTACAAATTAGATGAATTTGGAAATAAAATAAAAAATTCTAACAACGAATTTATAATAAATACTTATAAAAGATTTATACCAAAAATAAACTCTGATTTAGTTTTTGTACTTTTTATAGCAATTATTGGTTTTTTAATTGTTTATGTTATTGCTAAAGTAGAAGACAAATATTTTTTACCCAAACCACCATCAATAAAAAATGAATAAATTAGGTTTAATAGGTAAAAATATTTCTTACTCTTTTTCAAAAAAATTCTTTACAAAGAAATTTGAAATCGAAAAAATCTCAAACTACGTTTACAATCAATTTGATATTCCTGAAATAAAAGAAGTAGAAAAGATTTTTGAAATAGAAAATATTTTAGGTTTAAACGTAACTATTCCTTACAAAGAACAAGTAATTCCTTATTTAGATGAATTATCTATTGAAGCCAAAGAAATTGGAGCGGTAAACACCATAAAGATTATTAACAACAAAAAAATTGGTTTTAATACCGATTGTTTTGGTTTCGAAAATTCTATAATCCCTTTATTAAAAACCCATCATAAAAAAGCATTGATACTAGGAACTGGCGGAGCTTCTAAAGCAATTAAATATGCTTTAAATAAATTAGCTATTTCTTATAAAGTTGTTTCTAGAAAAGAAAATAATAACGAAAATATAACTTACCAAGACTTAAACAAAGAAATATTAGAAAATTATACCATTATAATTAACTGCTCACCTGTTGGCACTTTTCCATCTATAGAAAATTTTCCTTTAATTCCTTACGAATATATATCGCCCAACCATTTAGCCTACGATTTAATTTATAATCCTTCAAAAACTTCATTTTTAACCAAATGCGAAGAAAAAGGAGCTACTATTAAAAACGGATTAGAAATGCTAGAGCTTCAAGCTTTAAAAGCATGGGAAATATGGACTAAATAAAATTTATATTTTTTTATATTAGTTTTAACTTTTAATTTTAATGATATGCTTAACGAGCAATTGAACGAATCTTCAAATATTAATGACAATAACACTCAATTAATTTCTAACGAAATTTCTTTTTTAGATAAGAAAGATTTAGAGAAAAAATCTCCTTCAGAATTGGTTTTATATACAACTTACTTAGTTGAAAATTTTTCTGGCAGAGAAATTAATTTTACTTTAAACCATATTAAAAATATTTTTAATACCACTTTAAATAAAGTAAATAAAAATGAGTTAGATTCTAATTTTATTGAACCCGAAAAAGAAAAAATTAACCTAGAATTTAAAGAGTTTCTATCTCTTTATAACACACATAAGGAAAAGCTAAATAAGTATTTTGAAAACGAAAGATTACTGGAAAATAAAAATTACGAGTATAAATTAAAGTTAATAGAAGAAATAAAAAAATTATATTCTAGCACTGATTCTGTTGATTTAATTTATAAAGACTTTAAAGAAATATTAATTAATTGGAAAAAAACTCAAAAAATTCCAAAAGACAAAATAAATATTGTTAACGAAAACTTCCACCATCATTTAAATAATTTTTATTCTTTTTTAGATTTAAACAAAGAATTACAAAATAAACTTTACCAAGAAAACTTAAATCTTAGGTATCAATTAATTTCTTACGCAAAAAATTTAATTAGCGAGCCAAATATAAAAAAAGCACTTAACGAAATTAGTGTTTTACAAGAAAAATGGAGAGAAGCTTCGCCAGTAGATCTAAAATTTAGAACCTCAACTTGGGAGGAATTCAAAAAGATTTCTAATGAAGTTTACCTAAGAAAAAATGATTTAATTAAGCTACAAGAAAAAGAAAAACTAGAAAATCTATCAGTCAAACAATCTATTATTCAGAAAATAACTATTCTAATTGAATCTGCAAAAGAAAAAAACAATATAAATTGGAAAAAATTAATTATTGATTTTGAGCAATTAAGAGCAAACTTTCTTTCTATTGGAAAATTAGAAAATAAATACCAAAATGAAATTTGGGGGAATTTTAACTCTTTAACAAAAGAATTTAACGAGTTAAAAAACAAGCATTTCCATGAATTAAAAGACAGTATTAAAGACAATATTCATAAAAAGAAAAACTTAATTGAAATTGCTAGAAAACAAGCAGAAAATTTAAGTTTACCCGAAGCGACTTTTAAAATAAAAAATTTACAAAACGACTGGAAATATATTGGCTATATAGGAAAAACAGAAAATGAAAGATTATGGAACGAGTTTAAGTCTTGTTGTGATTTGATTTTTGAAAAAAATAGAAATCAATTTAAAGAAAACAACAACTTAAAAGCTAGATTAATTGAAGAAAAAAGCAATCTACTTAAAGAGATTAGTATAAAAAAATTTAATAAAAACAAAGATCTTGCTTTTAATGAAATTTGCCAACTAATTAAAACTTGGTATGAAAAAGAAATTAGTAACCATACAATTTATCTGGATCTAGAATTTCAAAAAAAAATAAGCAATTATTTGTTAGAAAATAACGGTAATGAATCTAAACTAATAGTGAAGATTTTAGAAGCCAAACTAGAAAATTTACTAAAACTAAATTCAATCAAAAATTTAGAAGAAATAATTTTTGAAGATAAAAAAGAAAAAGCCAAAATTAAATCTGAAATTATTCAAAAAGAAAATAACCTAGGTTTTTTTACTGGTGCTAAAAACAATTCTTTTATGGTGGGTATTATAGAAGGCATTGAAGAAAAAAAATGCATTTACAATGCTTACATTAGTTATTTTAAAAAATTAAAAACACATATAAACTCATTAGAAAACTAAACCTATCTCATTATTAAATTTATAAATGTGAAGTATTCATTTGATGAAATTATGATGAAAAGATGCCTTCAGTTGGCATTAAAAGGGATTGGAAACACCTACCCTAATCCGCTTGTTGGAAGCATAATTACCAATAACAATAAAATTATAGGCGAAGGATTTCATTACAAAGCAGGTTTGCCTCATGCAGAAATCATTGCAATTAATTCTGTAAAAAATAAATCTTTATTAAACGAATCTACGCTTTATGTAAATCTAGAACCTTGTTCTCATTTCGGGAAAACACCTCCTTGCTCTAATGCAATTATTAAACACAAAATTAAAAGAGTCGTTATTGGCTGTACAGACTATTCTAGTAAAGTAAACGGGAAAGGAATTGAACGATTAAAAGAAAATGGGGTTGAAGTTTTGGTTAATTGTTTAGAAAAAGAAGCCACAGCTATAAATAAAAGATTTTTTACTTTCCAAATAAAAAAAAGACCTTATATAATATTAAAATGGGCTTCATCTGCAGATGGATTTTTGGGTAAAGTAAACGAGCAAATTTCTATTAGCAACAAGTATGCTAAACAATTCTCTCATAAACTTAGAACCGATAATCCATCTATTTTAGTAGGGAAAAATACAGTTCTTATAGATGATCCAAGATTAACTGCAAGAGAATATTATGGAAACAACCCCGTTAGAATTATTATTGATAAAAATCTTTTAATAAACGAAAACAAAGAAATTTACAATAACGATTCTAAAACAATTATTTTCAACAATATAAAATCTGAAGAAGTAAAAAACATACAATTTATTAAAATAGATTTTAGTCTAGAAAATTATTTGCAACAAATTTTAAACTCGCTTTATACAATACAAATTCAATCAATTATTATTGAGGGTGGGGCTTTTACACTAAATAGTTTTATACAAAATAACCTGTGGGACGAAGCCTACGTTTTTAAAGCCAACGAACTTATTATTTCTGATGGTATAAAATCTCCAACACTAAAAAATGAGTTATTAATTAACAAAATAAACCTTGGCAATAATATTTTATTTAAATATCAAAATAAGGGCTAAAAATTTTATTTAAATTCTCTGGACATCTAATTGGTTTTCCGGTATTTAAATTCATAAATGCCAATTCGGTAGATCCTTTAGTTAAAAGAATATTGTTTAAGTTATAAATTTTATAAGAAAATAAAATTTTTGCTCCACTTGGCTTATTTTCTAATCTTGTTTCAATTAAAATTTCATCGTCAAAAAAGGTGGGTTTAATATATTTTACATCAATATTTAATACAGGTAACCCAATGCCTAATTGCTCTAATTTACTATAATTAATTCCAAGATCTCTTAGAAACTCAATTCTACCAATTTCAAAAAAAGCTACATAATTGCTGTGGTGAGTAAATTTCATTTGATCTGATTCTGAGTACCTTACTCTTATTTTTGTTTGCTTTACAATCATATTTTATTTTTTTATCTTTCACTTTATATACTAAATTTTTAAAATTACAATGATTTTATTTTATTTTATTTAAAAATAAAAATTGATATTTGCTTAACAAAATTAATTGAAGATAATTATTTTTCAACATTTTACTAACTAAATTACATTACCTTTTACTCGTTTAATGAATACTACTGCAGCAATAAAAATATGGTCAGAATGTTTAAATTTCATCAAAGATAATATTCCTGAACAATCTTTTGCTACATGGTTTTTACCTATTCAAGCTGTAAGTATAGAAAATAGTATTTTAACGGTTCAAGTACCTAGTAGATTTTTTTATGAATGGCTAGAAGAGCATTATATAAAGTTACTTAAAACCTCACTTCAAAAAGTAATAGGGATAGATGCTAAACTTGTTTATAATATTGTAGTTAAAAAAGACAGTAAAAATTTAAATGACCATATTACTGTAAATATTCCATCTTCTAATACCCAAAAAGTTAAATCTCAAAATTTTACAAATTTTTATGCAACTGGAAGCGATTTTAAAAATCCTTTTATTATCCCGGGTTTGCAAAAAATAAAAGTAGATGCCCAATTAAATCACAGTTATAGTTTTGATAATTTTATAGAAGGAGAATCAAACAGATTAGGAAGATCAGGCAGTTTAGCTGTTTCAGAAAAACCAGGCGGCACCTCATTCAATCCACTTTTTTTATATGGCGGAGTAGGGCTTGGAAAAACTCATTTAGCAAATGCAATTGGTTTAAAAGTTAAAGAATTATTTCCAGAAAAAATAGTTTTGTACGTTTCTATGGAAAAATTTACTCAACAGTTTATTGATTCTGTTAAGTCTAACAATAGAAATGATTTTATTCATTTCTACCAAATGATAGATGTTTTAATTGTAGATGACGTGCATTTTTTAAGTGGTAAAAAAGCAACTCAGGATGTTTTTTTTCATATCTTCAATCAACTTCATCAAAATAACAAACAATTAATTTTAACATCAGATAAATCTCCTATCGATATTCAAGACATCGAAAAAAGATTAATTTCTAGATTTAAATGGGGCTTATCTGCCGAGATTAATAAACCAGATTTTGTAACTAGAAAAGCAATTTTAAAATCTAAATTATTAAAAGATGGTTTTGAATTAAGTGAAGAAATTATTGATTTTGTTGCAAATTCAGTAAAAAGCAATGTAAGAGAACTAGAAGGCGCCATTATTTCTTTAATTGCTCATTCTTCTTTAACTAAAAAAGAAATTACTTTAGACCTAGCAAAAAAAACACTAGAAGGTTTTATAAATTATGCTAGAAAAGAAATTTCTATAGAATTCATTCAACAAGTAATTTCAGATTACTTAAAGGTTCCTATAGAATCTATTCAATCAAAAACCAGAAAAAGAGACGTGGTTCAGGCAAGGCATTTGTCTATGTATTTTGCAAAAAAATATACCAATTCTTCTTTATCTAGTATTGGAAGTAAAATAGGTAAAAGAGACCATGCAACAGTTTTACACGCTTGTAAAACGGTGGTTAATTTATCAGAAACAGATAAGGTCTTTAAAGGCTATGTAGATGAAATCGATAAAAAGATTTTTGTAAACTAATTTTTTTTTAAAATCATTTAACCTTTTTATTACTTTTATTTAATTCTAATATAAGCTAACTTTAGGTTTTTTATTATCAAAGATGTTAACTTCAAAAGGAAAAATAATTGTAATACCATGCACGCTGGGAGAAGAAAGTAACCATAAATTATTTCCAATCTACAACTTTAATTTAATTTTAAAACTAACTCACTTTGTTGTAGAAAACGAAAAAACTGCCAGAAAATTTATTAAAAGTTTATTGCCAGAAAAATCGCAACAAGAACTAACTATTTTTACTTTTGATAAACATAACAATCACTCGGTTTCTAATGAAATAATAAATTTATTGTTAAAAGGAATAGATTTTGGAATAATTTCGGAGGCTGGTATGCCAGGTATTGCAGACCCTGGATCTTCTCTAATAATTGAGGCACATAAAAATAATATAAAAATAGAAACATTAATTGGTCCTTCTTCTATCTTTTTAGCACTTGTATCTTCTGGTTTAAACGGACAAAAATTTATGTTTCATGGTTATTTACCAAAAGATAAAATTGAACTAAAGAAAGAAATAGCCTCTATTCAAAACCTAAGCCTAAAGGATAAAAGTGCTCATATTTTTATGGAAACTCCGTATAGAAACAACCAACTATTAGACAATGTTTTAGCCCTTTGCAATAGTTCTTTTCTACTTTGTATTGCCTGCGAAATTACTTTAGAAAACGAGTTTATTAAAACACAATCTATTAACGATTGGAAAAAAAATAAACCAGACTTAAATAAAAAACCAACTATTTTTATTTTACAAGCATAAAATTATGGCTATTTTTTTAGACAATGCCTCTACAACCAAACCAGACAAAGAGGTTATAAAAGAAATGAACACTGCATTAGATGATTTTTACGGCAACCCCTCCTCCACTCATTCTATTGGTAGAAAAGTAAAAGCCGAATTAGAAAATGCAAAACACAAAATTGCTAAACTAATAAATTGTAATAGCTCTGATATTATTTTTACTTCTGGTGGTACAGAATCAAATAACCAAATACTTTATTCTAATATTATTTGGGGCAATATTAAAACCGTTATTACCTCAAGAATCGAACACCAATCTGTTCTAGAAACTTTAATTAAGCTAAAAGAAAAAAATAATTTTGAACTCATTTATTTAAATTTAGATGAAAATGGTTGCATAGATTATACTGAGTTAGAAATAAAATTAAACCAAAATACCCATGTTTTGGTTAGTTTAATGCATGGAAATAACGAAATTGGAAATTTACTTAACCTAAATTTAGTTGCCAAGTTGTGCGAAAAATACAATGCTCTTTTTCATACTGATTGTTCTCAAACCTTAGGCTTTTACGAATTAGATTTTAAGAACTCTTCTATTGATTTTGCTTCGTTTAGTGCACATAAGCTACACGGACCAAAGGGAGTTGGCTTTATTTATGCAAAAAATAAAAAAAATATTCATTCTTTTATTTTTGGCGGTAACCAGCAAGCTGGTTTACGATCGGGAACAGAGAATTTACCTGCAATTCTTGGGCTAACAAAATCTATTGAAATTGCCTACAACAATCTTTTAAAAGATAAAACACATATTGTATCGCTAAAAAATTATGCCATCAGAGAAATTAAAAAAATTTTCCCTACAATAATTTTTAACGGCAATTGCCTAGAAGACGAAAGTAAAAACCATTATAAAATTCTAAGTATTTTACTTCCTTTTAAAAACAATTTAATTGGTTTTCAATTAGATTTAAAGGGAATTTGCATCTCGCAAGGCAGTGCCTGTAGTTCTGGTTCTTCAAAAACCAGTCATGTTATAAAAGAACTAAACAACAATTTAGAAAACACAACGCCAATTAGAATTTCGTTTTCAAAGAATAATAATACAACAGATATAGATGCATTAATAAACGCATTAAAAGAAGTTATTTAACGCACTTTTACAACATAATTAAGTCCTTTAATTTAGCTGCTTGTTTATAAAAATCAATAACATAATCTTCATTTATAGCAAAAACCTGAACGGTTAGGCTTATATATTTATTTGATTTAGAAAGCTTTGTAGAATAAACCGGGTTAGAATAATCAAAAATTTGTTGTAACTCTGCAAGTAACTTATTGTTATTAAGTACAATGAACTTAAATATATAATTACCAGGTAGGTCTTTAGATCTTTTTAAGGATTCCTTTAAGTTTTGGTAGAATTCGTCTGTATCCATTCTACAAATTTAATTGAAAATAAAACTAGTTTACTACTCAATAGCATTTAGTTGTAGATATATTGATTAATTTTGAGGAATATTTTTAAAAAAAATTAGACCTTATAACTATGAAATTAAATACAGCAGAAGATTTCACTACATTGGTTAATAAAATTCAATCTAAAGAACATTTTAAAAAACCTATTGGTTTTGGAATTGCCAGATTAGATAAAGGACAAGTTGACCCCAACAAAGTACTACAAGCCAACTACGCTTTTGTAAATTGGAACGAAAATTTTGGAAGTGCCGCTTTATTTCTTGATGCCTTAGAAAAATCTGGCGAAACTGTTGATTACAATCAAACCGAACAAATTTTAAATATAAACAATACATTTTTAACGCTTTGTTTAGATGCTTTTAATCCTTTTATAAAAGAAGCAAACGGCGATAAACATAAAAACATTCAAGTAATTAAGCAATTAACTAAGTTACCAGATTTAACTAATTTTAAAGCGGTATTCATTTTTAAAGACGAAGCACCCCAAACCGTTGAAACAGTTTACTTAAAGTTATATTCACTTTCGCTAGGGAAAGCCCCAATTAGAAGTTTAAATTTAAACGGTGCTTTTGGTATTTTACAAAATGTAGCTTGGGTTGGAAACAAACCTTTAGAGCTAGACTACCTTAGAGCTAATGAAATTGAGCTTAAACTAACTGGCAATTACCCCCAAATTGATATGGTAGATAAATTCCCTAGATTTTTACAACATATTATACCCGCCAATAATACCAGAATTTTAGATGCCTCTAAGGTTAGATTTGGTGCCCAATTAGGAGCCGGAACAACCGTTATGCCTGGTGCAAGTTACATTAACTTTAATGCAGGCACAACTGGGCCTGTAATGGTAGAAGGCAGAATAAGCTCTAGTGCTATTGTTGGTGAAGGCAGCGATATTGGTGGCGGAGCAAGTATTTTGGGTGTATTAAGCGGCACAGACGGCAACCCTATTTCTATAGGCAAAAACACTTTACTAGGTGCAAACTCGGTAACAGGAATTCCCTTAGGAGATGGATGCATTGTTGATGCTGGTGTTTCTATTTTGGCTGGAACTAAACTTTTTATAGAAACCACAGAAATAAATAAAATTAACGAAGTAAACGATAAAAAAATTACAACAAACCTAATTAAAGCAAAAGAAATTTCTGGTTTCAACGGCATACATTTTAGAGTAGATAGCACAAACGGAAAAATTGTTGCCAAAAGAAGTACCAGAGAGGTTAAATTAAATACAGAATTACATTAATTAAAAACAAAAAAAATGAGAATTATTTCGGGTAAATTTAAAGGAAGAAATTTTGTTCCAATAAAAAATCTACCTGTTAGACCTACGACAGATTTTGCCAAAGAAGCATTATTTAGTATTCTTGCTAACAAACGCAATTTAAACCAAAGTGTGGTGCTAGATTTATTTGCTGGAACAGGTAATATTAGTGTGGAATTTGCATCGAGAGGGTGCAAACAAATTATAGCGGTTGATAATAATAATTTATGTATAAAATCTATACAAAAAATAATTAATGAATTCGAAATTTTAGAAATTTATACCAGGCAAAAAGATGTTATGTAAATGATTGCTAAGCCTTCCAAAGAAAAATTTGATATTATTTTCGCCGATCCTCCTTTCGATTTTTCTATAGAACAATACCAAGCTATTATTCAAAATTTACTAACCAACCAGTGGTTAAAAGAAGAAGGTATTTTAGTAATAGAACATGCCTCTGCTTTAAACTTAACTTCTTTAACAAATAATAATTTTATATTAGAAACTAGAAAATATGGAAGCGTTAGTTTTAGTTTTTATTTCTCTTAAGCACCACCCTCAATATCTAGAAAAGCATTTTTTAATTTACTATTCCAAATAAACAAAACCCCAAACTTAAAAAAGTTTGGGGTTTTGTTTAAAGCTCACAAAAAAGATTTATAATTAATCTGTAATTTCTGTTCCTTTGTAATAAGTAGTGCCGCCAAAATTAATGGTATTTTTTTTGTTATCAATAGTTAAAGATTCTTCTTTAGGCATATCAGCCGTTTGATTAGTTGCTATTGCCTGTGGAACTGCATAATCAGACCCAGAAAAGTAAACCACTTTATTTAATAAAGGGTAATATTTAAATGAAATGAACCTAGATTTGCCACTAAGACACACACCTTCATTAAAAAAATTATATTGATTGTATCCTCCAGAATAATAATCCTCAATTTTTTTT
>JBGSBU010000027.1:0-13193 GCA_041730375.1 Solirubrobacteraceae bacterium
GGAAGGAGTTAAGGCATCTATTTACAATAAAACCTATGTAGATGTAGAAAAAGCCTTGCAAAAAGATAGTATTTCTTTAGATGATTTTATGGCATTATTGTCTCCGGCAGCAGAAAAATATTTAGAACAACTGGCTTTAAAATCAAGTAACATAACACAAAATAGATTTGGAAAAACCATTCAACTTTTTGCCCCTTTCTATTTAAGTAACGAATGCAATAATATTTGTACCTATTGTGGTTTTAGTTTAGACAACAAAATAAAACGCAAAACACTAACCAGCCAAGAAATTTTGCAAGAAGCAAAAGCTATAAAAGAAAAAGGCTTTAATCATGTATTGTTGGTAACTGGTGAGGCTAATCACACAGTTCATTTAGATTATTTTTTACGTGCAATAGAATTAATTAACTCAATTTTTTCTAATATTTCTATAGAAGTTCAACCTTTAGAAGAAAAAGAATATGTTTCTCTACAAAATGCTGGGGTATATTCGGTTTTACTTTACCAAGAAACCTATAATAGAGAATCATATGCAGAGTATCACCCAAAAGGAAAAAAATCTAATTTTAACAATAGAATTTTAACTGCAGAAAAAATTGGAAATGCCTCTTTTCATAAAATTGGATTGGGAGTTTTACTGGGGCTAGAAGATTGGCGGGTTGATACTTTTTTCTGTGCACTTCATTTAAACTATTTAAAAAAGAAGTATTGGAAAACTAAATTTTCCATTTCATTTCCAAGAATAAGACCTGCCGAAGGTATAATAGAGCCAAAAATAATTGTTAACGATAAAAATTTGGTTCAGCTTATTACGGCTTATAGGCTTCTAGAAAAAGATTTAGAATTATCTTTATCTACCAGAGAGTCTCAAAAATTTAGAAACCATGCTATTCCGTTGGGAATTACTGTAATGAGTGCAGAGTCTAAAACAAATCCTGGTGGATATAGTGTTGAAAAAGAATCTTTAAAGCAATTTGAGATAAGTGATGATAGAAGTATAGAGGAAGTTAAAAATATAATTTTAAATTGTGGTTATCAGCCCGTTTTAAAAGATTGGGAAAAACAGTACGTAGGTTTATAATAAATTAAAATATAAAATGAAAGAAATAAATTTAATTAGACACCCAAACAATATAGTTGAGGTTAAATTAAACAGACCAGAAAAGAAAAATTCTATTAATTTTTCTATGATAAAAGAACTTATAAAAGTTGGTAAAAATTTAGCCAAAGAAAAAAACATTAAGGCGATAATTTTAACTGGGGGAAATGAATTTTTTAGCTCTGGTATTGATGTAACTGAATTTAATAATAAAAATAACTTTTTATTTACTTTCTTGCAATTTTTTAAACCCGGAAAAAATGCATTTCAAAAAGTTAATTTAATTTGGAGGGAGATTCCTATTCCGGTAATTGCGGCTATTAATGGATATTGTTTTGGAGCCGGATTCCAATTAGTTTTAGGTGCTGATTTTAGAATAGCTACCCAGGATTCAAAATTCTCTATTATGGAAGCTAAATGGGGTTTAATTCCAGATATGGGAATTACAGTATCATTAAGAGGTTTAATGCCCATAGATAAAGCCAAAGAATTAGCTATGACGGCTAGAATTTTTGATGGAAAAGAGGCAAAAGAACTAGGTTTATTAACTTATTTAGATGCTAATCCGTTCCAAAAAGCTATGGAATTAGCTAAAGAAATTTCTAATTTTTCTCCAGATGCAGTAGCTGGCGTTAAATATATTTTTAACTCTATGGTTTCTGATTCTAATTCAGATTCTCTTTATTTAGAAAAAAAATGGCAAAGAAATTTAGCTGTAGGAAAAAACAGAATAATTGCCTTTAAAAAGGCAAAAGATAATTCAATAACTTTTAAACAAAGATTCCTTGGATAGAGTTGAACTATAGCACTTTTACTTTAATTACAAAGAAATTACAGCGTTTCAGTTAAAGAAGGGCCATATTTTAATCTAATTGCTTCAACTTTTTTATTCATTACCATAAACCATAAAGGAGGCATCATAGCAAGTGCAATCATAAAGGCATATCCAAATGGCATAGTTGGAACATCGGGATAATGATTTAAGGTTTGGTATTTTTTACTTGCTCTGTAATGATGATCGGAGTGTCTAGGCAATTCAAATAACAATAAACGGCTTGCAATTTGTTCTGAATTCCATGAATGATGTGGCATAACCTGCTCGTATCTTCCGTTATTTAAAAGTTTTCTTTTAAGACCATAATGTTCTATGTAGCAAACAGTTTCGTGTAAACAATTAGTTACAAAAGAAGAAATTATAAAAAATAACATTGCAAGCGGACTGAATATAACACCAATTAAAGCAATAAATAATAATTGTATTATAGTTAACCTAATTACTTCGTTTTGTAACGAATAAATAGGTTGTTTGCTTGCAATAAGTCTTCTTTTTTCTATTCTCCAAGCATCAATAAACACGCCAATCATTGCTCTAAACCAGAAAAAATAAACCACTTCATTATAGTTAGAACTCACAGGGTCAATAGGGGTAGATACGTTCTTATGGTGACCGTAGTTATGGGAAATAGGTCTATGTAAAGAGCAATAACACAAATCGCAAATATGACCAAGAAAAACCTCGAATTTAGAAGTTCTATGCCCAAGTTCGTGCCCACCAATTGCCCCTAAAGCAGTAGTAACTGTGGCACAAGATAACACCCAGCCTAGCAAAGTAGACCAATGAACAGAATTATAGTTGTTTTCTATAGTGTGTAGGTAGAAAAAAGTTATGCCCAACAAAGTAAATGGTAAAAGATATAATAGATAATTATATTTTTTATCGTTAAAAACATAATCCTCTTCCTCTTTTGTTAAATTATATTTATGAGCAGGGAGAATTAAATCTAGTATTGAGACCAAGCCATATGCAAAAATCACTGCACTAAAAGCCAATAAACCCGAGTTTGAAAAAGAAAAAATTGCTATTAGTACAATTGTCATAGGTGCAAAATAACGTAAGAACCTAAAAGATATAGAAGTTATATTCATAATAAAAAATTGTTTAGCCAGATTAATGAAAATATAGTAATACAAATAGAATTTAGAACAAAAGAAATGATACCATAGATTCTTAAATTCTCTAAATCTTGAGTAATGGGTTCAATTGGTCTATAGCTTAAGTAACTTATTATTAATAAAAATATAGATGTACCAAGTAAAATTTTATTATCAAAATTCATGATATTAAAAATACTTAAAGTAGTAGCTATTAAAACAGAAAGTGATAAAACAAAGGAAGAAAAGTTTAAAAAAACTTTCATTTTAAAAAATAGTTATGTTATTATTAAATTTACGATTTTTTTTATTTAAAGTAATCCTTTTGTAGTGGGAAGTTTTAAGTTTTCTAAGTTTATTTTAATTGCCATAGAAATAGATTTAGCAAGAGCTTTAAAGATAGCTTCTATTTTGTGGTGTTCGTTTTCTCCTTCTGCTTTAATATTTAAATTACATTTAGAGGAATCTGAAAAAGATTTAAAAAAATGAAAAAACATTTCCGTAGGCATATCTCCAATTTTTTCTCTTTTAAACTGGGCATCCCAAACCAACCAAGCTCTTCCTCCAAAATCAATTGCTACTTGTGCTAAACAATCATCCATAGGAAGTGTAAAGCCATAACGCATCATACCTCTTTTGTCTTTAAGTGCTTCATAGAAACATTCTCCTAAGGCAATGGCGGTATCTTCTATTGTATGGTGTTCGTCTATTTCTAAATCGCCAATAACCTTTATAGTTAGGTCTATACCGCTATGTTTACAAAGTTGTTCTAACATATGATCGAAAAAATGTAAGCCCGTACTAATATCACTTTTTCCAGCCCCATCTATGTTTAAATCAATTTTTATATCGGTTTCATTTGTTTTTCTGTGTATAAAATTTGCTCTTTTAGGTAAAACTAAGAATTCGTAAATTTCTTTCCAGCTATTTGTTTCAAGGGAAATAAAATTATTAACTAAAACTTTTTTTTCTGTAGAAAGTTCAGCCTCGCCTAAAGATTCAGTTCTTTTTATAAGAATACCTTTTGCGCCAAGATTTTTAGCCAATTCAATATCCGTTAGTCTATCGCCAATTACATAGGAGTTTTCTAAATCATATTCATTAGAAAAGAATTTGGTTAACATGGCTGTGCCTGGCTTTCTGGTTGGTTTATTTTGGTGTGGGAAGCTATCATCAATATGTTCTGAAGAAAATATAATTCCTTCGTTTTTAAATGCATTGATAATAAAATGATGAACGGGCCAAAAAGTTTCTGATGGGAATATCTCTGTCCCCATACCATCTTGGTTAGTTACCATTACTAATTCGTAATTTGTTTCTTTGGCAATTTTAGATAAATAAGTAAAAACTTCAGCATAAAATTCTAGTTTAAGAAAACTATCTAACTGTAAATCTTCTTTTGGTTCTAATACTAAAGTTCCGTCTCGGTCTATAAAAAGTACTTTTTTAGCTGTTTTCATTCTAAATTTTTAAGTGCGGTAAGTAGGCTGGTATTTTCTTTGATTGTTCCAATGGTTATTCTTAAACAATCTTCGCAGTTAGGTTTTTTGGTTTGGTTTCTAATAAGAATTCCTTTTTCTGCTAAATAATTATATAGGTTTAATACTTCTTTAAATTTAACCAATAAAAAGTTTCCGTTAGAAGGATATATTTTAACCACATTTTTTAACGTGTTAAGTTCTTTTGAAACCCTTTCTCTTTCTGTTAAAATAGTTAAAACAGTATCATTTAAATTAAAATTCTCTAAGCATTCTAATGCAATTTTTTGAGTAATTGTTCCCACATTATAGGGCATTTTCAACTTAGTTAGGTGGTCTATAAGTAATCTTGAACTATAGGTTGCGCCAAGTCTTAATCCGGCTAAGCCCCAGGCTTTAGAAAAGGTTTGTAAAACTACTAAATTGGCATAGTTATTTATTTCTAAAATCATTGAAAAGGGAGCAAAATCTACATAGGCTTCATCTACAATTACCAATCCTTTAAATTCTTTTAAAATTATTTCTAATTTTTCTTTTTTAATTTGGTTACCAGTTGGGTTATTTGGGCTACATAAAAATAAAAGCTTAGCTTTTGTTTGTAAAATTTCTTTTACATTGGGCTCGAAATTGTGGTCTAAAGGAATTTCTATTATGTTTACATTATTAATTTTAGCAGCTACTTCATACATACCAAAAGTGGGCGGACAAATAATAATAGAATCTTCTTTTGGTTCGCAAAAAGCTCTAATTAACCAATCTATAGCCTCATCACTTCCATTACTTAAGAATATTTGGTTGGCATTAATTTTTTTTATTTGTGCTATTTTCTCTTTTAATTTTTTTTGAAGAGGATCGGGATAGCGGTTAAATTCTGTTTCAAACGGACTTTCGTTTGCGTCTAAATAAATATCGGCTTTTCCTGTAAATTCCTCCCTTGCAGAGCTATAAGGTTTAACCCCTTTAATATGATCTCTTAGTAATTCTTCTATCATAAATCAACTTCTTTTTTTAAACTTTCTAATCTAAATGAAACCGCATTTTTATGAGCCATTAACCCCTCATTTTCAGCCATAATTTCTATATGCACACCTAAATCTTTTAATCCCTCTTTAGTTATTTTTTGGTAAGTAATATTTTTAATAAAACTATCTAAAGAAACACCAGAATATTGTTTTGCAAAACCACTTGTTGGAAGCGTATGGTTGGTTCCTGATGCATAATCTCCTGCACTCTCTGGTGTGTAATCGCCAATAAAAATAGAACCTGCGTTGTTTATATTTTCTATGTATTTATTTTCGTTGTTAACCATTAAAATTAAGTGTTCTGGTGCATATTCGTTAATAACTTCAATGGCTTCGTCATCATTTTTTACTATTATTTCAACCGCATAAGAAAGGGCTTTTTCTGCAATATCTTTTCTTGGTAAAGAATTTAATTGTAACCCAATTTCTAAATTAATTTCGTTTAACAAAGTTATTGAGTCGCTAACAATAACAACCTGACTATCGGTTCCATGTTCTGCTTGCGAAAGTAAATCTGCGGCAATAAAAGCTGGGTTTCTGTTGCTATTTGCAACAACCATTAATTCAGACGGACCAGCGGGTAAATCTATACCAACGCCCATTAAAGAAACATATTGCTTTGCTGCAGTTACGTATTGATTGCCCGGACCAAAAATTTTATAAACCTTAGGAATGGTCTGGGTTCCTACTGCCATTGCACATATTGCTTGGGCTCCGCCAGCTTTGTATATTTTTTTTATTCCACACAGCTTAGCAGTGAAAATTATTGCAGGATGAATTTCGCCATTTTTATTGGGTGGTGTACAAAGAATAACTTCTTTGCAACCAGCAATTTTTGCAGGTATTGCCAACATTAAAACAGTTGAAAACAAAGGAGCAGAACCACCTGGTATGTATAAACCTACTTTTTCTATAGCTTTAGATTTTCTATAACAAGTTACACCAGGCTGGGTTTCTAGAGTTAAATCTTCTTTGATTTGAGCTTTATGAAAATTATAAATATTTTCGTATGCTACTTTAATTGCTTTTTCTAGTAAAGGATCTATAGTTGCAACTGTTGTTGCTAAATCTAATTCTATTTCTGAGGAATTTAAAGAAACTCCATCAAATTTTTTTGTGTATTCTATAAGTTTTGCATCACCAAATTCAACAATAGCATTGTATATCTCTGCTATTTTATTTAGTAAATCTTCAGTTTTAAATGTAGGTCTAAATAAAGACTTTTTTAATTCGGTTGTGGTAGAAAAAGTAATTCTTTTAGTAATCATATATCTTATGAAATCATTTTTTCTATGGGCATTACTAAAATTCCCTCAGCTCCTAATGCTTTTAATTGTTCTATAGAATTCCAAAAATCTATTTCAGATATAACAGAATGTAAAGCACTCCAGCCAATTTTCTTTAAAGGAATTATGGTGGGACTATTTATGCCTGGTAATAATTTTGAAATTTTTTCTAGGTTTTCATTTGGTAAATTTAAAACCACATATTTGTTGTTTTTTGCATTTAATGTAGCTTCTATTCTAAAAAGTAATTTATTTAAAATTCCTTGTTTTTCGCTAGTTAAATTGTTGTTAGCAATTAAAACAGCTTGGGAATTAAAAAGAACTTCCACTTCTTTAAGTCCGTTCATAAATAGTGTGCTGCCACTTTCTACTAAATCGCAAACACCATCGGCCAAGCCAATACTTGGTGCAATTTCTACAGAACCACTTATTTCGTGTATTTTAGCAACTATATTATTTTCTATTAAAAATTTATTAAGAGAATTAGGGTAGGAGGTTGCTATTTTTTTTCCATCAAAAAATTTTATAGAATTATAATCCACCTCTTTAGGTACAGCTAAAGAAAGTTTACATTTTCCAAAACCCAATTTTTTAATGGTTGTTAATGGGTGGTTGTGTTCTAATAGGGAATTTTCTCCAATTATTCCAATATCTGCTACTCCGTTAGAAACATAAAAAGGAATATCAGAATTTCTTAGATTAAGTAATTCTAACGGGAAATTTTTAGCAGTTTGTTTTAAGCTATTTCTAGAATGTTTAAATTTTATACCACATTCGTTTAATAATTCTAAACTATTTTCGTTTAATCTTCCAGATTTTTGTATGGCAATTGTTAGCATTTGTTATTTTTGGTGTAATATTATAGTTAGATTTTTTATTAAATCTAAACTTTTAATGTAAATCTTTATTTAAACGATTTTTTGTGCGTTTAACGGTATTATTTAATTGTAATTTCAAATTTAATGATAAAATTATAATATTAAAAAAATACCTTTTCAATTAATTTTAAAAATTACAATTTTCTATTAAGATTGTTTTAAAATATAAATGAGTTTAAACTTAAAATATATTGAAGTTATTTTACCTATTTCGTTAGGGAACACTTTCACTTATTCTGTTCCTATAGATATTTTTGGTGATATTGCTATTGGATTAAGGGTTACAGTGCCTTTTGGGAGAGGGCTAACCTATACAGGAATTATTTATAAAATAGATGTACCTGAACCAGAATTATATAAAACAAAAGAAATTTATCATATAATAGATAAATCGCCTATTGTGTCTGTTTTTCAGATAAAGCTTTGGGAATGGGTGGCTTCTTATTATTGCTCTAATTTGGGTACGGTATATAAAAATTTATTTCCTTCTTATTTAAGATTAGATAGTGAACATTTCTTAAAAATAAATCCCGAAAAAAGTATAAAACATATACAAGACCATAAAATTATAGATTTATTATCTTTTATTGAGGCTAAACAAATTGTTTCTATTAAAGAGTTAGAAAGTATTTTAGATAAAAAACAAATAACAAAAATTGTAAATAATTTACTTTTAGAAGGAATTATTTTGATTGAAGAAAAATTAACTCAAAAATACAGAAGAAAGGTTGTTAACTATATTCACCCCAACTTGTTACTTTTAGAAAAAAGCGATAAAAATGAAGCGTTATTTAAATTAATAGAAAAATCTCCTAAACAAAGAGAGGTTTTGCTTAAGATTATTGCAGGTTATCTTAAAAACAATAAAAATAATTTTTTGTTGCAAGATTTTTTAAAAGAAAATAACCTCACAAAATCTAGTATTAATCCGCTTATAGAAAAAAACCTAATAGTAATAACTACTTCTGATGAGATAAAAGAAAAACAACAACAAATAGAAATAGAATCTTTTAGTAATTTAGAAAACATAGAGTTAAATAATTTAATAGAAGTTGAAAAAAAATTAGAACAATCAAATGTTTTACTTGTAGCACACGAACTTTTTTCCCAAAAAGATAAAATTATATTTAAACTAATAGAAAAGTACATTAATAAAGGAAAAAAGGTGTTGTATTTGTTTCCAAGTGTTTATCAAGCTAATTTTTATTTCGAGAAGTTAGCATCTATTTTTCCTCAAAAAGTTTTAATGTATCATTCTGGAGAAAATCAAAATACCAATACAGATAACTATTTAAAAGTACTACAAAATAATTTTTCTATAATTATTGGGGTTAGAAGCGTTCCTTTTTTACCCTTCAATAAACTTTCTTTGGTTTTGGTGGAACATGAACAAGACGAATTGTATAAACAAAGAGAAGCTAAACCCTATTTTAATGCCAGAGAATCGGCAATTATGTTAGCTAACATAATCCAAGCAAAATGTATTTTACTTTCTTTATCGCCTTCTGTAGAAAGTTATTATAATAGTAAACAAAAGAAATTTTCTTTTCATAAAATAGATTCTTTAGAAAAAGAAAAACTACCAGTTATTAAATTTATAGACACCAAGCTTTCTACAGTTTTAAAAGGCACAATAAGCGAGGAACTTAGATTAGAGATTGAAAAGGTATTAAAAACAGGTAGAAAAGCATTAATTTACCAGAATAGAAAAGGATATGCGCCAATTTTAGAATGTAACGATTGCGGCCACACTCCTTATTGCCCAAGCTGTGATGTTTCTTTAACTTATTACAAAGAACAGAATGTATTAAAATGTCATTATTGTGGATATAAACAAGAAAAACCCAATAGATGCTTTGTTTGTAATGGAAAGGATTTATTAACTAAAGGAATTGGAATAGAACAAATAGAAAAAGATTTAGTATTGCTTTTTCCCGATAAAAAAATTGTAAAACTAACAACAGAAAGTATAAACAAGAAACTTTATCTCGATCAAATAAGTGAAGAATTAGAAAATGGTGGAATTGATATTTTAATTGGTACAAAAGCCCTATTAAGGCTTAATGAGTTTAAAAATATTGGTTTATTGGCTATGGTAAAGATTGATGCAGATTTAAACCAAAATAACATAAGGGCACACGAAGCCACTTTTCAAAACGTATTAAGATTTGCTCAACTATTTCCCAGTGAAATGAAAGAAAAAAAAATAGTACTACAAACTACCACTCCAGAACATTTGGTTCTACAAAATTTAAGTGAATTTACTTATACTAATTTACTAGATAGATTAATTGAGGAAAGAAAAACTCACTTTTATCCGCCATTTTCCAAGCTCATTCAAATTAGATTAAAACATGCTAAATACGAATTGGTAGATAAAGTTGCTAACGAACTTAAAAAAAGATTGGAATACGGTATAAAAGAAAATGTATTAGGACCAGAGTCGCCCTATGTTTCAAAAATTAGAAATGAATTTATTAAAAACATTCTCATTAAAATAACGCCGCAAAAATCAACCATAAAAATTAAAAAGTATATCTTAGAAGAAATAAATAAACTAGGAGGTATTTCTAATTTTAAACAAGTTAAAATTGAAGTAGATATCGATCCATTGATATGATAGCACTTAAAAACATAAATAAGTATTACCAGCAAGGTAAAATCAATAAACTACATATTTTAAAAAACATTAATTTAGAAATAAGTAAAGGAGAATTTATTTCTATTATGGGGGCTTCTGGTTGCGGAAAATCTACTTTATTAAATATTTTAGGAATTTTAGATTTTGCAGACGAAGGAGAATATAAATTAAATGATTCTGTTATTGGAAAATTATCAGAAAACGAGGCGGCAGAATATAGAAATAAATTCATTGGTTTTATTTTTCAAACCTTTAGTTTAATTGGTTATAAAAATGCATTAGAAAATGTAGAACTTCCTTTGTACTACCAAGGAATGCCAAGCAAAGAAAGGAAAGAAAAGGCAAAAGAAATATTAGATAAAGTAGGGTTGTACGAAAGAATTAACTTTATGCCAAATGAACTTTCTGGCGGACAAAAACAGAGAGTAGCTATTGCAAGAGCTTTGGTTACAAATCCAAAGGTTATTTTAGCAGATGAACCTACTGGCGCTTTAGATTCTGATTCTTCTAAAGATATTTTAAATCTATTAGAAAAAATTAATTTAGAAGGTAATACAATAGTTATGGTTACTCATGAATTAGAAATGGCCAAAAGAGCAAATAGAATTTTACACATGAAAGACGGACAAATTATTTTATAAATATTGAAATAGTTATTTTTTTCTAAAATCTAATAAATCTTTTGGATGTACTTCTAATGCATTAGCTATTTTTACCAGCGTTCTAACGGTTGTATTTACTTCTGCTCGTTCAATTCTACCAATCTGATTTTTAGGAATATTGCAATCGTTTGCCAAATCTTGTTGCGACATGTTTTTGCGTTCACGCAATTGCCGTATATGAATCCCTAGATTTGCAATAAAAGATTCTTCTGAAATATCCATATTTCAAAAGTCATTACATTTATTTTCCCACAAGGACACATTAATGTGTTTGAATTTTGCTATTTTTGATAAAAAATTAATAAACTCAAACTTTTAAAACATGATTGGAGCAATTTCAAACCCAAAAAAATCAATTACAATAGACTTTCCAATAGATAAAGTCAAAATTGGAGTAGAAAGAGTAGATAAACTATCGAGTAAATACAAATTCACAAAAAGTAATCAAATATTTAATCAAACTACATTTGAAGCAACAGAATTTTTAAGTATTGGGGTTTATATAGATGTTAATTTATCTGTAATAACTGAAAACAAAACAGAAATTACAATTGAAATAAGAAGGAAAGTTGGTGCATTCGACCAATCACATGAAGTTACAAAAGCAAATGAACATATTGAAAATTTGATTGAACTAATATCCAAAGGAATCAGCCTTACTGAAGTTCAATTCAATGATTTTTTAGAAACCGAGAAAAACGAATTAATTATTAAAAAGAAGAAAAAATCAAAAAGAAGATTGATAATTTGGGGAATAATTTTATTTATAATTTTCTTAATGAGCAAATGGAGCCCTTTTTACACTAAATAAACCTTAAAAAACTAATAATACATGAAAACATTTATTTTAACCTTATTCGCAACAGTTTTATTATTTGCACAAGAAACTGAATTTAAATTTACAAAGGATGGTTTTACAGATTTTGTGGTAATTAATGTTGATGGAAAAACGCCATCGGAACTTTATAAGAAAACAATAGATTGGATTAGCTTCAGTTATAAAAACCCCAAAGAAGTTATAAAAGCTCAAATCGAAAATGATTATATTCGTTTCGAAGGATTTAAACCAAATACTTTATGTCCAAAATTATTAGGAATGTCATATTGTTTAGATGTAAAGTATCAGATTGAAGTTTCATTTAAAGAGGGAAAATATAAATTTGATGTAACAAAACTAGAAAGCTACAATAAACCCTCTGAAAATAGAATAGGTGGTTATATAGAGTTTCCCTTAAATAATCCTACAGGATTTTTTAAACCAAACAGAGAGGTGAGGCCTTCCTTTAAATCATATCCAGAAAATCTTGAATCTACATTTAATGACTTAAATAAAAGTTTAGAATCTTTTTTAAAATCAGATAATATTCCTACAAAGAAAGATGATTGGTAAAAATTCATCGAATAAAAACACAACTTAAATCAACAAATAAAAGAGGCAAAACCGCCTCTTTTTTCTTTTCCTCAATTTATTATAGTCTGCTTCAGCAGACTGAAATAAGTAATAATGAGTGGCTTTAGCCTTTTTTTATGAAATATTTTTTTTGGGAATTCAATTTTCATTTCTAATAATAGAATACTAACTTTGTTAAACATCTTAAATTTATTTATATGAATGCAACTTTTCATTTTTCTTCGGCAAAAGAAATTTCTGTTGAATTTTTAGAAACCATAAAAACTGCTTACAAAGAAAAGTCTATTTCTATAACAATTGAAGAGGATATTTATGTTCCACTATGGCAAAAAGAAGAAGTGTTGAAACAGAAGTTATTTATTCAAAATAATCCAGATTCACTATTAGATTTTGATTTAACTATAGATCAATTAGAAAAAGATTTAGCTAGTGAAGGCTAAAATAAAAATTACTGTTTCTGCCCGTAATAACTTAAAAGAAAATTCTATTTGGTATAACACTACTAACAAAGGACTAGGGTTATTATTTATTAAATCAGTACAAAATAAAATCAATTTCATTTCTGTAAATCCACTTATATAACAAATTAGATATGATAATATAAGAATTGCTTTTACCCAAAATTTTCCTTTTGGAATGCATTATGAATACTTACAAACAGAAGACTTAATAATTATTTACGCCATATTTCATACAAGCCAAAACCAGATTAAATGATTTAAAATCTAATCGCAAAATTAAATTTGTAGGCTAATTTTTCCTCAATTTATTGCAGTCAATTTCA
>JBGSBU010000028.1:0-12921 GCA_041730375.1 Solirubrobacteraceae bacterium
TATAAATACGCCAATAATTACTGCGACTGATGCCGAGGGAGCTGGTGAAATGTTTAAAGTTAGTACTTTAGATTTTGATAAAATTCCTAAAACAGAAGATAATAAAATTGATTTTTCTAAAGACTTTTTTGGAAAAGCAACAAACCTTACTGTTTCTGGACAATTAGAGGCAGAAACTGCTGCTATGGGTTTAGGAAAGGTTTACACTTTTGGACCCACTTTTAGAGCAGAAAATTCTAATACATCTAGACATTTAGCAGAATTTTGGATGGTTGAACCAGAAGTTGCTTTTAATGATTTAGCCGATAATATGGACCTAGCAGAAAGCTTCTTGAAATATATTATAAGCTATGTGCTTGAAAACTGCAAAGACGATTTAATATTTTTAGACCAAAGGCTACAAAAAGAAGAAAGTTTAAAACCCAAAAACGAAAGACTAACAGAAGGTTTAATTAGTAAATTAGAAAATATAATATCAAATCAATTTAAAAGAGTTTCTTATACAGAGGCAATAGAAATCTTAAAAGAATCTAAAGCAAACAAAAATAAAAAATTTAAATACCCAGTAACAGAGTGGGGCATAGATTTACAATCTGAGCACGAAAGATATTTGGTTGAAAAACATTTTAACGGCCCAGTAATTTTATATGATTACCCTGCAAATATAAAAGCTTTTTATATGCGCCAAAATGATGATGATAAAACAGTTAGAGCAATGGATGTTTTATTTCCGGGTATTGGAGAAATGATAGGCGGTTCTCAAAGAGAAGAAAGATTTGATGTTTTATTAGAAAAAATGAAAGTTATGGGAATCGATGAAAAAGAACTTTGGTGGTACCTTGATACAAGGAAATATGGAACTGTGCCACATAGTGGATTTGGATTAGGTTTTGAAAGAATGATTTTATTTGTAACAGGTATGTCAAATATTAGAGATGTGATACCTTTTCCAAGAACTCCAAATAATGCCGAATTTTAGATTTAATGTTAAGGCAAAACATCAACTTAAAATTAACTCAAAAATTATCGCCGCAACAAATTCAATTAATGAAAATGTTGCAACTTACCTCCATAGAGTTAGAAGAAAAAATAAAATTAGAACTAGAAGAAAATCCTGCATTAGAAATAAATGATAATTTAGAGAAAGATGACATTATTTCTGATGAATTAACAGAAAACTTAGATTTTGAAAACGATATTACAATTGATTCTAATGATTTAGATATTGATGTTTATTTAAGTGATGATGAGGAGCCTTACTACAAAACCTTTCAGAATAATTTTTCTGAAGAAAATGAATTTGAATTTCAGCAATCTAATAAAATTACATTAAGCGATCATTTATTTTCACAAATAAACACACGTGATTTATCTGAAATTGATTTAAAAATTTGTGAGTTTTTAATCGGAAATATAGATGAAGCAGGTTACGTAAGAAGAGAATTGCGTGCAATAATAAACGATTTTGCACTTTACCATAATATTTTTATAGAAGAAACTTATTTTGAAAATATATTATTAGATTATATACAAAATTTAGAACCACACGGAATTGGGGCAAGAAATCTTCAAGAATGTTTATATATTCAATTAAATAAAAAGCATAAAAATAAAGCCATAGAAAACGCTATTTTAATTATAAAAAACTATTTTGAAATTTTTGCAAAAAATAACTATGAACAAATTAAAAATAAATTGCAGATAACCGAAATAGAATTAAAAGAAGCTGTTTTAGAAATTCGTAAATTAAACCCTAAACCAGGAAGTAGCTATATGCATTCTAATTTCCAGAACCAAACTTCATTGGGAATAATACCAGATTTTATAATAACAATTGAAAATAACGAAATAACAGCTCAACTAAATTCTAAAAATATTCCTAATTTAATTGTCTCAAATACATATAAAGATATATTAGACACCTACAAAAAAACTAAGACCAAAACCACCAATCAAAAAACATCTACTTTGTATATTAAACAAAAATTAGATGGAGCAAAAGGTTTTATTGATATGTTAAAATTAAGAGAGTTAAGTTTATTGCATTTTATTAATGAAGTTACTAATTACCAAAAAAACTACTTTTTATCTGGAAATGAAAAAGATTTAAAGCCTATGATTCTTAAAGATATTTCTATTAAAACTAACCTAGCTATTTCAACTATTTCTAGACTTGTAAATAATAAATATATTGCAACTCCATACGGAATAAAATTAATTAAAGAGCTTTTTAGCGAAGGCACCAAAAATATTAAAGGGGAAGAAATATCTGTAAAAGAAATTAAAAATGAAATTCAGGAGTTAATTAATTCCGAAGATAAAAAAAATCCAATTACAGATATTAACTTATTAAACGAGTTAAAATTAAAAGGTTATTTAATTGCTAGAAGAACAGTTACAAAATACCGAGAAAAACTTAATATTCCTGTAGCAAGACTAAGAAGAGAATTATAGATTTTCTGTTAAATATTCTATTGTTTATTAAATTTTAATTATTATTTTAGATATCTGTAATAATGTTAAAATAACACAAATAAAAAATGAAAAAAACAAGCGCATACACCTATTTAATTTTATTAATATCTTTTAATAGTCTTTTTAGCCAACAAGTAATTAACAAAGAAGTAATTTGCCCTAAAAAAATGCTCGATGCAATCTCAACTGCTAAGCCTAATTTTTTCTTTGATCAAGAATATCTGAAAAACATTAAATTTAATGATTCCTATTCTTTTCATTTATTAGTAAAAGTTCCTTCTAATGAACCAGAAGCTAGAGCTATTCCTAATTTAATAAGAAAAAAATCTCCAAAAGGTGCTAAATTAGTTAATGCTAGAGTACTTAATATAACAGGTGCACCAAAAAGTGCAACAATTACATTCAAGAATACAGACTATAAACCTTATGAAGTGGTTTGTGTAAAAATTGATGGAGTTGCAGATGTTAAAGGTAAATGGAATCCGAAAATAGAAATTTTTATAACGGGTTCTTTTTTAGGATTTGAAGCGAGTAGAGTTACCTATTGGAATGGAATGAATATAGCAGTAAACTAATTTATTTCTCTTAAAAAATGAAAAAATATTTAATTTCAATAATTTTATTTTTTATATATTTTATTTCTTTTTCAGTTAGTATATTAAAAAACTTAAATTCAATGATCCTATAAGCTTTCATGTAATTATAAAAACGCATAATTCTGTTTCTAAAGCTAAAAAAATGGAGGATTTAGAAAAAGTTTTTTCTCCTCCAGGTGTAAAGTTAACTAGTATGAGTTTTTATAAATTTGAAAATTCGCCTAAAAATATTCATTTAACTTTTAAAAATAGAACTTATTACTGGTGAAGAAATAATATGTATTAAGATTGATGGAAAAGCTAATAAAAAAGGAGATTGGAATCCTAAATTAGTAATTTTAGCAGATGTTAGAATTTTTGGCTATAATATTCATAAAAAAGTTATTTGGAATGGCTTAAAATACAATATTGAATAATTATTTTTCAATATTTATAATTGCAAAAAAAACCTGTGATTTTTAAACTTCACAGGCTTTTTTTTTAATAATTAAACCACTTCTAATAATAAATTTTAGGGTATTTTTTTGGATTATATTCGTTCATTAATTTGTAAACTGTATCAAACACATCATCTTCAGATGGTTTAGAAAAATAATCTCCATCAGAGCTATAAGCTGGCCTGTGCTCCTTTGCTGTTAAAGTTATTGGTTGGGCATCTAAATATTTATAGCCTTGCTGTACTTCAATAATATTTTGTAAAATATAAGCCGAAGTTCCACCAGGTACATCTTCGTCAATAATTACTAATTTATTTGTCTTTTTAAGACTTTCTACGATTTCGTGTTCTATATCAATTGGATTAATTGACTGTAAATCAATTATTTCAACATCAATTCCTAGATTTAATAATTCATTTGATGCTTTTGTAACAACTCTCCACATAGATCCATAAGTTACTATTGTTACATCTTTGCCGTATTTAGTTATTTCTACTTTACCAATTGGTGTGGTGAATTCTCCTAAATTATTTGGCATCTTTTCTTTTAGCCTATATCCATTTAAACTTTCAATAACAAGTGCAGGTTCATCAGATTTAATCAAAGCGTTATAAAATCCTGCCGCCTTTGTAAGGTCTCTGGGGGTTAATAAAAGTATTCCTCTTGTAAAATTTAATATACCAGCTATTGGTGAGCCAGAATGCCAAATTCCTTCAAGTCTGTGACCTCTTGTTCTAATTATCAACGGCGCTTTTTGTCCACCAGCAGTTCTATACAGAGTAGTAGCTAAATCATCGCTTAAAGTTTGTATACAATATAACACATAATCTAGGTATTGTATTTCTACAATTGGTCTTAAGCCTCTCAAAGACATACCTAAACCTTGTCCAATAATAGTTTGTTCTCTAATTCCAACATCATCTACTCTATTACCATATTTTTTTTGCAGCCCTTCTAACCCTTGGTTTACATCACCTATTTTACCGCAATCTTCGCCAAATATGTATATATTTGAGTTGTTAAATAAAAGTGAATCAAAATTATCTCTCAATACTATTCTTCCATCTAATTCTAAACTATTTTCATCATATTTAGGTTCGATATTATTTATATGAGAAAAAGAGTAATTAGATTTACTGTACAAATTTGAGGAATAATTAAAATTCTCTTCTTTATTTAAAGCTATAAAATAATTTATAAGATTTGTTTTTTCTTGATTATTTTCGTTTCTTATTATTCTTAAAACCTTTTTTATAGAACTAAAAATGTATTTTTTATAAATAATTCTTTTAGTGTTTAAATAGTCTATTTCTAAAATAATATCTTTAGAAAAGCTACTTTTTTTAGCAATTTCTTTAAATAAATCAATTGTTTTATTTTTCTTTTCAAGGATACTATTTTGATATTCTTCCCAAATTTTATTTTTAGAATTTTTAACAAGAATTTTAACCTCATTTTCTATTTCAAGTAACTCGTTTTCGGAAAAAATAAATCCATCTTCAGAATTTGATGTATTATAAGTTAAAATCCATTCTTTAAATTTCTTTAAACAGTCGTGTTCTCTTTCCCATTGTAATCTTTCTTCAGATTTATATCTCTCGTGAGAACCAGAGGTGGAATGACCCTGAGGCTGAGTTAATTCTTGAACATGAACCACAACCGGCACATGCTCTAGCCTTGCTATTTTTTCTGCCTTATTATAAGCCTCGATTAAATCTGGGTAATTCCAACCTTTAACAGTAATTAATTCAATCCCTTTTTCATTTTCAGTTCTAACAAAACCTTTTAGTATTTCACTAATATTTTCTTTAGATCTTTGGTATTCATGTGAAACAGAAATACCGTAGCCATCATCCCAAATAGATAAAACCATTGGCACTTGTAAAGTGGCTGCCGCATTAATTGTTTCAAAAAACACACCTTGTGTCGTGCTAGCATCGCCAATTGAACCAAAAGCTATTTCATTTCCATTATTTGAAAATTTAGAAAAATAATCTAAACTTCTATTTTCTCTATAAAACTTAGAAGCTTGTGCCAAACCTAATAACCTAGGTAATTGACCAGCAGTACAAGAAATATCTGCAGAAGAGTTATGTTGAGAGGTTAAATCTTTCCACTCACCTTTTTCATCTAGAGACCTAGTAGCAAAATGAGAATTCATTTGCCTACCACCAGAGGAAGTTTCTTTACTTATATCTGTAAAAGAATATAATTGATAAAAAAATTTATTAAGATTCAATTCGCCCAAGGCAAACATCCAAGTTTGATCTCTATAATAACCCGATCTAAAATCACCTTTTTTAAAAAATTTACTTAATGCAATTTGAGGTAATTCTTTTCCATCTCCAAAAATTCCAAATTTACCTTTACCCGAAAGAACTTCTTTTCGACCTACTAAACTTGCTTCTCTACTTAAAAAAGCAATTTTATAATCATTCAAAACCTCATTTTTAAACTCAGCTATAGTAATTGTATTTGCTTCTAATTCTATTTGTGAAATCATTTTCTTTTAAGTAAATTTAGGCTTGATTTTAAAAGAATACAAATATAATATATAAAAACAATTAAAAATATTTTGAGTATTAACTTAATTTAAGTAAGTTTGCAATCTTAAAATATATATTAAAAACAATATAGTGAATACTTTATTTTATACAACTAAATCTTGTAACAAAGAAAACGCCAATAAAGAATGGTTTATTGTTGATGCTGATGGTGAAAATTTAGGTAGATTAGCTTCTAGATTAGCTAAAATTCTTAGAGGAAAGCACAAAACAAATTTTACTCCACATGCAGATTGTGGCGATTATGTTGTTGTTATTAACTCTACCAAAATTGTTTTAACTGGTAATAAAGACAACGACAAAGAATACATTAGATATACAGGATATCCTGGTGGGCAAAGAACAGCCTCACTTAGAGAGGTTAGAGAAAAGCACCCAAACAGAGTCATAGAGAAAGCGGTTAAGGGTATGTTACCTAAAACTAAATTAGGAAGAGCTGTTTTTAAAAACATGTTTGTTTATGAGTCTACAGAACATAGACAAGAAGCACAAAAGCCAAAAACCATTAATTTAATCGGAATATAATATATGTCAACAACTCATAACATATGAAGAAGAAAAACTTCTGTTTCAAGAGTTTATTTAAAAGAAGGTACAGGTATAATTACAGTTAATGGAAAAGAGTACAAAGAATACTTTCCAATAAATGTTTTGCAATTTAAAGTGGTACAGCCTTTTAAACTTACTGACACGGTAGATAAATACAATGTTACTGTAAATGTACATGGAGGCGGAATAACTGGTCAAGCTGAGGCTATTAGGTTGGGTATTTCAAGAACTTTAACTGAAATTAACGAAGAGTTTAGACCGGTTTTAAAAGTTGAAGAATTATTAACCAGAGATCCTAGAATGGTTGAGCGTAAGAAATTTGGACAGAAAAAAGCGAGAAAGAAATTCCAATTCTCTAAACGTTAATATAAGTAAACAACAATTATCTATATTATAGGTATTATAGGTTTAGAATCTAAATTATTTAGATGATTTATTATACTAAGTAATTGCTAATCAAATAAAAAGAAAGTAAACTATTCAAATTATGTCAAAAATTGAAATAAAACAACTATTAGATGCTGGTGTACATTTTGGTCATTTAACCAGAAAGTGGAATCCACAAATGGCTCCTTACATTTTTATGGAGAAAAATGGAATCCATATAATAGATTTGCATAAAACTGTTGTTAAATTAGAAGAAGCAACAAAAGCATTAAGCCATTTGGCTTCTTCTGGAAGAAAAATTTTATTTGTTTCTACTAAAAAACAAGCAAAAGATATTGTTAGTAAGTATGCAAGCGAAATAAACATGCCTTACATAACAGAAAGATGGCCTGGTGGTATGTTAACAAACTTTATTACCATTAGAAAGGCAATTAAAAAAATGAATTCTATTGATAAAATGAAGAAAGATGGTACTTTTGAAACTTTATCGAAAAGAGAAAAATTACAAATTAACAGACAAAGAGCTAACCTTGAAAAAAACTTAGGTTCTATAGCAGATATGACAAGATTACCTTCTGCTATATTTGTTGTAGATATTCTTAAAGAACATATTGCAGTAAAAGAAGCTCAAAAATTGAATATTCCAATTTTCGCAATGGTAGATACCAATTCTAATCCTAACGAAGTTGAATTCCCTATTCCTTCTAATGAAGATGCTTCTAAATCTATCGATTTAATTCTTTCTATTGTTACTGAATCTATTAAAGAAGGGCTATCAAACAGAAAAATAGAAAAAGAAAAAATTAAGGTAATTAACACAAAAGATGTTGATTTTGATGATGAAAATACTGAAGAAAAAGATTCAGTTAATGATAATGACAATAAATAAAATTATTTTTATAATTTAAAAAAAAATAAAATGAGTATAACTGCAGCTGATGTTAGTAAATTAAGAAATACCACGGGTGCTGGAATGATGGACTGTAAAAAGGCTTTAACTGAAGCTGATGGTGATTTTGAAAAAGCTATTGAAATACTAAGAAAAAAAGGACAAAAAGTTGCTGCTAATAGAGCAGATAGAGATAGTAGCGAAGGTATTGTTGTTTCTGTAATTAATGCAGAAAAAACAAAAGGTGTTGTTTTCTCTCTAAACTGCGAAACAGATTTTGTTGCTAAAAATGAAGATTTTATAAAGCTTGCTAACTCTATTTCAAACATTTCTATAAACTGTTCAACAAAAGAAGAATTATTAAATTCTGACTTTAACGGATTAACAGTTCATGAAAAACTTATTGAACAAACTGGTGTTATTGGTGAAAAAATAGAAATTGGTTCTTTTAAATTAATTTCAGGAAATTACTTAGGCACCTATATTCATGCAGGAAGTAAAATTGGTACCATTGTTGCACTAAGTTTAAAAGAAGAAGAAGTAGGTAGAAATATTGCTATGCAAATAGCTGCAATGAACCCTCTTGCTTTAGATGAAAGCGCTGTAGATTCTTCTGTAATAGAAAAAGAGTTAGAAATTGCAAAAGATCAATTACGTCAAGAAGGGAAACCAGAAGAAATGTTAGAAAACATTGCTAAGGGTAAACTTAAAAAATTCTTTAAAGACAATACTTTATTATTTCAAGACTATATCAAAGCAGAGAATAAAGAATCTGTTAATGATTATTTAAAGTCTATTGATTCAAATTTAAAAATATCAGGTTTTATTAGAGTAGGCATATAATACACTTACTTTAAAATCAATAAAAAAGGGTTATAAATAATATTTATAACCCTTTTTTATATTTAAGTAATATAAAAATTATTCTTGTTCTTTTGCTTTACTCCAATAATTTTGTAATTTATCATTACTCAATTTAGATAATGATTCAGCATTTTCTTTAATTATTACTTCAACTAACTTTACTCTTTTTATAAACTTATTATTAGATTTTTCTAATGCTAAATTAGGATCAATCCCATTAAATGTGGCGAAATTAATTAATGAAAAAAGAATATCGCCAAACTCTTCTACTCTTCCCTTTTCATTGGTTTCTAACTTAAATTCTTCTATTTCTTCTCTTATTTTATCTAAAACTTCGGCGTTTGAATTGAATTTAAACCCTGCAGATTTTGCTTTGTCTTGAATTCTAAACGCTTTTACTAAAGACGGAAGGGAATTAGGAATACCATCAAAAATAGATTTTCTACCCTCTTTCATTTTTAATTTTTCCCAATTTTGCTTAACTTCTTCTTCTGTATTAATTTCAACATCAGAAAAAATATGAGGATGTCTATAAATTAATTTCTCTTTTAGTTTTTCAATTACCTGAAAAATTGAAAAATGATTTTCTTCGGAAGCTATTTTAGCATAAAAACATAAATGCAAAAAAACATCGCCTAATTCTTTACTAATTTCTTCAAAATCTTTATTAGAAATAGCTTCATTTAATTCATACACTTCTTCTATGGTTAAAGTTTTTAAACTTTCCATGGTTTGTTTTTTATCCCAAGGACATTTTTCTCTTAAAATATCTAGGATATGAAGAAATTCTTCGAAAGATTTTGCTGCTATTTGGTGATTTTGCATAAAAAAATGAATAAAATTTTATATAAGCTTTATTACTTTTTTTTATTCCTCTAAACTTTCTGGTTTTAAACTATTTTCTACTAATTCTTCTATGATATTATTACTCTTTAATATTTCGTACCACCTAAAAATTTTCTTTAAATCTGAATGATACACTCTTTTTCTATCAAAAGTTGGTAATACATGAGAAAAATATTCGAATAAAGTACTGGCTTCATCTTTGTAACTAACTATATCTCCTTCCTTTTCTTTGTTATAGATAGAAACAAATATTTGTTGTATTTTAATGTCTTCTTCGTTATCTGTAAATACGGTTATGTTACTAATTAAAATAACATTAGTTTGGGTTGATATAGTAATTTTTTTGCCTGTTTCTAGGTCTTTAATTAATATGTTTAACTTAGACTTTGAAACTATTTCGAATAAACCAGATTTTCCTTGAACCGATATAATGTTTTCTAAACTCATTATTAATAATATTTAATTTCGAGTGCAAATATATTTTAAATATTGCTATTAAATCTATAAATGAAATTAAATTGGTATTTAATTAATAAGACAAACTAAAATATTATCTGAGAATTTTTTACTAATGGTATGTTTTTCTTCGTTAATCTCAATCTGCATTAAATCATCGTATAATTGAATCGATAAAACTAAAATTTTTGAATTAATTTTTAATCCTAATTTCATTGCATGTTGAAGAAAAAGATTAGAGTTGTCTTTAACACTAACAACCAAACAATATTCTCCAATTTCAACTTGGTTTAAAGCAATTCTTTTTTCAACTATAATAGTACCATTTGAATTAGGAATTGGATCTCCGTGAGGATCGAATTTTGGGAATTCTAAAAATTTATCTAGTCTATCTACTAATTTATCTGAATTAACATGCTCTAATTGCTCTGCCACTTCGTGAACTTCATCCCATGTAAATTCTAATTTATCGTATAAAAAAGTTTCCCAAAGTCGGTGTTTTCTTATTACTAAAAGAGCAAATTTATTCCCCGTTTCAGTTAAAGAAATTTTACCATATTTTTCATAGGAAACTAAGTTTTTGTCCTTCAGCTTCTTTAACATATCATTAACCGTAGCTGGTTTTAAAGATAATTTACAAGCCAACTCATTAGTTCCTGCCTGTAACCTAGGATAATTATCAGCTATTATGCCAAATAAGGTTTTAAGATAATTTTCTTCTGTTTGTGTTAACATAATACAAAAATAAGAAAAAAATTAATTTGTTAGATTAAACTAACTTAATTACTTTTGTTAATCTAATTTTTAAAAAACTATTTATGGTAAATGCTTGGCGAAAAAATAAATCTAATAATTCACTATCAGAAGTATTTTCTAGCATAAATGTACCCATGAATGGTAATTTCTATAAAAAATTATTCTCTTTTGCAGGTCCAGGATTTATAGTAGCTGTTGGATACATGGATCCGGGCAACTGGGCAACCGATATTGCTGGTGGTGCACAATTTGGATATACCCTACTTAGTGTAATTCTTATTTCTAACCTTTTTGCCATTATACTTCAACATTTAGCACTTAAACTTGGCGTTGTTGCCGAAAGAGATTTGGCTCAGGCTTGCAGAGATCATTTTCATCCAACAGTTAATTTTATTCTTTGGTTGTTTTGTGAAATTGCCATTGCTGCATGCGATTTAGCAGAAGTAATTGGTTCTGCCATTGCTTTAAATTTATTGTTTGGCATTCCTTTAACTTGGGGTATTGTTATTACTATTTTAGATGTTTTCTTAATTCTTTATTTACAACACAAAAATTTTAGATACATTGAAACTTTTGTGGCGGGTTTAATTTTTATAATAATAGGTTGTTTTATTTATGAAATATTAATTTCTAAACCAGATATTTTTCCAATTCTAAAAGGATTAATTCCTAAAAAAGAAATTATAACCAATCCTTCTATGCTTTACATTGCAATTGGTATATTAGGTGCAACAGTAATGCCTCATAATTTATACTTACATAGTAGCATTATTCAAACCAGAAATTACCCAAGAAATAACATTGGTAAAAAAATTGCCGTTAAATTTGGAACAATTGATAGCACTTTGTCTTTAACTCTTGCATTTTTTGTAAATGCAGCTATTTTAATTGTTTCGGCGGCTACTTTTCATACCTCTGGAAACACCAATGTTGCAGATATTTACGATGCGCATAAACTACTTACTCCGTTATTAGGAACTTCTTTGGCTAGCATCTTTTTTGCACTTGCATTATTAGCCTCTGGGCAAAATTCTACCTTAACTGGCACCTTGGCCGGACAAATTGTAATGGAGGGTTTTTTAAACATCAAACTTAAACCTTGGCTTAGAAGATTAATTACCCGGTCTATTGCTTTGGTACCCGCATTAGTTGTTGTTTTAATTTATGGAGAAAAAGGAACTGGTAAACTGTTAATTTTAAGTCAGGTAATTTTATCCATGCAACTTAGTTTTGCCGTTGTTCCTTTGGTTATGTTTACCAATAGCAAGGCTAAAATGGGCGAATTTGCCAATAAATTATGGTTGCAATTATTGGTTTGGTTAATTACTTTTATTATTATTTTTTTGAATATATATTTACTTTACAATGCTTTTTTTGGTTTATAAAAGTCATAACCGTTGGTTTTATTTCACCTATTTATAATTTAAGCTAATTTTTAAATTATTATTTTATAAAAAATTTAACTTTGTGATCTTAAAAATACCACCCAACTTAAAATGAAAAGATTTACTTTATTTTTATCGCTTTAATTTTAGTTTCTAATCTTTGTTTTGCACAAAGTTATTCTGATATGAAATATGAATGGGAAAAAGCAGGTTCACCAAAATCTTCCACTAGATACGACCCTACAGCCGGAGCCTTATTAAGTTTTCTTGTTACAGGTGGCGGACAAGTTTATGCAGGTGAAACTAGGAGAGGAATTCTTTTCTTTTTAGGCTCGGTTGCTTCAACAGCAGTAACAATTGTTGGTTTATCTCCAGAATCAAAACCAATTACATGTAGTAGCTATTGCCCAGGATATGTTGAAGGAACATCTACGGCTGCAAATTCTTTAGGTGTTGTATTTCTAGGTGTTGCAGCTTCTATTGGAATAAAAATATGGAGTATTGCAGATGCAAGTAAAACTGCTGATGTTAAAAATTATCACTTAAAAAAGCAAAACGAAAAAACTTTAGAAAGTAAAACTTCTTTGTTTTCTAACCCTAGCTTAACTCCTATGGTTATAAACAACAAAAAACAATTAATACCAGGGTTAGGTTTAAGTCTAAATTTTTAAGTATTTATATAATCTAAAGATTCTATTATTTGTTCTTCAGAAACTT
>JBGSBU010000029.1:0-12885 GCA_041730375.1 Solirubrobacteraceae bacterium
TTTTTACACCAAATAAAATAAATTTATTTAACTCATTTCTTTCTGCATATTTAGCGTAATTACTCAACAACAAAACACCTCCCCAAGAGTGTGCAACGCCTATAATTTCATTAGATTTATGAGGTAATAGGGATTTAATGAAATCAAAAATTATATTTAAATCTATGTTAATAAACTCAAACATTCCACTTATAAAATTACTTGTGATTTTTGGCTTAGAAGATCCCTTACCAGGAAGATCTAAAACAAATACATTAAAATTATTTCTTGCCAAAAAAGGGGCAAATCCTTTGCCATTTGTAGAAAAAAATATTTTACTATTTTCTACAAATCCATGAACCATAATTACAGGAATACCATTATGGTTTTTATAAATTTGGTGAATTGCACATTTATTTCCATTAGAAACCTCTATTTGATGAACTTTATAAGTTAAATCACCTGTAATCATTAAATCATAATATTGAATGTGCAATTTAATTAATATTTTTGTTTAAATTTTTCTCTATTGTTAAAATAAGATTAAAATTTATCTATTATTTAAATTAATAACAATGATACTAAAAAGTAAAGATTTAGTAAAAACATACGGACAAAAAAATGTTGTTAAAGGCGTTTCTTTTGAGGTGAAACGAGGTGAAATTATTGGACTTCTAGGCCCGAATGGTGCCGGAAAAACCACCTCTTTTTATATGGTGGTTGGATTGGTTAAACCCTCTAAAGGAGATGTATTTTTGGGCGATAAAAACATAACCAACCTTCCTATGTATAAAAGAGCTAAAGAGGGAATTGGCTACCTAGCACAGGAAGCCTCTATATTTAGAAAATTAACCGTAGAAGAAAATATTTTAAGTGTTTTGCAATTTACAACACTAAGCAAACAAGAACAGCAAAAAAAAGTTGACGAGTTAATTGAGGAATTCAATCTAAACCATGTGAGAAAAAATAGAGGCGATTTGCTTTCTGGAGGAGAGAGAAGAAGAACAGAAATTGCAAGGTGCTTAGCTGTTAGTCCCAATTTTATAATGCTAGACGAACCATTTGCAGGCGTAGATCCAATTGCTGTAGAAGATATTCAAAAAGTTGTAAAATCTTTGGTTAAAAAAAATATTGGAATTCTAATTACAGACCACAATGTTTCGCAAACTTTAGCAATTACAGATAAAACCTATATAATGTTCGAAGGAAAAATATTGAAAGAAGGGTTACCTAAAGATTTAGCCAAAGACGCATTAGTTAGAAAAGTATATTTAGGCGAAAATTTTAGATTATAATTTATTTTTCAACTTATTTATAAATCCAAACCATATTTAAATTAAATGAAAATTTACACAAAAACAGGAGACAAAGGCGAAACCTCTTTATTTGGAGGCGATAGAGTGAAAAAAAATAATCAAAGAATTATTGCTTTTGGAACATTAGATGAATTAAATTCTTCAATCGGAATTATTAGAAGTTACTCTGATGAAGTAGCTATTAACCAAGATTTAATTATAATACAACAAAGAATATTTAGGCTGGGTGCAGAATTTGCTACTCCAAACAATAAAATTAATTTAAACAACGGTAATTCTAGACTTAGTAATTTAATTGAAAAAGAAGATATTTCTTTTTTAGAAAATAAAATTGATTTAATGGAACAAACCTTAGATCCTCTAAAGTTTTTTATTTTACCAGGAGGCAATAATTTAGCAGAGGCTTTCTCTCAACTAGCTCGCACAATTTGTAGAAGAACAGAAAGAGAAGTTATTGTTTTAAACGAAGACGAAAAGGTAAGAGAAATTGTGCTACAATTTTTAAATAGATTATCAGACTACTTATTTGTTTTGGGAAGATATTTTTTAAAACAAAATAACGAAAAACCTATTGAATGGAAGTAAATAATTTTAAACCACACTATTACTTTAAGCAACTCTTGGTTTAATAAAAAAAAGACCATTTTAAGTTAAAATGGTCTTTTTTTTATTTGCTACTTTGTAAATTATTTATTTACAGAATTTGCTAATTCAGTACCTGCTTTAAATTTTGCAACTTTCTTTGCAGGTATATTAATTTTTTTCTTGGTTTGAGGGTTAATACCTTCTCTGGCTGTTCTGTTAGAAACAGAGAAAGATCCAAAACCGATTAAAGAAACTCTATCTCCTTTAGATAAAGCATCTGTAATGCTATTAGTGAATGATTCTAGTGCTTTTTTAGCAGCTACTTTAGTGATACTTGCATCTTTTGCAATAGCATCAATTAATTCTGTTTTATTCATTTTTTTAAAAATTAAAAGTTAATTAAGAACAAATATATAATTTCATGACAAATTAACAAGTTTTAATTAAAAAAAAATGCTATAAAGTTAAATTTTTATGTCCATTTATAAAATTATCAGCCAAAACCATGCTTTTACCCTCAATCTGAAGCGCTATAATCTTATAAACACCTGTTTTGTTTTTAACAATTAAATCTTTATTTATTATTTCAAGTTCAGGTTTTTCATATACTGAGTCTATTGAAGTGTAAGCACCTTTTAAAATTTTAACTTTCTTAATTTGGTTATTAATTTTAAAATAAGTCCACGCAGCCGGATGAGGACTTAACCCCCTAACTAAATCGTGAATTTTGTTAACGGAAAGCTCCCAATCTATGGCACAATTAACCGGAAATATTTTAGGTGCTAGTTTATAATTTATTGCCATAGGCTGTTCTATAGGCTTAATTGCATTAGAAATAAGTTTTTCTATGGTTTCTACAACCAAATTACTTCCAATGCTCATTAACTTATTATAAATATCTCCCACATTATCGTTTTCTGATATGGTTAATTTCTTTTGAAGCAATATTTTGCCTGCATCTATTTCTTCATTAATTAAGAATGTAGTAACTCCAGTCTCTTTTTCTCCATTAATTATAGCCCAATTAATAGGGGCCGCACCTCTATAGTCTGGTAAAAGGGATGCATGTAAATTAAAAGTTCCAAACCTTGGAATAGACCAAACCTCTTTAGGTAGTTTTTTAAAAGCCACTACTACTATTATATCTGTATCTATTTCTTTTAATTGTTTTAAAAATAATTTACTTTTTAAACTTTTAGGCTGTAATAGTTTTAGGTTATTTAATTCTGCATATTTAGAAACATCAGAAGAAGTTATTTTTAAGCCTCTACCAGCTGGTTTATTAGGGGTTGATACCACTGCAGAAATATCAACACTAGGCAGAGAATGAATGGCCTTTAGGGATTCTACCGCAAATAAAGGCGTTCCCATAAATACAATTTTTGTTTTCTTATTCATAAATGAAAATAATTGAAATTAGATTTCTTAATTGCTTTTATTTCTATTAATTCTTCTAACTTTTCAATAATTATTTGTTGTGGAAATTGGTTGAAATAATTTAAAATTTCGTTTATTAAAACGGGTTTACTAGACAAATAAGTTAAAATGGCTTGTTTTGTTATTTTTGTAGGTATGTTTACAACCCAATTTAAACAAACATCGCACTTATTGCATTTTTTTTGGTTAAATTCATTGAAATAACCTAATAATAGTTGCTTTCTACAAATATTTTTTTTCTGAACAAAATAATTTATTTCTAAAGTTTTTTGAAATAACGTTAGATTAATTTCTTTAAAAAGCTGCCAAATAGGTTTATTTTCTATAATAATATTTTTAGCCCTGTTGGTTAAAAATTTAATTGTTGCTAAATTTCTTAACTTATATTTAATTATGCCTTGTTTATCTAACGTAATTAAAATTTCTTTTAATTTACTCTTAAATACACCCAACTGAAAGGCCATTTCATATTCATCTATTACAGCATATTCATAAAAATTTTTTGAAATTCTTTCTAAATAATCTAATACAGAAATATATATTTTGTTTTTTATACCAATTGATTCTCTAGAACTTACAAGCACTTTGAATAAGCTTTCTTTTTGATTTAAACGCACATAGATCAAACCAACTTGTTGTAAAAAATTTAAAGTATGAATAAGCTTCTTTACAGAAATTTTATGTTTTTTAGAAAACGTAGTACTATCAAAATCAAAAGTATTTTCAGTTAACTCGTTCTCTCCAATACAAAATTCGTTGTACAGCCTATTTATAATGTGCTGAAATTCTTCTTTTTTAGGGATTTTATCTTGGTATAATTTTATGCCTAAATCAATATCAGTTGAATTATAAAATAAAAAAGCCCTAGACTCAAAGCCATCTCTACCTGCTCGCCCAACTTCTTGGTAATAAGACTCCATGCTGTCTGGTATAGATAAATGAAAAACATTTCTAACATTAGGTTTGTCTATACCCATGCCAAAAGCATTGGTGGCAACCACCACATCTAACTCGTTGTTTAACCATTTTTTAAGCCTTACTTCTTTCTCTAAAGGACTTATTTTTGAATGATAAAAAGTTGATTTAAATCCGGTTAAATTTAAATACTCATTTACATATTCGCATTCTTTTCTATTTCTAATAAAAACAATGCTATTTCCTTTAAACTTATTAAGATGGTAAACTAACTCTTCTTGTTTATTATAACTTTCTTTAATTGAATAGGCTATGTTTTTTTGTTCATACGATGATTTGTAAATACTTGGCGTATTTAATTTTAAATTAACTACAATCTCATCCATTACTTTTTGGGTAGCAGTTGCAGTTAATGCAATAATATTAACAAGAGGAAATAACTCTTTAATTAAACTTATTTTAAGATAACTGGGTCTAAAATCATACCCCCACCCCGATATACAATGCGCCTCGTCTACAGCAATTAAACTAATTGGAAGTCTACTTATTTTTTCTTTAAACAATCGAGTTTCTAACCTTTCTGGCGAAACATATAAGAATTTAATTTTACCTAATAAAAGTTCATCAAACAACAAAACAATTTCTTGGGTATTCATTTCTCCAGTAATCATTTCTGCCTTAATATTTAAAGATCTTAATTGTTCTACTTGGTCTTTCATTAAAGCAATTAATGGCGAAATAACCAAGGTTATTCCCTCAAAAATTAAGCCAGGTATTTGGTAACAAAGAGATTTACCTCCGCCTGTTGGTAAAATAACTAAAGTATCTTTTTTGGCTAATACTGAATTAATTATTTCTTCTTGTTTTTCTTTAAAAACAGAAAAACCCCAAACTTTATTTAGTAACGTAATTGGTGATTTATCTTTTTCTAAGAATTCCATTTTAGCGTATTCAAATTACTATTTTTAAAATTCAAAAACAGATTTTCTTTTCACAAAAAAACCATCTTTTACCCACAACGTAAAGGCTAATACTAAATATATAGCAAAAGTTAAACCTAAGGTTGCAAAAGATAAATAGATAAATAAAAGCCTGAGTTTAAAAACCCTTAATCCTAATTTATCAGAAATTCTAGAAACCACCTCAAATCCATTCATTTCAAAAAAAGCCCTTAGCTTGTTTATTACTTTCATAAAGCGTTTTTTTAAAATTTAAATGAATTAATTTTTAGTTTAATGTTTTTTTTAATATTTCTAACCCAAAACTACACGTTAAACACTTTTTTTGGTCGCAATAATTTTTTTTTAAATACAACAAAGCCTGACTTTGTATTGCATCTTTTGGGACGACTTTAAATGCTTTAAAATTTTTTATTATGGTGTTATCCTCTGGTTTAATTTCATTTAAAATAGCTAATAAATCATCAGACTGTTCCTCTCCCATAAGCTTTTGATAAGAAAATTTAAAAGGAATTATTGTATTAATTATAATTAAATCTATAGTTGCTTTTGAGATAGATTTTTTATTGGTTACGTTCGATTTTTTATTTAAAACGTAATGATTATCCCAGTAATTTGGGAGAGAAATGTTTTCTAAAAAATCGTAAAAATCCTTCAGTGAATTTAATTTTATTAATTCGGAAAAAACATTTTCTTTACTTTTATAAATAGCCGATAGTTGGGCTATTTTTATAGTAGGAAAAGATACTGGTCTTAATCTAAAAAACTTAAATTGCTCTTTATTTAAAGGCAATAATTGATATTTGTGTTTATAATATTCAAAAGTATTTTTTAAACTAACTACGTATTCCTCTTCGCTTTCTTGGTTTAAAAAACCCGCCTGTCCCATTAATAAAGCTTCTAAATCCCATTTATTTTTAGATGCTTTTTCTATTAAAATAAAAGGCAAAGAATTGGCTAGGTTATAAAAGGCAGTTGCATTAATTTTTAATCCCAAAGAGTAGGCTATGTTTTTAAAAAATACGGCTTCCCAATGAAATAGATTTTCTTGTAATTCTTTTTCTATAAGTTTGTTTTTTTCTTCTAATTTTTTAAAATATAGCGATTCTAGAAATAAAATTTTAAAAGATTCTCCTACATGTAACAATTGATTTTCGCAGGGAATAAAGCCTTTTTCAAAATTTGTCCAATTTTCGCTTTGATTAATTATTTCTTTTGGTATAAATGGCTCTAATTCAATGGTTGGTATGTTATTAAAATTTTCACTAACATCCATTTTATAAACCAAATGTAAAATAACTGTGTCGTAGTTTTTATTTAAATAATGTTTATGGTTTTTCCAATCAGAATTTTTTAAATGAATTTCAACACTTCCAAACCAAATTTTTCCGTCTATTTCTATTTTGGCATTTAAAAAGTCTGGCCCCTCATTTAAGTTGTGTGTACCTACATTATGCACAATAACTTTTTTGCCTAAAGTGGTTGTTAAGTTATTGATTGGTATAATTTTATACTTCCAACAATTTTGTAAAAAAGATTCCTTCAACTTAAATTATTTTATTTAAAATTCTTCTCCTTTAAGTTTTTCTGCGTTTTCTGCCAATTTTAAAGAATCTATCATTTCTTGAATCTCTCCGTTTAAAAAAACATCTAAATTATAAATAGATTTATTAATTCTATGGTCTGTAACTCTACCTTGAGGGTAATTATAGGTTCTTATTTTTGCCGATCTATCTCCGGTCGATACTAAAGTTTTACGATGTTCCGATCTTTCTTTTTCTTTTTTCTCCACTTCAATTTGATAAATCTTGGCTCTTAAATACTTCATGGCTTTTTCCATGTTTTTGTGCTGAGACCTTTCTTCTTGGCATTCTACCACCACACCACTTGGTGCATGAGTTAACCTAACAGCCGATTCTGTTTTGTTAACATGTTGCCCTCCTGCACCGCTAGATCTAAAAGTATCTCTCCTTATATCTGCCGGATTGATTATTACATCAACCTCCTCTGCCTCTGGCATTATTGCTATGGTAATTGCCGAGGTATGCACCCTTCCTTGCGATTCTGTTTCGGGAACTCTTTGTACTCTGTGCACTCCGCTTTCAAACTTTAAATTGCCATATACACCAGAACCACTAATATTTAAAACCACCTCTTTATACCCTTTAACCCCTCCTTCACTTGCATTAACTACATCAAAAGTCCATTTTTTTTCTTTAAAATACATACTGTACATTCTAAACATATCTTCTACAAAAATACATGCCTCGTCTCCACCAGTACCCGATCTAATTTCCATTATTGCATTTTTATCTTCTTCTGGATCTTTAGGAATTAATAAAAATTTAATTTTTTCTTCTATTTGTGGAATGGTATTTATTGCTTCGTCTTTCTCTACTTTTGCCAACTCAATCATTTCGGCATCTATTTCTTTTTCAATAATTTCGTTAGCTTCTTTAATTACGTTTAATTTAGCGCTATACACCTTAAATATGTCTACTATTTCTTCTAATTCTTTATATTGTTTACTTAATTCTACATATTTTTTTTGGTCTGCAATTACATTTGGTTGAATTATAAGATCAGCTATCTCATCGTGCTTCTGTTTCAATGCTTGTAATTTATCAACTAGTTTATCACTCATAAATTCATCTATTTTTTGCCTTGCAAAGATACAATCTTATATTCTAGTGGTAATTTTAAATTAAATCTAAAATTTCTAATTTTAAACCTTACTTATTATAAAATGTTTAATTAGTTTATTTTTTAAACCTAAAATAAAATTTAATTAATTATTACAACCAAAACAATCAATTTAATTATTTATAATGGCTTATTAAGTATTTTTGGGTTTTAAAAAAAATTATAATATATGAATATAGCAAAACTAGAGTACATTTGGCTAGATGGCTCTAATCCTACACAAGGATTAAGAAGTAAAACAAAAATTGAAAGAGATTTTAGTGGAGATTTAAAAGATTGCCCTATGTGGTCTTTTGATGGTTCATCGACTCTACAAGCAGAAGGTGGTTCTTCAGATTGTTTATTAAAACCCGTTGCAATTTACCCAGACCCTGCCAGAGAAAATGGTTGGTTAGTAATGACCGAGGTTTTAAACGCAGATGGTACGCCCCATGTTACAAATGGTAGAGCTATGATAGATGACCAAGACAACGACTTTTGGTTTGGTTTTGAACAAGAATATTTCCTTTACGACATGGAAACGGATATGCCTTTAGGTTTTCCAGAAGGTAAAACGCCTGCAAGAGGACAAGGACCTTACTACTGTTCTGTTGGTTCGCAAAACGCATTTGGAAGAGAATTAATAGAAGAGCATTTAGATATTTGTTTAGAAGCTGGTTTAAACGTAGAAGGAATTAATGCAGAGGTAGCTCCAGGTCAGTGGGAATTTCAGTGCTTTGCACAAGGTGCTGCACAAGCAGGAGACGAAATTTGGGTTTCTAGGTATTTACTAGAAAGAACCGCAGAAAAATACGGTATTTACATTGTTTGGCATCCTAAACCACTTGGTAAAGATGCAGATTGGAATGGTTCTGGTATGCATGCAAACTTCTCTAATACTGCATTAAGAACATGTGGAGATAAAGCAGTTTACGATAAAATTTGTGAAGCATTTAGACCTGTTGTTAAAGAACATATTGATGTATATGGTGCCGATAACGACCATAGGCTAACTGGCAAACACGAAACTGCTGCCATTACAGATTTTAGTTATGGCGTATCAGACAGAGGTGCCTCTATTAGAATACCAATTATTACCGTTCAAAAAGGATGGAAAGGTTGGTTAGAAGACAGAAGACCTGCTTCTAACGGAGATCCGTACAAAATTGCAGCTAGAATTATTAAAACGGTAAAAAGTGCTAACTAATTTTTAGTTCGTTAAAACAAAAAAAACCACTCAAAAGAGTGGTTTTTTTTGTTTTAGTATAAATTTAATTTATAAAATAATTAAGGCGCTGGATTGGGAAAAAGCAAATGTATTTTTTCAATTTCATTTACTACGTCTTTAGAAAGTTCTATTTCTATACTTCCTATGTTTTCTTTTAATTGCTCTATTTTTGTAGCCCCAACAATATTAGACAGTAAAAATTCTCTAGAATTTATAAAAGCCAAAGAAAGTTGTGTTAAACTAACTCCCGATTCTTTTGCCAATTTATTATATGCCTCCACTGCTAGGTTTGTATTGCCGTGTTTGTATCTACTAAAATAATTTGGATACAATTGGTACCTAGAACCTTCTGGTAAATTACTTTTTAAATATTTACCCGATAGTAACCCACCGCCTAGCGGAGAGTAGGCAAGCAATGGCGTGTTTTCTCTCATTGCAAATTCTGCTAAACCAATTTCGAATACCCTATTAATTAAACTATAAGGGTTTTGAATAGAAATTACTCTTGGCAAATTACATTCTTCAGCATATTTTAAAAACTGCATAACGCCCCATGGGGTTTCGTTACTAAGTCCAATATGGCGTATTTTGCCTTCTATAATCAATTCTTTTAGCGTTTCTAATATTTCTTTAAAATTTGTTTGGATTTCTTCGTCAACGTGTTTATAACCCAACGTACCAAAAAAATTAGTTATTCTCTCTGGCCAATGCAACTGGTATAAATCAATATAATCTGTTTGTAATCTGGTTAAACTACCTTCGACAGCTTGTTTAATATGTTCTTTAGAAAAATTAGGGATATTTCTAATGTGTTTTAAGTTAGGCATAGGACCCGCAGCTTTAGAAGCAATAACCAAATCTTCTCTCTTTTGGTTTTTTAACCAACTACCAATATATTTTTCTGTTAACCCTTGGGTTTCTGCCTTTATAGGTATTGCATAGAGTTCTGCCGTGTCAATAAAATTAATTCCATTTTCTATGGCAATATTTAATTGTTCGTGAGCCTCTTTTTCTGTATTTTGTTCGCCCCAAGTCATAGTACCCAAACAAATTTTACTTACTTTTAAATCGGTATTGGGTAAGGTAGTATATTTCATTTATAATATATTTAAAATTATGTATTAATATAAAGTTAGTAAAACAAAGAGTAGAAGAATTAGCCAATGTATAAACAATTTTTAAAATTTATTTTTATGGGCTAATATTTCTGGGAAGTAATTTTATACTTCTTCTTTAAACAAATATCTACTAAATCTTTTTTTACTTCTAAACTCAACCCTAAAACCAAATATATTCACTTTAATCATCAGTTAATCAAATAAATATATAAAATTATATAATAATTGCGGGTATGTAAAAATAAATTATATTCTAATGTTAAAGTCTATTTAAAAAAAGACTTTTAACATAAATTTAATACTACTATAATTTGTAACTTTAGAGTGATTGAAATTAACCCTACATTGTATCATATGAATTAAATCACTTTAAGAATTATGATTCTAAAAAGCTATATATTTGGTGCAAAAATTAATAAAAATATATAATACTAATCATTAATAAAATAAAATTATGAGTCAAACTCCACTTGGAAAAATGTTCATGCTTATTAACAAAGCCTTAGACTCCAATTTTGCTGAAAAAATTGGTTTAAGAAAAAAGTTAAATGATTCACTTTACAAAATTGCTTCAAAAACACTTTCTATTGCTACTAACCCTCCTAGAATTTTTAAAAGTGAGAAGAAACAAGAAAATCCAGAAAGATTAGAAGCTTTAAAATCGTCAGATTTATTTGATTTAAGTTTAAGTGAAGAGCAAACAATGATTAAAGAAACCATTGCTCAATTTGCACTTTCTGAAATCAGACCAAACGCTGATAAAATGAGCGAATCATGTAAAATTCCAGATGAAGTTTATCAAAAATTTGATGAACTTGGTTTAAATTTTTACAGTATCCCACAATCATTAGGAGGCGTTTCTAATGAAAAAAATACAATAACCCAATCTATCATTACACAAGAATTATCTTATGGCGATTTAGGTGTAGCAGTGGCTTTATTAAGCCCGCTTGGCGTGTTAAATGCATTAGTATCTTTTGGAACAGCCGCACAACAAGAAAAATATGTTCCTGCTTTTATTGACGAAAAAAAGAAAATGTTTGCAACATCTGCTATAAATGAGCATACAGTGTTATTTGACCCATTTAAACTTTCTACAAAAGCAGTAAAAAAAGGAAACTCTTATGTAATAAATGGTGTTAAAACAATGGTTCCTATTGCTGCAAAATGTGAATTATTTTTAGTAGCAGCAGATACAGAAAACGGACCACAAGTATTTATTGTTGAATCTAACGCAAATGGTATTAGTTTAGAACAAGACCCTTCCATGGGTTTAAGACCAGCAGAATTATGTAGAATGACATTTAAAGACGTTGAGATTCCTGAAGAAAATTTACTTGGAAATGGAATTAAATACGAATTATTTATTAGCAAAGTAAGAATTGCTTGGTGTGCTTTAGCAACAGGAACATGCAAGGGTGTTCTTGACTACGTTATACAATATTGCAACAATAGAGTTGCATTCAAAGAACCAATTACTCACAGACAAGCAGTTGCATTTATGATTGCTAACATTAGAATAGAAAATGATGGAATGAAAATGCTAACAGACAGAGCAGCTTCTAGAGCAGAAAGAGGATTAGACTATACAAAAGAATCTTATTTAGCAAGTATTTTCTGTGCTGATAAAGCAATGGAAATTGGAACAAATGGCGTTCAGTTACTTGGTGGGCACGGTTTTGTAAGAGACTATCCAGTAGAAAGATGGTATAGAGACCTAAGAGCTGTTGCAATTAGTTACAATGGTGTACATATTTAATTATTAATATAAAAAATTAAAAAGATGAACTTAGAAATACCTAAAAAATTAGACAATTTAAAAGAAAGTGTATACACTATTGCTAAAACATTTTTTAGACCAATATCTAGAAAATATGATATAGAAGAACATGTATATCCAAAAGAGCTTGACTTATTTGCAAGTCTTTTGAAAGGAGCTAGTGAAGGTGGAATGGCTGTTGGTGGAGCTAGTGGTGAAAAAGATTCTAAACAACCAGTTGTAAAAGATTACTCTATAGTTAGAAATGGATCGAACATGAGTAATGTTGTTAACATGCAAGCCCTATGTTACGGAGATGTTGGACTCGTATTAACCATTCCTGGTCAAGGCCTTGGGAATTCTGCAATTGCAGCAGTTGCTAAAGGAGAGCAATTAGAAAAATTTGGTAAAATGTGGGCTGCAATGGCTATTACAGAACCAGGAACAGGATCTGATTCTGCAAATATCAAAACAACTGCTACAAAAGATGGCGATGAATACATTATAAATGGTGAGAAAATTTATATCACTTGTGGAGAAAGAGCAGATTGTATAGTTGTTTGGGCTACACTTGATAGAAATTTAGGAAAAGCCGCTATTAAATCTTTCATAGTAGAACAAGGCACTCCTGGTATGAGGCTTGAAAGACTTGAACATAAATTAGGAATTAGGGCATCTGATACTGCAGCAGTAGTATTTACAAACTGTAGAATTCCTGCGTCTAACTTACTTGGAGACCCAGAAATAAATGTAGAAAAAGGATTTGCAGGAGTTATGGAAACTTTTGATAACACACGCCCTTTTGTTGCTGCATTTGCTCTTGGCTGCACAGAAGCTGCAATTGAAAGAACCAAAGAATTACTAGTAGATAACTTAAACTTAGATTACAAAACTCCTATTAATAACG
>JBGSBU010000030.1:0-12796 GCA_041730375.1 Solirubrobacteraceae bacterium
AAAAGAATGGGCTGACACTTCAAATGAAGAAGCAGACGCAAAACCATTTTTAGTTGAGTTTTTTAACGTGTTTGGTATTAGCAGTAAGCGTGTTTCGACCTTTGAACACAGAGTAAAAAAACTGGACGACAAAGACGGTTACATTGACTTGCTTTGGAAAGGGACGATTTTAATTGAAATGAAAAGTCGGGGCAAAAACCTTGACAAAGCCTACCAACAAGCCATTGACTATACACACGGACTGAAACAACACGAATTACCGAAATACATTCTCATTTCTGACTTTGAAAATTTTAGACTTTACGACCTTGAAGAAAGCAAAACAATAGAATTCAAAATTGCCGACCTTGTAAATAATGTTCAACATTTCGGTAGTATTTTAGGCTACTCTAAAAAAGTTTATAAAGAACAAGACCCTGCAAACATTAAAGCAGCAGAGTTAATGGGTAAACTTCACGACAGACTTGAAGAAATTGGCTATACAGGACATCCATTAGAAGTTTACTTGGTTCGTATTCTGTTTTTATTGTTTGCAGAAGACACAACAATTTTCAACAAACAACAATTTCAAGAATATTTAGAACATCGAACAGCAGAAGACGGAAGCGACCTTGCATCAAAACTGCAAGAATTGTTTCAAGTTTTAAACACAGCAAAAGAAAATCGTTTTAAAAATCTTGACGAGCAACTTGCCGACTTTCCTTATGTAAACGGAAAACTTTTTGAAGAAAACTTGCCTACGGCAAGTTTCGACACAAAAATGCGATTAGCCTTGCTTGACTGCTGTTACATAGATTGGAGCAAAATATCGCCAGCGATATTTGGTTCGATGTTTCAAAGCGTAATGAACCCGAAAGAACGCAGAAACTTAGGAGTACATTATACCAGCGAAACCAACATTTTAAAACTTATCAAACCGCTTTTCTTAGACGAACTTTGGAAAGAATTTGAAAGTATCAAAGACAACAAAAACAAACTTCCCGAATTTCATAAAAAATTAAGCACTCTAAAATTCCTTGACCCTGCTTGTGGTTGCGGAAATTTTCTTGTGATTACTTACAGAGAATTGCGTTTATTGGAATTAGAAATTCTTAGACAATTATACAAAAACCAAACCGCTATTAGTATTGAAAGTATTATTTGGCTTGATGTTGATCAATTTTATGGCATTGAATACGAGGAATTTCCTGCCCGAATTGCCGAAGTTGCCATGTGGCTTATCGACCACCAAATGAATATGCAAATTAGCAATGAATTTGGGCAATACTTTGTTCGTTTACCATTAAAAAAATCAGCTCATATTGTTCATGGAAATGCGTTGCGGATTGATTGGACAACTTTGAAACACAAAAACACAGCCTATGTTTATGCCGATGAATTGAATTATCAAATAAATGAACCTGCGGAAAGTTACGGAACACTAAATGTGATAACCAAATCGGCAAAAGAAATTGGGAAAAACGAAAATTTCCCAGAAAACAAAGAAACAAACCAAATCCATTATGATTATATCCTTGGAAATCCGCCGTTTATTGGTCATCAATTAAGAAATAGTCAACAAATTGAAGATTTGGAAATTGTAATTGAAGATAATAAAAGGGCTGGTCGTTTAGATTATGTAGCTGCATGGTATATAAAAGCCGCAAAATATATACAAGGAAAGGCAACAAAAGTGGCTTTTGTTTCTACAAACTCTATTGTTCAAGGAGAACAAACTGGAATTTTATGGGGGCAAATGGTTAAACAATACAATGTAAAAATTCATTTTGCTCATAGAACTTTTAATTGGAGTAATGAAGCTAAAGGAAATGCAGCAGTCCATTGCGTAATTATTGGATTTGCAAATTTTGACACCAACAATAAACGGATTTTTGATTATGAAGATATTAAGGGTGAATCTCATGAAATTAATGTTAAAAATATTTCGCCCTATTTAACTGAAGGCAAAGAAATTATTATAGAATCTAGAAGCATTCCAATTCATTCTTTTCCTGTGATGTCAAAGGGTAGTCAACCGACTGATGGAGGGAATTTAATTTTAAGAAGAGAAGAAAAAGAAGTTTTGATTTCAGAAAATGAAAAACTTAAAGGTTATATCAAAAAATATCTAGGGGCTTACGACTTTTTAAACAACAACGAAAGATATTGTCTTTGGTTTGCCGATATTTCGCCTGAATTATTGCGTGAGTTTCTGAAAATTGATATTCTAAAACAAAAATTAGAAAGTGTAAAAAAAATGCGTCTTGCAAGTCCTACGCCAAGTGTGAAAAAAGATGCTGAACGCCCTTTTTTATTTACACAAATAAGACAACCTAAAGCTAATTATTTAGTTATCCCAGAAACCTCATCTGAAAATAGAAAATATATTCCTATTGCATATTTAGATAAAAATGTGATAGCAAGTAATTCATTGCAAATAATAAATTCAGATAGTAAATATTTGTTTGGTATTCTTTGCTCAATTATGAATGTGGCTTGGGTAAAAAAAACCTGTGGAAGATTGGAATCACGAATCAGATATACACCAAATGTTTATCATACTTTTCCATTTCCTGAAAACCCAACAGAAAAGCAAATAAAAACAATAGAAGAAAAAGCACAAAAAGTATTAGATGTTAGGTTGCAATTTCCTAATAGTTCACTTGCCGACCTTTACGACCCTTTAATAATGCCACCTGCATTGGTAAAAGCACATAACGAGTTAGATAAAGCAGTTGACTTGGCCTACCGCCCACAAGCATTTACAAGTGAAGCAAAACGAATGGAATTTTTATTTGAACTTTACGAAAAATATACGGCAGACCTTTTTACAAAAGAGAAAGTGAAAAGAAATAAGAAAATAAATGAATGATAGAATACTTTATAATATAGTTGTAGGATACATGCTTAAAGTTATTCATTCTGGTGTAAAAATTAACGATTTTAAAGATGAATTTAACGCTATTAAACATGGCGACTATGTTACTTTTTATAAAATTGATAAACATAGGAATACCAAGTGATATTATAATTTTGAAAGATGGTGAATTGATACCAACTGAAAAACAATTAGAAATTAAAAATTGTGATTTTGGCCTTTTACTTCTAGCTTCACCATCATTAGCAAATTTCTTTTTAAAATGTACAAAAAAATATGATTTTATAGATGACGGTACATTAACAGATGATGATTTTGAAAGGCTTGCAAATTTTGAAATGGTTTTAAGAATGTATATAAATAATATTTTAAATATAGAACGCAGAGTTAGATTAGAAGAAATTATAAATTTTTTAGGTCATGAATTTAAAATGAATGTAGAAGAAATATTAATACTTCAAAAAGGAAGACGGTTTTTAAACATGATAAAAGGACATAAATCTAAGTTTAACAACTTTGAAGAAGGATTTAGAAGTTTTACAGAAGCGTTGAATATTTTAGATAAATACAAAATCATCATAAATGAATAAGCCATCAATAGTTTGTTAAAAAACATTCATAACTGAAAAATAAACAGCAGACTTGTTTACGGAGAGGAAAGTAAAAAATCAACTAATAAACTTGAACAAAAAGAAAGAAACAAAGAAAATAAAAAAATAAATAGACCTTAACAGATTTTACAAACACATTTTAAAAACCGCACAAGCAGCCGCACAACCAAATTTTTTTAAAAAAGCTTACGGGGCTTGCCAAAAAGTAAAATAGATTTTTTTAAAATTTCCAACGCTTAAAAAAAATAAAAAACAGATAACCCATAAATTACAGTTAATAAAATTATAATATTAAAAGTAATATAACGTTTGCCTAAAAACTGTTTGGCGTAATTTGGGGTTTAAGTTAACTTTTTACAGCCACAATCTAGTTTGGGTAAATACCAGCTAGACTGTGTTTTTTATGAAAACTTAATAGATTTGGCTATAATTTTTATTTAAAGCAAAATAAGAAAACACAAAAAAAAAAGCCCAAGCCAAATCGTTTACGCCATAAATTAGCTGAAATCCGCCCGACAAAAAATCTTTTGTTATCATCTCTGGTGCTAAAGAATAGTGGTATTTAATCCACCCAGCCCACTCATAAACAAAGAATAATTTTTCTGCAATAAATACCAATAACATTTTTGGTGCAAATTCTATTTTTGAGGCAATTATTAAATAAGCAAATCCCCAAATTAAAATCATTACTAAGCCTGGTTTCCCCATTACCACAGGTTGATAATAACTTACGCTGTAATCTGTAAACAATCTTGTTACAATTAAAACCGATAATATATTTACTAGTCCACATAGGATTAATCCATACTTAATATTTTTTTTTAGGTTCATTTTTAATAGATTTTTTTATATAATCTAAATGTAGTAAAAAAAAATGGCTACAATTTTTACAATTCATTTTTTTAATTTCAGTTTAAAAATTAACGTATTAATTTAGTATTTTTACAAAATGGATTTTCAAATATTATTAGCTAACTTAACTAATCCAACAATACTTTTCTTTTTGCTTGGAATTTTAGCCACCGTAATTAAAAGTGATTTAGAAATACCTGAATCTTCAAGTAAATTTATATCGCTCTATTTATTATTTGCTATAGGGTTTAAAGGCGGACAAGAATTGGCACATACCAAGTTGGAAATAGAAATTTTTTATTCTATCCTATTTGGCTTGGGTATTGCTTCTATAATTCCAATTTACACATTTTTTATTTTAAAACAAAAGGTTTCTATAAGTAATGCCGGAGCAATTGCTGCTACTTATGGATCGGTAAGTGTGGTTACTTTTGTTTCTGCCGTTACTTTTTTAGAACTTCAACAACTTACTTTTAGTGGGCACATGGTGGCTGTAATGGCATTTATGGAATCTCCCTCCATTATAGTTGGGGTTTTACTTATGGCTTATTTTGATAAAAATAACAAAAACAGTAATCTTGTACCCATGCTAAAGCACTCGCTTACTAATGGAAGTGTGCTTTTAATTTTTGGTAGCTTAGTAATAGGTTTTGTTGCAGATAGCAAGCAAGCACAAGGAATACAGCACTTTACTACTGATATTTTTAAAGGATTTCTTTCTATTTTCTTGCTAGAAATGGGAATGGTAACAGCCAGGCGTTTTGGTGCATTTAAAAAGCATGGCATATTTTTAAGTGCTTTTGCCATTATTATACCCATTATTAATGGTTGCCTAATTGCTTATTTAAGTAGTTGTGTAACAAGCGATGTGGGTAACAGATTTATTTTTGCCATACTTGCCGCAAGTGCATCTTATATTGCCGTTCCGGCAGCTTTAAAACTAACGGCTCCAAACGCAGATCCGGGTATTTATATTCCAATGGCGCTTGGCGTAACGTTTCCATTTAATATTTCAATCGGAATGCCTCTATACCTCTCTATTGTAATTAATTCTTAAATTAAACATATTTTTTTAAATCCCTAACCTATGAAAAAACCATTTTTGTTAATTTTAATTTCTTTTTTAATTATTAGTTGCACAACTCAAAAAACACTAAATAGCTTAAATAATGGAATGGATAAAGCTGAAGTAATAAAAATTCTTGGAAAACCAGAAACATCTAGTTCTGACGGAGAATTTATATTTATGAAATATATGCTTAAAAAATCTGTTTTAAAGTCTGAAAAAAACGGCTACTTCGTAAAATTAAAAGATAATAAAGTTTGTGGCTATGGTTTAATGTCTGATTTAGATTAAAAAGAATCTCTAAAATAAATACCGAAAAAATATTTAACAGAAGATGAGCTTTTTTTTGAACTTAAAACAAGAAAGAGCTACCAAAAAGAGGAATTATTACAATAAGGTAAGAATATCTTAAAATAAAGACCCAACCATTAACTAACATTAAAAAATTGTTAAAATATTTATTTATTCCTTTATTATTTTTTTTAGCTTGTAGTAAACAAGCTAATATTGAAAAAAACTTCAATCAAAAAGAAAAATCAATCATAAATAGTATGGATAATAAAATTACTATTAAGCAAGGCGTTTGGGGTTATGTTTCTCTTAAAAAAGGGAATTTTATGCCAAGAATAAATGAAGAACGAAATATTAATCTTAAAATACCTAAAGAAAAATTTATTCAAAGAGAAATTCTAATCTATGAGGTGGTAAAACAAAACAACTCAAGTGCACAAGAGAATGGTTTTGTGCAGAATCCATCTTCTAAATTAATAAAAAAAACCTCATCGGACGATAGTGGTTTTTATCAAATAGAATTAAAAGAAGGCAAGTATTCTATTTTCGTGAAAGAAGAAGGTAAATTATATAATAATTCCTTCTCGATGATGGAAGGATCTACAGATTTTATACACGGATTTATAGAGATTAAAAAAGGCGTTAATGCTTAATAATATCATTATTTCTCATCAGGCCTATTTTTAATTTTTAAAATAATCAATATACTCTATCTCTTAAAAAAATAGTAAAAAACAAATGAAAAGCCATACTTCTTATCAAAACCCACTAGAATCAAGATATGCCTCGGTAGAAATGCTTTACAATTTTTCTCCTGAAATGAAATTTACTACCTGGAGAAAATTATGGCTTGCATTAGCCGAGATTCAAAAAGAACTCGGATTATCCATCAACGATGAGCAAATAGAAGAATTAAAAAACAATGTAACCAACATAGATTACGAAAAAGCTGCTGCCTACGAAAAAAAGTTTAGGCACGATGTAATGGCTCATGTTCATGCCTATGGCGAAGTAGCCCCTAAAGCAAAAGCTATTATTCACTTAGGCGCAACAAGTGCATTTGTGGGCGACAATACAGATTTAATACAAATTAAAGAGGGTTTATTAATTCTAAAAACTAAATTAATAAATGTTATAAAGGGACTAAATGATTTTGCCTTAAAATACAAAGACCTTCCTACACTTGGTTTCACTCACTTTCAACCCGCACAACTAACAACTGTTGGTAAAAGAGCTACCCTTTGGTTACAAAGTGTATTGTTAGATTTAGAAGAATTAGAATTTAGACTAGAAACCTTGCCTTTTAGAGGAGTTAAAGGAACAACTGGAACGGCAGCAAGTTTTAAAGAATTATTTAATGGCGATTATTCTAAAATTAAACAGTTAGACCAAAAGCTTTCTGAAAAATTTGGATTTAAAAAAATTCTAGCTGTAACCGGACAAACCTATGATAGAAAAATTGATTCTCAGGCCTTAAACCTACTTTCTAATATTGCCCAATCTGCCCATAAATTTTCTAACGATATTCGTTTATTACAAAACTTAAAAGAGATTGAAGAGCCATTTGAAGACGACCAAATTGGCTCATCTGCCATGGCATACAAAAGAAACCCCATGAGATCTGAAAGAATTGGAGCCTTAGCCAAATTTGTAATCTCACTAGCATCTAGTCCGGCAATGGTAGCCGCTACTCAGTGGTTCGAAAGAACACTAGACGACTCTGCCAATAAAAGACTTACCATACCACAAGCTTTTCTAGCGGTTGATGCCATATTAATTATTTGGGTTAATATTCTAGACGGATTGGTTGTCTATGAAAATAGAATAAAAAAACACATAAACGACGAGCTTCCTTTTATGGCAACGGAATATATAATAATGGAAGGCGTAAAAAACGGCGGAGACAGACAAGAGCTACACGAACAAATAAGGATTCATTCTATGGAAGCTGCCAAAAAAGTAAAAGAAGAGGGAAAAGAAAACGATTTAATAGAACGCGTTGTTAATAACCCACAAATAAAAATAAATAGAACAGAACTGCTAAAAATGCTAGACCCTATTAATTTTATAGGCTTTGCCCCAGAGCAAACAGTTGATTTTTTAGACCAGCATGTAGCTAAAATTCTTGAACAAAACAAACATCATATAGGAATGAATAAAGATTTGAAAGTATAAATTAATTATAATTTATTATTTTTACATACTTAAATACAATTTATATGCCTACTATTTCTTTAAGAGGGAAAGAAATGCCCGAATCACCAATCCGTAAATTAGTTCCTTATGCAGATAAGGCAAAAGCGGCAGGAAAGAAAATATACCATTTAAATATTGGTCAGCCCGATATTAAAACTCCAATAGAGGCACTAAACGCAATAAGAAACTCAAAAGAAGAGATTATTTCTTATACGCACTCTCAGGGTGTATTATCATATCGTCAAAAATTAGTTAAATACTTTAAGGAAGTAGCCGGAATAGATAACCTAACTCCAGATAATTTTGTGGTTACAACTGGCGGATCGGAAGCTTTAATTTTTACACTTGGTAGCATTTGTGATGATGGGGACGAAATTATAGTTCCCGAGCCTTTTTATGCCAATTATAACGGATTTACAAGAACCGTAGGCGTTAAAGTAGTGCCTATTTATTCTTCAATAGATGATAATTTTGCTTTGCCTCCAATAGAGGAATTCGAAAAGAAAATTACGGCGAAAACCAAAGCTATTTTAATTTGCCATCCTGGTAATCCATCGGGTTATATCTACTCTAGAGAGGAGTTAGAAAAACTAAAAGATTTGGTTTTAAAACATAATATTTTTTTAATTTCTGATGAGGTTTACAGAGAGTTTATATACGACGATAATGAATATATATCTGTTTTATCTTTTGACGAATTAAAAAACCATGCCGTTATTATTGACTCCGAATCTAAAAGATTTAGTATGTGTGGGGCAAGACTGGGTTCTGTTGTTTCTAAAAACGAAGAAATACTAAATGCTACTTTAAAATTTGCTCAGGCTAGATTGAGCCCTGTTTTTTACGGACAAATTGCCGCAGAAGCCGCACACGATGCCGATAGAAAATACATAGACGATGTTAGAATCGAGTATACAAAAAGAAGAAACACCATAATCAAAGCCTTAAATGAAATACCAAACGTAAAATGCCCTATGCCAAAAGGTGCTTTTTATTGTGTGGCAGAACTACCTGTAGATGATGCAGAGAAATTTTCTATTTGGTTATTAGAGTCATTTGATTTAAATGGAGAAACAGTAATGTTAGCTCCAGCAAACGGGTTCTACTCAGACAGAAGTCTTGGAAAAAAAGAAGTTAGATTGGCCTATGTTTTAAACGAACAAGACTTACTAGCATCTGTTAAAATTATTAGAGCCGCTTTAGAAAAATATCCGGGTAGACTTTAATGGAGATTAAAAAAAACTTTTCACTAAAAAATTATAATACTTTCGGCATAGAAATCTATGCCGATTTTTTTGTGTCTGTTTCCTCCGTAAACGAGATAAAAGAGGCTTTAATATTCCAGAAAAACAACAATTTACCTTTACTAATTCTTGGGGGTGGAAGTAATATTTTATTTACCCAACCTTTTAAAGGATTAGTTTTACACATAAACCTACTTGGAAAAGAAATTTTAAAAGAAAATACAATAGAAAACACTTTATTAATAAAAGTAAGTAGTGGCGAAAACTGGCATTCGTTTGTTCAATGGTGTGTAGAAAAAGATTATGGTGGTTTAGAGAATTTATCTTTAATTCCGGGTAAAGTGGGTGCCTGTCCCATTCAAAATATTGGCGCGTATGGCGTGGAGGTTAAAGGCGCCATACACAGCGTTGAGGCGATAGATATAGAAACAGCAACCCAAATTAGCTTTTTAAATAAAACTTGCGATTTTGGGTACAGAAATTCTATTTTTAAAACTCAATTAAAAGATAAAGTAATTATAACTGCGGTTAACTTCAATTTATCTTCAAAAAATCATTTATTAAAGATTTCCTATGGAGATATAACTAACCAATTACAAAATAAAAAAAAACCAACCATACAAGAAATCAGCAATGCTGTAATAGCTATTAGAAAAAGTAAACTTCCAGATTATACCATTTTAGGAAATGCAGGTAGCTTTTTTAAAAATCCGATTATTAGTATTGAAGAATTTGAATTATTAAAACTAATATTTCCAGCAATTGTTAATTATCCAACTAAAGTTGGCATTAAGTTGGCGGCCGGTTGGTTAATAGAAAATAGTGGTTGGAAGGGAAAAAGCATCGGGAAAGTTGCTGTTCACAATCAACAAAGTTTGGTTTTAGTTAACTTAGGAAATGCACAAGGAATTGATGTTTTAAACCTATCTAAAGCCATACAAAAAGATGTTTATACTAAATTTAAATTAGTACTAGAAACAGAAGTTAATATTCTTTAAATAAAAAAGATGATTACAATTTACCATAATCCCAGTTGTGGAAAAAGTAGAGAGGGACTAAAGTTATTAGAAGCTTCATTGAAAGAATTTAAGGTTGTTTTTTATTTGAAAGATAGATTGAATAAAGCTAAATTAAATGAAATCTTGCTACTATTAAATAAAAACCCAAAAGATATAGTAAGGAAAAATGAACCTTTATGGAAAGAATACTATAAAGATAAAACCTTTTCTGATGATGAATTGATTGATGTTTTAATAGAAAATCCAAAATTAATAGAACGACCCATTGTTATAAATAAAGATGTTGGCGTAATTGGTAGACCTACCGAAAAAATATTAGAAATTATATAGCACAATTTTTATTATTTAAACAATATTATTTTGTGAAAATCTACTCATTTTTTAAAATAGAAAAGCCCAACAAAATTATTCTGTTGGGCTTTTCTATTTTAATAACCAGCTGTTTTATTAACCGTAAGTTACTCCATCAATTACCATTTTTGAAATAATCTCTTTCATGATTTCTGATGAACCTCCATATATGTTTTGTATTCTAGCATCTCTATAAGCTCTTGCAATAGGGTATTCTTCAATAAAACCATACCCTCCATGAAACTGAAGACATTCATAAGCAACTTTATTTAATAAATCTGCTGCTTGCAATTTTAACATTGCACATTCTTTCACTACATTCTCTCCTTGAATATGTCTGTAGGTAGTTAAATAAGTAAATGCTTTGCAAGATTCTATCTCGGTTGCAATATCAACAATTCTATGTCTTAAAGCCTGGAATTTATCAATTGGTTTACCAAAAGCCTTTCTATCTTTCATGTAAGCTAGTGTATCCTCAAGCAACCTTTCTGCTCCTGTAATACAACCCCAAACAATTGTCATTCTTTCAATTACAAGATTTTTCATCATGTAATAAAAACCTAACCCTTCGGAGCCAATTAAGTTAGCAACCGGAACCCTAACATCGCTTAAACCAATCTCGGCAGTATCAGAAGAATGAATTCCTAATTTTTCTAATTTTGATTTTGTTACGCCAGGCGTATTTAAGTCTATTAAAATCATACTTACACCACCTGCTCCAGCTTCTGGGTTGGTTTTAACGGCAGTTACCATATAGTCTCCATAAAATCCATTGCTTATAAAAGTCTTTGATCCATTAATCACATAATGATCTCCGTCTTTTACTGCAACTGTTTTAATTGCCATTAAATCTGATCCAGCATTCGGCTCGGTCATTCCTAGACAACCAACAAATGTACCAGCAATACTTGGTTTTATATATTTTTCTATTATGTAATCCTCCTCAGAGTTTAATAAATAGGTCATTGCCAAATACTGATGAGCCCCTAAAGCTGTTGCAACTCCAGAAAAACCAGAATATCCAAGCTCCTCAGATTGAACCATTGCATAACTATAATCTAGACCCGAACCACCATATTCAACCGGAGCATGAAGTCCAAAAATCCCAAGATCTCCAGCTTTTTTAAATAAGGCTCTATCTACTTTTCTTTCCGCTTCCCACTTTTTATTAAAGGGTTCCACTTCTGTTTTTAAAAAAGACTTCATGGTGTCTCTAAAAATTTGGTGTTCTTCTGTAAAAAGAAGTTTTTCCATTGCATTCATATAATATATTTATAAATTATTTACTATTAATAAACACAAAAGTATATCTTTTATAATTATGATTTAATCTAGGCAACACGATTTTAATCATGATTTGTACTATGAGTATTAATTGATGGGTTTTTCTGAATAGAAATTTTTTAGCTAACCTAAATTTTTTGCTTATTTGTTAGTTTATTTTTTGTGGTTTTTATAATAGACTAGGTTGTGTTAACCCACAAGAAGGGCAAAAAAGCAAGATATTTCTACAAAAAGGTTTGTAAAATATACATAAACTAACATAGGTTATTTTATATTTAAATTACTAGGCTAGCTTGGAGAGAGGTTGTGATAGAATAAAATCTATAGCGAGTTATTATAGTTAATACCTAAAGAATTTATATGATTCCATAAATCGTATAAATTCTTTAGGTATTAATTTATGTGGCATTTAACTAGACAATGCCTTGTTCTAACATGGCATCTGCTACTTTTGTAAACCCAGCTATGTTCGCACCCACAACATAGTTAATGGTACCATTTTCTTGTTTGCCATGAATTACGCATTGTTGGTGAATGTTTGCCATAATTTGTTTTAACTTCTGGTCTACTTCTTCCCTGCTCCAAGACATTCTTAATGAATTTTGAGACATTTCTAATCCAGAAGTAGCAACACCCCCTGCGTTTGCTGCTTTTCCTGGAGCAAATAAAACCCCTTTTTCTAAAAATAAATGTATGGCCGCCATACTAGAAGGCATATTTGCACCTTCTGCTACTATTTTAACTTTATTGGTTATTAAATCTTTGGCATCTTGTTCGCTAATTTCGTTTTGTGTGGCACAAGGCAAAGCAATGTCGCAAGGAACATTCCATGGCCTTTCTCCTTTATGAAAAGTAGCATGAGGGTATTTATTGATATAGTTACTAATTCGAACTCTTTCTACATTTTTTAATTGCATTATATGGGCTAATTTTTCTTCGTTTATACCCTCGGCATCATAAATATATCCATCAGAGTCTGAAAGTGTAAGAACCTTTCCTCCCAATTCAATTACTTTTTCTGCCGC
>JBGSBU010000031.1:0-12373 GCA_041730375.1 Solirubrobacteraceae bacterium
GATAGTTGGACTGCTTTAAACACTGCATTTTCTAACGAAGGAGCTTTTATACATGTTCCTAAAAACACAATTCTTTCTAAACCAATACAAGTTATTTATTTTTCTACCAAAGAACACAATACCTTTTACAACCCTAGAAATTTAATTATTATTGAAGAAAATTCTAATGTTCAAATCATCGAAAGTCATTATAATTTAACAAATTCAGAAGTACATAACAATGTAGTAACCGAAATATTTATTGAAAGAAATTCATCGCTAGAATATTTTAAACTTCAGAACGATGTTTTAAATAGCTCAATCATAGATAATACTCATATTACACAAAAAGAAAAAAGCAGTTGCGATGTTTATACTTTTTCTTTTGGCAGTAAATTAACAAGAAATAACCTACATTTTTACCAAGAAGGAGAACACATAGAATCTAATTTAAAAGGCATAACACTTATAGATAATAACCAAATTGTAGACCATCACACATTAGTTAACCATAAATTTCCAAATTGTAACAGTAACGAACAGTATAATGGTTTATTTTTAGGAAATTCTAAAGGAGTATTTAACGGAAAAATATTTGTACACAAAGAAGCACAGAAAACAAATGCTTTTCAAAAAAATAATAACGTACTATTATCAGACAAAGCTTCTGTTGACACAAAACCGCAACTAGAAATATTTGCAGACGATGTAAAATGCTCTCATGGTTGCACTGTAGGAGCATTAGACCAATATGCCTTGTTTTACCTTCAATCTAGAGGAATACCAAAAAATGAAGCAGAAGCACTTCTTACTTTTGCCTTTTCATCAGATATTCTACAAACAATTAAAATTAAAGTACTTAGAGATAAAATTTCTCATATTCTATCTAAAAAACTAAATGTTGACACTGATTTTGAACTATAAGTTTAAACTATAATATTATAATGATTTTAAAATCTATAGATGAAGTTAGATCTCAGTTTCCTTTTTTAGAAAGAAAAGTAAATAATTACCCATTAATTTACTTTGATAATGCTGCTACTACTCAAAAACCTAAAATGGTTTTAGATGCTATGCTAGACTATCAAATAAATTTTAATGCCAATGTACATAGGGGTGTTCATACAGTAAGCCAAGAGGCTACTTTATTAATGGAAAATTCTAGAAAAAAAATCCAGAAATTCATTAATGCAAAACACGACCATGAAATAATTTTCACAAAAGGAACTACAGAAGGTATAAACATAGTTTCTCATTCGTTTAGAAACATCTTAAAAAAAGATGATGAAATATTAATTTCTTACTTAGAACATCATTCTAATATTGTTCCTTGGCAAATTTTATGCCAACAAACAGGGGCTAAATTAAAGGTAATTCCCATAGACTTAGAAGGCGTATTAGATTTATCAGCATTTGAAAAGCTACTATCAGAAAAAACAAAAATAGTTTCAGTAACTCATATTTCTAATGCATTAGGAATTATAAACCCTATAGAATTTATTATTAAAAAATCTCACGAATTTGGTGCGTTGGTATTAATTGATGCTGCACAATCTATAGCCCATAAAAAAATAGATGTTCAATTATTAGATGCAGATTTTTTAGTTTTTTCTGGACATAAAATATTTGCCCCAACAGGCACAGGAGTTTTATATGGAAAAGAAAAAATATTAAATTCATTACCGCCCTTTCATGGGGGAGGTGAAATGATAGAATCTGTAAGTTTTGAAAAAACAACCTACGCACCATTACCATTTAAATTTGAAGCAGGAACACCTAATTTCTTAGGCAATACTTTATTAGGAACCGCCATAGACTTCGTAAATTCAATCGATACCGATTTTTTAAAATCTCACGAAGAAGAGCTTCTCTCCTATGCCACACTAGAGCTATCAAAAATAAACGAAATTATAATTTATGCTAAAGATAGCAATAGAGCAAATGTAATTTCTTTTAATTTAAATTTACCAGGCGTAAGTGCTTTTGATGTTGGCATGTTCCTTGATAAATATGGTGTTGCTATTAGAACTGGGCAACATTGTACCCAACCAATAATGGACTTTTTAAAAATTCAAGGTACGGCAAGAGCATCATTCTCTATATATAACTCTAAGTCTGAAATAGATAATTTTATTGAATTTTTAAAAAAAACTATAAAGTTTTTATTTTAAACTTTATATTTGTTTAAAATAAAAATATGTACAAAATACACTACTTGATTCTATTCACTTTACCTCTTTTATTTTCTTGTAATGCTCTCTCTCTTGGAAATAGTATAGGGAGTATGATTGCTGAAGAAAATCAATCAACTAGAAGATTAGTTGGTTCTACAAATGCTACTTATAGAATCTTTAAAGACGAGAATCTTTTTTTAAATAACGAAACTGTTAAAGCATCTTATCCAAAAGAAATTAAAGATATATTAAAAAATTTAGATTCTTCTGGGTTTAAAGTTGAAAGCGATAACCTAAATAGAATATTTGCAACCATAGCAAACCAGTCTGTATTGGTTATAAAACCTACAATAGACAAACATTTAACATTTATACCCATAGAGGTGTTAGAAAATTTCTTGTACCAAGAGCTTGGCGCACAAACTACTTACTTTAAAGCCAATGCAACCCTGGATATTTTAAATGAACTTTCTTCTACTGTTTCTGTTGAATTGGACAAAGAAATAAATAAAAACCTTTTTTCAAAAGAAGCAATATCAAAATACCATAAGGAATCTACTAAAAAAGGATTGAAAGGTCTTAATTATAGCAAATTAGAAAGAACACAATTAGAATCTTTAATTAAAAATCTTATAACAAATAGTTTTTTTAATTTAATGAATGAAGCTGAATTAAAAAGTACATTTATAAAAGATTTTCTCTCAAGTAGAAAGGTTGATTCTGACCAAAGTGAAGAAACCGATAGCTTATCTATTAATTCTAATAGTATAACCGAATCAAATAAACTGGTTATTGAGCCAGAAATAAATAATAAATCAACCAGCTTAATTGTTGAGCCACCAATAGAGCAAGGGATGAATTCTACTATTAAAAATCTTAAAGAAGCTGAAACTAATCCTAATACTATCATTAAAGAAACCAAAGTAGATGATTTTAAAAGTGGACTTGAGAATACTATAGTTAATAACGAAAAAAATAATTCAACTATAATAACTTCTAAAAAATTAAATAATTTAAATACTAAAGTTAAAATTAGTGCTACTAAAAAATTAAAATCTACTAAGAAAAAAATTAATAAACCTAAAATTAAATCTTCTTCAAAAGTAGGAATCAATAATTCTAAACAACAGTCTAGTGAAGATAAGTTAAATTTATTAAAAGCTGAAGTTAAAAAAATAAAAGCAAGTATTATTAATTTAGAAAAAAAACTAAAATAAAAATTAAATAAATTCTTTAGTTTATTCTTATTCTATACCTCAATTATTTAGTGACCGTGGAAGGATTCGAACCCTCAACCATCAGAGCCGAAATCTGATATTCTATCCAGTTGAACTACACGGCCAAAGTATAAAACCTTTTTTTAAAGAAATAATATTAATGGTTTGCAATAACCCAAATCATCTCCTATTTTTATATTAATTTGTTTGGCAGAAATCTTTATCCAATCATTTATAACATTAGTTGTTTTTTGATTCAAGGCAAAATTTCTTATTCTTTCATAGTCTTTGTCTATTGTTAATTGATGAGCTGGAAAAGTATTTAAAATTATTAAAATTCTAAAAACAGGTTTACCTTCCACTAGGTCTTGAAAAACAGAAGATACTCCTGTTCCTTCTGCTTCTATAACAGAAAAAAGCTCTTTAGTTGATAATTGATCTTTCTCAAATAAATTGCTACCTGTTTGAGGATTTATCATTTTTCCAGAATTAAATTTAGAAGTTTTATCAGAAGAAAAATCTTTAGCTAAAGAACTTAGTAAACTTTTATTAACCAACAACTTAGATCTAATAGAATCTGATATTTTTTTAGCCTCTTCAATTTCAACTTGAGAGGGTTTAACAGATATTAAAATGTGTCTTAGGTCTAAAATCTGACCTCTTTTACTTTCTAATTTAATAATATGAAATCCAAATTCTGTTTCAAAAGGATTAGATATCTCCCCTTCTTTTAAAGAAAAAGCCTGAGCCTCAAAGTTTTTAACCATCTTTCCTCTTTCAACATTTTTAATCATTCCGCCTTCTACTGCCGATCCTTTGTCTTCAGAATTTAAAAGAGCTTCTTCTTCAAACCTACTTTTACCTGCTAAAATATTTTGCCTAATTTCTTGTAAAATACCAATTACTTTAATTTTATTTTCTTTTAAAATTTTAGGAGAAATAACTATCTGAGCTAACTCTAATTCTTCTTTTGTAGAGGGCAAAAAATCCTTATTTTTTTCAAAAAAATCTTTAGTTTCTTTAGGCGATACATCTAGATTTGACGATAATTTTTGCCTCATTCTTTCAGCTAACATTTTTTCTTTCTGAGATTTAGAAAGCTCTTCTTTTAAATTAGTTATGTTTTTATAACCAAAGTAATCTAGAATTTTACCATCATCTTCAAAATAATCTTTATACTGTTTAAAAACTTGATTTACTTGTTTTTCAATTTCAGTGGGCGTAACATTTAAAAGAGTGTCGTTTTTTGCTTTATACACTATAATTTTTTCTGAAATTATATTTTCAAGTAGTTCGCAATCTGTTTGTTTTTTGTTGCTTTCTTCTACAAAACTTTTTAACTGATCTATATCTGATTTTAATATTACTTCTTTCCCAACAACAGCTATTATATTATCTATTTTTATTTCTTGAGCAACTATTTTTATTTGAAAAAGAATAAATATTATAATGTAATTAATTATTTTCATAACCCGTATTTTTGTTTTATCAATTGAAATTTATTTTTATTAATTTCAATTTTTGTTTTGTTTTTTATTTCTTGTAATTTTTTGTTAGCGTAAAAATTTTTATAATTTTCATCAATATTTTTATTGAAATCTTCAAAATTCATCTTGGTTTTTTCTAAAATTTCATCAAAATTTATTATGTAGTAATAATTATTAAATTTAATTTTCTGAATTCCTTTTTTTAATAAAGTTCCTTTAGGTAATAACTCATTATTTAAATTAAATATTCCTTTATAAAAGTTTAAATAATATTTATTTTTTGCAGAAAGTTTATTGTTGTATTTGCTTATAATTTCATTTAACTTTTTTTTATTATTCAATGTATTTAAAATTATATTTTCCATTTCTAAATCTTGGCATATATAAATAGAGCCACTTGCTCTTTTATCGTAAATATAATTTTTTGAATTTAAATTAAAATATTCTCTTTGTGTAAGTGAATCTGTTAATGATTGTTGATAATAATAATCTAACGCAAAAGTTGTAAGTAAATTTTCTTTAAAAGAATTAAATTCTTTCTTTATCTTAGGATTATAGACTACCGCATTATTATATGCATAAGTAATATAGGATTTGTTTATAGAATTTTTTATAAAATTATTATAGTAACCATCAAAATTTAGATTACTAGTTAAATTTTTAACACCTACGTTCCAGTTTAATATTAATTCTTTTAGAGATACTATTTTTTTTTCATCAACTTCAAAAAAACTATCATTTAAATTCTTAACTGTAGAAAATGTAATTGTGTCTTTTAATTTGTAACTATTCTCTGCTAAAAATTTAAATTGATTTTTTGATTTAAAATTTTCAGAAATTTTAACATATTTTTTTGCTTGTTTTACAATTTCGTTATCAAAAATAATTTGGGTAAATTCGTTAATCGCATCTTTTTCTAATTCTTCATTAGAAATTTGTTTTGCTGTAGAATCAATTAACTGAAAAACAATAAAAGATGTACCAGAATCAATAGGTTCTGTAAATCCATAGTTATTTAATTTTTCTAACTTTTTAATAACATCAGTTGGCATATTTACATAATTTGCAATATACGGTTCTCCTTTATTTTGAATGGTACTTTTGTTAAAAGTATATTTTTTTAAAACTGTTTCTAAAGTTAATTTATTTACGGTTAAATCTTTGTAAACCTCATTTATTGTTTCTTGTGATTTTGGCTCAGCTTTATCTATTGCTAAAAACTTTAGTGTATAGTTATTTTTATGTTTTAAAGCTTCTTTTAGAATTAAAAAATGGTAAGCACCATCTAGCTCAAAAATTTCTGAAGTCTCATCTATATTTCTAATTTCATAAGCATTTTTTTCAATGATATATGGGACTTTAAAATGTTGTATTTCTAAATTTTGTACACTTAAATCTTTAGTTATTTTAATATTTTTATTATTGTTATAACTATTTTTTAAAATAACTAATTTATTTTGTGCTTCTAGTGAATCTTTTTTAAAAAAAGGAGATTTAATTTGTACTGAAATTAAATCTACTACTAATCTTTTGTCTATATTATTTTTCACAAAATTTAAAATCTCATTTTTTTTATCTTCTATTTCAAGAATTTTAAACGCATTGTCTTTTTTATAATCATCAATTTTTTTTTGAATTTTATACTCTTTATTTTCAAGATTTAATGTAGTTGCTTCTTGTAATAATAATTGTTTTTCTATAATATTATTTATTGTAGTTTCTAATCCAAATACCTTTATGCTATTATCATATTCTTTAATAAATTCGTTTTCATTTATTGAAAAATCATTTATTTTGATTAAATAATCTTGAGAAAAAAGTAATGATGATATAAATAAATAAATAAATAAATATTTCATAATTTTTAATTTACAACTGTATTAAGTCTATTAATTTGTTCTTAAATTCAAGATAATTAGAAGAGCTTTCAATTGTTTTTTTATCTTTTTTTACTAAATCTTGTAATTCGGTTGATATTTTTACCTTGATATTTAAAATATCTTCTACCACCTCTATAAATTTTACTGGGTGAGCTGTTTCTAAAAACACATTATTTGTTTGTGTTATTTCTTTACCTTCTAAATATTTTTTTACTCCCATAAAAGCTACTGCTCCGTGTGGATCCATCATATATTTATCATTTTCAAAAACACTTTTTACACTATTTCTTGTTTCTAAATCGTTAAAAGAATAAGATGTTAAATGTTCTTTTAAGTTTAAATAATTGCTATATATTTTTTGAATGCGCACAAAATTACTTGGGTCTGATACATCCATTGCATTAGAAATGGTTGGAATAGTTTTTAGTGGTTGGTATAAATTTGAGTCTAAAAACCTTGTTACTACATTATTATTATTTGTAGCTGCAATAAAATGATTTATTTTAATACCAATATTTTGTGCCATAATTCCAGCACAAATATTTCCAAAGTTTCCGCTTGGAACAGAAAAGATAGTCTCTTTAGATTGGTCTACTTGTTGTAAAGCATTTAGGTAATAAAACATTTGTGGCAACCACCTAGCTACGTTAATAGAGTTTGCAGAGGTTAAATTAAATTGTTTGTTTATTTCCTTGTCAATAAAAGCTTGTTTAACTATGTTTTGGCAATCATCAAAATCTCCTTCAACTTCAAATGCATAAATATTTTCGCCTAGTGTAGTTAATTGTTTTTCTTGTATGTTGCTAACTTTTCCTTTTGGGTATAAAATTACTACTTTTATGCCTTTTACTTTATAAAATCCATGGGCTACAGCTCCACCTGTATCGCCAGATGTAGCAACTAGCACGGTAATTTCCTTATTAGAGTTTTCTAAAAAATACCCCAAACACTTGGCCATAAACCTTGCTCCTACGTCTTTAAAAGCTAACGTTGGTCCATGAAATAATTCTAAAACAGAAATTTCATTATTTACTTTTTTAACTGGTGTTTCAAAATTTAAAGTTTCTTGAATAATAGAAATTAATTTTTCTTTAGGAATACAATCACCCACAAATTGTTTAATAGCTTCATAACACAATTCGTGTTTTGTTAATTGGGTTATGTCTTTAATAATTGATGGAGAAAGTTTAGAAATATCCTCTGGGAAATACAATCCCTTGTCTGGTGCAATACTATTTAAAACTGCCTCTCTAAAATTAACTTTTGTAGTATCGCCGTTTAAGCTATAATAGTTCATTCTTGAATTATTTTTACCCCTTTTTCATTTACTTTTGATACAATTAATTCGTACTCTATTCCTGTTTTTTTATAAATAGAATTAAATACCTCACTTATTTTTTTTGCATTTTCCTCTCCTTTACAAAGAGAAAAAACAGACGGACCAGAGCCTGATATTCCAGTACCTAAAGCACCAGCCGCAATACTTTTTTTCTTTAAATCGGTAAATTTTGGTATCAATACAGCTCTTTGAGGTTCTATTAAAACATCTACCAAAGACCTACTAATTAGCTCGTAATCGCTTCTATAAAAGCCTGCTACTAAACCAGCCAAATTTCCACATTGTTGTATGGCATTTTTTAGCATTACTTTTTGTTTTAAAACCCTTCTTGCATCGTATGTTTTAATTTGGATTTTTGGTGTAATTACCGATACCCACAATTCGCTAGGAACGGGAAGTTTAATATAATCTAACGGATTGTATCCTCTAATTAAAATAATACCTCCTAATAACGAAGGAGCAACATTATCTGCATGAAAAGAGCCCGAGGCTACGTGTTCGCCAATTAATGAATAATGTAGCTGCTGTTGTTCTGATAATATATTTCCTAATAATTGATTGATTGCAAATACCGTTCCGGTAGCACTAGAACTGCTAGAGCCTATTCCGCTTCCCGGATGAATGTTTTTGTGTGTTGTTATTTCAAATCCAAAATCTAAATTTAAATCGTCTAAAATAGCTTGTGCTGCTTTACCAGAAACATTTTCGTTAACGGTTAAAGGAAGATTATAATTATCGGTATGTATTAAGATAATTTCTTTACGCTTTATCTTTTTAACCATAATATCATCGCCTTTAGAATCTAAAGCCAAACCAAGCACATCAAATCCGCAAGAAAGATTTGCAACAGAGGCAGGCGAAAAAACTTTTATTTGTTCCATGTTTTAAATGGTGCTATATCTTATTATGTCTGCAAAAACTCCAGAGGCAGTAACGTCTGCTCCTGCTCCTGCTCCTTTTATAATCATCGGATATTCCGGATATCTATCTGTGTATAACATTACTATATTATCTTTTCCTTGTAAATCGTAAAAAGGATGATGGGTAGGAATTTGTTCTAATCCAACTTTAAGTTTGCTATTTTCAAAAGAAGCAACAAATTTTAACTTAGCATTATTATTATTTGCATCTTTAAGTAATTGGTTAAAATAAACTGCATTTTTTTCTAATAATGTATAAAAATCATCTACCGATCCTTTAAAATAGTCATCAGACAAGAAAGAAATATTTTCTATTTCGTCCATTTCAACATTATTACCTGCTTCTCTAACTAAAATTAAAATTTTACGCATTACATCTTTACCGCTAAGATCTAACCTTGGGTCTGGTTCTGTGTATCCTTCTAATTGGGCTTCTTTAACAATATGGTGAAATTTTGTTTCTGTAGTAAAATTATTAAAAATAAAATTTAAACTTCCAGAAAGCACTGCTTTAATTTTTCTAACCCTATCGCCACTATTAACCAAAGAATTTAGTGTCTCTATAATTGGTAAACCTGCTCCTACATTGGTTTCGAACAAAAATGGTGCATTCTTATCTCTAGAAAGTTGTTTTAGTTTTTTATACCTAGTTAACTCATCGCTTGCTGCTATTTTATTACAGGTAATTATTCCAATACTTGCCTCTAAGCAATCTTCGTAAATTGCTGCTACTTTTTTGTTTGCTGTATTGTCTACCAATACACTATTTCTTAAATTATTTTGTTTTATCTGTGTAATAAAATTTTTTAAATTGGTTTCATCTCCTTTTTGGTTAAGTTCTGTTTGCCAATTTTTTAGAGAAATTCCCTTTTTATTAAACAACATTTTTTTAGAATTAGTTAATCCAACTATATTTATTCTAATTAGTTTATTTTCTAACAAATACTTTTGCTGTGTAGCAATTTGTTCAACTAACTTCCCTCCTACATTTCCAACCCCAATAATATATAAATTTAGTTCTTTAACTTCTTTTTCAAAAAACACTTCATTTAATGCATTCATTGCCTTTTCAAGATCAGAAAATTTAATTACCGTAGTAATGTTTGTTTCTGATGAGCCTTGGGCAATGGCCCTAATATTAATTCCGTTTTTACCTAATGTACTAAACATTTTACCACTTATACCTGGGTAATTTTTCATTCTACTACCCACCAAAGCAACCATGCTTAGTTCTTTTTCTGTTTGTATTTGTTTTAGTAATTTATTAGATATTTCGTATTTAAATTCGGCAGAAAGGGTTTCTTTGGCTTTATCCACATCGTTAGGTAAAACTGCAACGGTTATAGAATTTTCCGATGAGCCTTGGGTAATCATCATTATATTGATTCCTCTATTAGAAATGGCTTCAAAAAATCTTTTAGAAAAACCTGGCAAGCCAAACATTTCACTTCCTGTAACGGTAACTAAGCCCACTTCTGATATGCTAGATAAACCTCTAACTGGTAACAAATCTAACATAGATTCGTTGTTAGAAATTAAGGTTCCTGGGTGTTCTGGATTAAAAGTATTTTTAATTCTTATGGGAATATTGTTTATTAAAGCAGGCTGCACAGTTGGTGGATACAACACATTGGCGCCAAAATGAGACAATTCTAACGCCTCGTCATATGAAAGTTGAGAGATGGTTTTAGCAGATTTCACCAACTTAGGGTTGGCGGTTAGCATGCCGTTTACGTCTTTCCAAATTTGTAGTTCTTGTGCTTTTAAAGCACCTGCTAACAGCGATGCGGTATAGTCTGATCCGCCTCTGCCCAAAGTAGTTGCATTTCCGTTCTTAGAGGTGGCTATATACCCAGGGAAAATATTTATTCTGGCGTTTAAAGAAAGTTTTTTAATGTTTCTATAGGTATCTGGAATTAAAATTTTTGCTCCCCCAAATTCATTTTCGGTTACAATAATTTTTCTAGAATCAAATAATTCAACCTCTAAGCCTTCTTGTTTTAAGTATTCCGACAAAATATAGCTAGAAAGTAGTTCGCCAAAACTAGATATTTTATCAAATGTTTTTAAAGACAGTTCTTGTAAATTAAAAACTCCTTCTAAAATTTCTTCTAGCAAGTTTAGGTTTTCTTTTACTTCGCTAATTACATGGGCTTTTTTTGCACTATCAAAAATATTTTCTATAATACCCAAATGCAAATCGTCTATTTTTTTAACAATTTTTAGGTAGCCTTTGTCTCTTTTTTCTGCTTTTTTACCACTTTCTATTAAAAAATCTGTGGTATCGCCAAAGGCAGAAAAAACAACTAACAACTTTTCGTTAGCGTTATTTTTTATTATATTTTTAACTAATCCTATACTTTCTGGAGTTCCTACAGATGAACCACCAAACTTAAATACTTTCATACAACAACAAGTTTCTTTAACTAAAAAGGGTTTAAATAATTCTTTAAAACATAAACATACAAAAATAGGGTTTAAAAACAGAATTATGTAAAATGAAATTATTTTTTTTATATACGCTACATTGATTTCAGTAATTTTTATTAACTCTACCACCATTAAATCAATGATTTAAATCATACAATTGGGGGGGGTAGAACCAATCCTATATTTTAAATTTGCACCTAATAATTTAAAATTTATATTAAAAATGAAAAAAAATGTATTAGTTCTTTTATTTGTTGCAGCTACTAGCGTTGCAATGCATGCACAAAGTTTTGGTGTTAAAACTGGTTTAAGCTTAGCTAAAATTACTGATGATTCTTCTTCTAAAACAAGAACAGGTTTTGTTGGAGGGGTTTACACTAACTTTAATTTAGGTGAGAGTTTCTCTATTCAACCTGAATTACTTTACTCAGCTCAAGGTTCAAAATTTTCTTCTGATGGTTACAATGGTAAAATTATTTTTGACTATTTAACTTTGCCAATTATGTTTCAATACGCTGTAGTTGATGGTTTATATTTACAAGCTGGTCCGCAAATTGGTTTTGTAGTTAAGGATACAACGGAAGTTGAAGGTTTGGGAAGTATTGATACATCAGATTCTTTGAAGCTTTTAGGCGAAAAATTAAATACATTTGACTTTGGTTTTAATTTTGGTGCGGGCTACAAAACAAATTTTGGTTTAAACTTTGATGCCAGATATAATTTAGGTCTTAATGATATTATTAAAAATGTAAAGGGTAAAAATCAAGTTATACAATTAACAGTGGGTTACGACATTGTTAAACCAAAATAATAATTCTTTTAAAAAAAACTATACAAAAACCGCTTAAATAAGCGGTTTTTTTTATATATAAACAAAATGTTATATTTGCAACGAAATTTTAAATCTTTTAATCTTTATGAAAAATAACTTGTTATTTCTTTTTGTT
>JBGSBU010000032.1:0-12312 GCA_041730375.1 Solirubrobacteraceae bacterium
TTCTAATAAAATACCCGATGGATGGCAAGGTTTAGACGTTTCAGACGAAGCTATAAAAGAAATTGAAGAAGTTATTGTAAATTCAAAAACCATATTATGGAACGGACCTTTAGGTGTTTTTGAATTTGATAATTTTGCAAACGGAACCATTAAATTAGGTGAAGCAGTAGTTAAAGCCACAGAAAATGGAGCATTTTCTTTAGTTGGAGGTGGAGACAGTGTGGCAGCAGTAAAAAAGTTTAAAATTGATGATAAAATGAGTTTTGTTTCTACTGGAGGTGGAGCCATGTTAGAATACTTGGAAGGAAAAGTATTACCAGGAATAGAAGCTATTTTAAATTAATGAAAATAAAATCTCTTTTAATAAATGACAAAGTAGCTATTGTAGCTCCTTCTGGCTATTTAAATAAGGATGATTTAAACAAAGCAATACAATTTTTAAAAGAAAATAATTTAATACCTGTTTTTGGAAAAAATTTATTTAAAAAAAGTGGAACAGGGTACAATTTTGCAGGCACTGATGTTCAAAGAGTTTATGATTTCCAGGAAGCAATAAATAATAAAAACATCAAAGCTATTTGGTGCGCCAGAGGTGGTTACGGAGCAGTTAAAATAATAGACAAATTAGATTTTAGTTCTTTAAAAAATAATTTTAAATGGATAATAGGATATTCAGATATAACCATAATTCATAATAAATTAAATGCTTTAAAAATACCTTCGTTACATGCTGTTACTGCAAAAAGTTTTTCTACTAATGCAAGTATAGAAAGTTATATTTCACTAAAAAAAGTCCTTTTTAAAAAGAAATTAAAATATAATATAGAACTTAAATCTAAAAATTATAGAAATGAAATAAAAGGCAAATTAGTAGGAGGTAATTTATCTTTGATATACAGCCAATTAGGTGTTTTAAAAAAAACATTTTTTAAAAATAAAATTCTTTTTATTGAAGATTGGCACGAAGATTACTACCATTTAGACAGAATGATAATGAATATGAAAAGAAATGGGGTTTTCAACCAAATTAAAGCCTTAGTAATTGGATCTTTTACTAAAATGGACGACAAAGATAATCTCTTTTACAATAAAGATTTTGATGAAACAGCAAATAAAATCATCACAGACGAATTAGAAGCGTATAATTTTCCAATATTTTATAATTTCCCTGCTGGCCATATAAACGACAACAGAGCATTGATTTTTGGGCTTAATTTAAGCATTACAAAAAATAAAGATAATTTTGTGTTTGATTTTAATAAGTAAGATATAAAATGTTTGCACATCACCTTATATTAGGGAAAAGAGGAGAAGAAGAAGCAATTAATTTTTTAATAAAAAAAGAATATATAATAAAAGAAACTAATTGGCGAAACAAAAAAAGTAAATCAGAAATAGATATAATTGCCCTTAAAGACAATAATTTAATTATTGTTGAGGTAAAAACCAGAGAAAGAAATAAGGTTCAAAATCCAGAAGAAGCAGTTAATATCAAAAAAACTAAACTTTTAATAAAACTAGCTAACATTTATATAGAAGAAAATAACGTAGAGTTAGAAGTTAGATTTGATATAATTAGCGTTCTTATAAATGATAAAAAAACAGAGATTAAGCATATTAAAAATGCATTTGAACCTAACTTTTAAGGCTTATCTAGTTTAAAACTAAAAGAAGTTCCCTCATTCAAAACACTTTTTACCGTAATTTTTTTATTATGAAAGGTTAATATCTTTTCAACAATAGATAGACCTAATCCCGAGCCTTCAATTTTATTGTTTCTGCTTTTATCCGCTCTATAAAATCTATTAAAAATATACTTTAAGTCTTCTTTTGCAATACCTATACCAGCATCAGAAACATTAATTTGCCATTCTTTATCGGTTTCTTGAAAATCTAAAGTAACTATATTTTCATTGTTGCTATAAATTATGGCATTATATATTAAATTAGAGAATACCTGGAAAATTCTATTTTTATCGGCAGAAACAATTACTTTAGACGGATAACTAGGTTTTTTTAGAATAACATTATTTTCTTTTGCTTTTTGATCAAGCAACTCAAATACCTCGTTTATAATTTCGTATAAATCGAAAACAGAATAATGTAATTTTAATTCTACTTTTTCTAAATCATGTATGGTATCTAAATATTTAACAACTTTCATTAATCTTTCCGAGGCATTATAAATACTCTTTAAATAAGAATCTCTAACAGATATATCGTTTATAGCTCCGCCCTCTAATAAAGTTTCTATATAACCTTGAATAGAAAACAAAGGGGTTTTTAATTCGTGAGAAACATCTTCTACATATTTAAAGTAGGCTTTATTTTCATTTAAATAAGGGTTATTTAGTTTTTTGGTTTTTTTATTTCTTAATTGATAATTAGAAAATAAGAGCAAAATAATAATTAAGAATAAGCCAATAACAAAGAAAATGCTTATGTTGGAGTTAAAAAAATTAATAAGACTGTAAAACATCCGATTCAAAAATATGAAAACCAAAATAATTTCTTTTTGCTAAATCCATCATGGCTGTTGCAACTTTATCTGCTTTAATTGCTCTTACTTTTTTAGGTAATAATAAAGAAAAAGATTGCATAAACAGTGAAGCTACTTTTTCTAAAGTCCTTGTCTCATTTTTTCTATCGCCAAGTAATAAAGAAGGTCTAATAATTAATAAAGAATTAAAATTTAACGCCTTTAAAGCGTTTTCTAAATCGCCTTTTACTTTACTGTAAAATGCTAACGAATTTGAATTTGCGCCCATTGCAGTTACAATTATGAATTGATTACAATTATATTTTTTGGCAATTTTAGCCACATTTAAAGAATAGGTATAGTCTATAAGCCTGAAGCGTTCTTTAGATCCTGCTTTTTTAATTGTAGAACCCAAACAACAATAAACATCATCGGCTTCTATTTTTTCTTTAAATAATTCGTCAAAATTCACTTTTAATTCTATTAATTTAGGGTGATGAATATTTAAACTACTTCTAACTAAAACGGTTACTGTTTCGTAATAAGAATCATTTAATAATTTTTTGGTTAAAAGCGATCCCACTAAACCAGAAGCACCAATAATAATTGCTTTTTTCATATAAATACAAAGAATAAAATAGTGTTAATTAAAGTTAATTTTTATTTCTTCCTTAGGTTCAGAATTTTTATTTTCGGTTTTAGAATTATTGCTGGTTTGGTTATAAATAGTGGGTTTACTAACTATTCCACTTTCTTCAGAAATTAAATTTGTTTCAAAGTCGTGCCTGTTATTATTGCATTCCCATAATTTAAATTTACTGCTAGGTTTTTCAAACTTATCTTTTCTAGAAAGGTCTATGCCGTTTATTTCGTATACGCTATTCATGTAGTAAGCCCAAATGGGCATTGCCATGCTAGCTCCTTGCCCCATATTGGTGCTTCTAAAATGAGCAAACCTATCGTCCCATCCAGTCCATATTCCGGTAACCAGCTTTGGTACCATGCCAATAAACCAACCATCAGAATTATCGTTTGTTGTCCCTGTTTTGCCAGCTACTTCTCCAAAATCGCCATAGCCTCTTAAAGATACACCTGTTCCAAAATCAACCACACCTTTCAATAAATCAACCATAGAATAGGCTACTTCTTCAGAAATAACCTCTCTGCTTTCTAAATTGTATTCTTTTATTATAGCACCTTTGCTGTCTTCAATTTTTAAAATTAACTCGGGTTTAATATAAATTCCATTGTTTGCAAAAACGCTATAAGCACCAACCATTTCGTATAAAGTTAAGTCTGATGAACCTAGTGAAATGGTTAAATCGTTTTCTATTGGGCTTGTAATTCCCATTTCTCTAACTAATTGTATAACTAAAGGCGGGGTTGTTTGTTGAATTAATCTTGCAGAGATAGTATTTACAGAAAAAGCCAACCCATTTCTTAATGTTAAACTACCCCCATATCTACCACTAGAATTTCTTGGACTCCATTTCCCCACTGTTAATTGCTCATTAGAAACAGTAGAACAAGGAGTTAAATTCATTTGATTAATGGCTGTTAAATAAACAAAAGGCTTAAAGGTAGAACCTGCTTGTCGTCTCGATTGCTTAACATGATCGAACTTAAAATAATCCCAATTTATTCCACCAACCCAAGCTTTTATATTTCCAGAGCCAGGATCTATAGATAATAAACCAGATTGTACAATGTGTTTGTGGTAAATAATAGAGTCTAAAGGACTCATTAGGGTGTCTTTTATTCCACTCCAAGTGTAAATTTCTAGTCTAATGGGTTTTTTAAATTCATTTAAAATATTTGCATCAGATAGGTTTTTGTTTTTAAGTAGGCGATATCGGGAAGTTTGTTTTATACCAGCAAAAAGAATTCTATCTCTTTTTTCTTTAGAAATATTGTTAAAAGGAGCCAAAGAATTATTGCGTTGTTCTGCAAAAAAAGAAGATTGTAGTTTTTTCAAGTGTTTTTTAATAGCCCCTTCTGCAGCAAGTTGCATTCTAGAATCTATAGTAGTATGTATTTTTAGACCATCTTTATAAAGATTATATTTCTTCCCTGTTTCTTTTTCATAATTTTCAAGAATTTGTGCAACTTCTTTTTTTAAAAAATATTTAAAATAGGCCGAGTAGCTTTCTTTAATAGATTTCAGTCTTTTTCTATTAAAGTCTAAAATTATGGGCTGTTTGCTAACTCTTCTTGCTTCATCAATGGTTATAAAACCATGTTCTGCCATTTTATTTAAAACGCCATTTCTTTTTTCAATAGCTAAGGGCATGTTTTTTAATGGGTTTATTTGAACCGGATTTTGGAACATACCAACAAACATGGCGGCTTCTGAAAGAGTTAAATCCTTGGTTTCTTTATTAAAATAAATTTTTGAAGCAGCCTCTATACCATTTGCACCAAAGAGAAAATCAAATTTATTAAAGTACATGGTAATTATTTCATCCTTTGTATACCTTCTTTCTAGTCCAACGGCAGTAATCCACTCTAAAAGTTTTTGTTTAAGCCTCAGGGGTAAAAACTTAGATCTTTCGCCGGTATAAAGTTGTTTAGAAAGTTGTTGCGTTATAGTGCTTCCACCGCCACCGCCACCAGTTGCTGCTCTTAAAATAGCAATCATATCAACGCCAGTGTGTTCTCTAAACCTAATATCTTCCTTTGCTAAGAGGGCGTTAACCAGGTATTCTGGTAAATTTTTGTATTCAATTGGAATTCTTTTTTCTTCTTCAAATCTTTCTAATAATTTTCCATCAGAAGAGTAAACTTCAGAAGCTAAATTTAAATCGGGGTTATCAAGCTCTGTAATATCAGGAACACTTCCTAAAAAACCAGCAGAAGCAGCCCAAAAAAATAAAATAAGAAAAATAATAAAAGAGATAAAACTTAACCAAAAAAGTCTTATATATTTCTTTACTTGCTGGGTATTATTAAATGTATTTGGATTGTTTTGCATATAAGTTCAATTTAAAACAAGTGTAATGTCTTCTAAGCCTATTAAATTCTTTTTTCTCATTCCATGAAAAACAGTAACCTTATGAAGACCAGTAGCATAAGCTTTAGCAGGTTTTAATTCTAATAAATTTTGTTTTATTTGTGTAAAGCCACTTCCTAACCACTGGCCTTTTTTATTTGCTAAAAAGTATTGCAAAGTATCGGTCTCTTTTACACCATTTGGATAAGTGTGTTGAACAAAAAAGTAAATATTACTAAACTCGTATTCATTGTTATTTCTTAATAAAATACTAATTGTTTTTGGTTTATTATTGGTAATTTTAAAAGAATAATTAGCCACAAAATTACTTTTCCAGTTGTTTTTAAGATCAATAGTCTTTTCAAAATCGTTTGTAGAAGAGGTACAAAAAGTAAAAAAAAGCAAACAAAAAAATAAATAAATACTAATTCTTTTTTTTTTCATTAATTTTTATTTGAAGGTTTTCTGAATTTAGTTTTTTTAAAATTCTTTGTTTTTACAGGAGTAAATCTATCTATGTTGCTTTCAGAAATAATATCGGTATTGTATCCTTCTACACTTTCGGTTGAGGAATTGCCTACAGAAAAAAGATCTTTTAAACTAGGGGTTTTCCCTTTTTCTTTTTCCATTCCAATAAAAGAGAAAACCTCTTCTTTCGTAAATTTATACCAAGTAGAATCTTGGCTGCTAGTAAACCAAAGTAAACCTTTAAAAATATTAATTTTAACACAATAAGCTTTTCCTAATTCGGTTAAAAAAGAGGTGTTTTCGTCTGGAAAGTTTTTTAAAGCATCTAGGTAGCTATCTAATTCAAAGTTTAAGCAGCACTTAAGCTTTCCACATTGTCCGGCTAACTTTTGCGGATTTATAGATAGTTGCTGATATTTTGCAGAATTAGTATTTACTGCTCTAAAATCGGTTAACCAACTAGAACAACATAGTTCTCTACCGCAAGAGCCAATGCCACCTACTTTTGCAGCCTCTTGCCTATAACCAATTTGCCGCATTTCAACACCAATTCTAAAATTTCCTGCCAACGTTTTTATAAGCTCTCTAAAATCAACCCGGTTGTCTGAGGTATAAAAGAAAACAGCTTTAGAGCCATCACCCTGAAATTCCACATCAGAAATCTTCATATCTAAGTTTAATTCACGGGTAAGTTTTCTAGCACCAACCATTATATCGTGTTCTCTTTCTCTTAGTTTTTGCCAATTAGAAATTTCTTTTTCGTTAGCTAAACGATGTATTTTTAAAACAGAATTAAGGTCTTTACCTTTATTTTTATTTTTAAATTGAATTTTTACTAGTTCTCCTTTTAATGAGACAACACCAATATCAAAACCAGTAGAACAGTCTACCGTTAAAACATCGCCAACATTGTATTTGTTTAAAGATTTAGAATGAAAAAACTCTTTTCTATCGTTTTTAAACCTAACTTCATATAAATTAGATTCGTTATAATTTGCGGGGTTAGACATGTTGCCCAGCCAATTAAAGGTATTTAGTTTGTTACAACCACCTGTAGCGCAATTTCCCTTGCTACCACACCCAGCAGGAATACCACTAGTTGATGTACCACAATTTCCACAAGCACCCATGTTATTGATTTTTTTTAATTATTAACCCAACAAAATTAGACAATTTATTGTTCTCTTTAACCAAGAAAGTTATATAATATGGTTAGTAGATATAAAAACCACTTTTTTAGTTTTAAAATAATCTTCTTTAAAATAATCAGAAATAGTAAAAAGTTTTGCCGCCGGAAAACATTTAAGTTCCTCTTCTAATTCGCCGCCTTTTAAATAATATAACCCCATTTCTTTTTCACCCTTTTTTAAATTATTTTTTGTTATTTCAATAAATTTAGGCATAGAAGCAACGGCTCTGCTTACAATAAAGTTATACTTGGTTATAATTTCTTCTGCTCTTGCTTTTTCTGCAATTACATTTTTTAATTCTAATTCTTTTATTACTTCTTTAACTACTGTTATTTTTTTTCCAACAGCATCTATTAGTGTAAAATTACTTTCTTGAAACAAAATAGATAAAGGAATTCCTGGGAAACCACCACCCGTCCCTACATCTAAAATAGTATGGCCTGCATTAAAACTAATTACTTTTGCAATAGCCAAAGAATGAAGCAGATGGTGCGTGTAAAAATTATGGATATCTTTTCTAGAAATTACATTAATTCTTTCGTTCCAATAGGTATAAATTGATTCTAGTTTTTGAAACTGGTTCAATTGAAGTGGTGTTAATTCTGGAAAATGAGTTAATAAATCCAACATTTTATCTTTTGTATGAGGCTAAAATATTTTTTAATTGATTTTTAAGGTCTTGCCCACCTTCATAAATTAACTGTTCGTTGCTGGGAAAAGGAATTGGGTTTTTAATATTAGGTATGTAGGTTTCGTCTAATGCTCTTTCGTCTCCCCTAACCCTGGCAGAAACATCTCTGAAAGAGAAAGTACTTTGCAGCGGAAAATCTTGTATAAGTTGGTTGGTTAGTTGATCCCAGAATTCTATTTTTGCCCCAATTGTAGCGTCTTTCATTTGTATAAGCTCTTCGATTTCGCATCTAATAGTTATTTTTTTATCAATTTTTATTAGATTTCCAAGGTTATCCCTTACTTGTTCTCCGGTTTCGTTTACTAGATATTCTGTACCCTCTACAATTATTTTTTCTTGAATAAGTTTATTTTTTTCAATTCTTTCTGGGCTTACCATTAAATGCTGAAAATTAAAATTTAGGCGGTAATCATAAGTGGTATTGTTTCTTTTAGTAGAATGGTAAACCGTCCATTTATCATTTAGACCATAGGTGCTAAATTGTAAAAGTTCGTTTTCTAATCTTTTTGGAATAGCAGTTTGGGTTTTGTTTTCTAGCGACACATATACAAAATCCGTTCCTTTAAACTGGGCTTCATTTATTAAAGCATTTACATTTCTATATCCGGGCTGAAGTTTGTCTAAATAAATTAAATCATCAAAAGTTCTTCTTAAAACAACTTTGTTATTCTCTTTTATATTTTTCTTTGCATTTTCATATAAAAAGGTTACTAAATTATTTTTAGAAGTAATTAAATCATTGGTATAATCTTCGAAGTTAAAATTTAACCCTCTTCCATTAACCTTTAGGGGTAACAAAGGTTTTATGGCTTGTTGTTTTTGAGTTAAGGAAGAATAAATGTTATAGATTTCTTCGAATTTTTGGGAAGAAGTATCTTTGTATAAATAAATTAAACGCTCTTTGCTTTGAGTAACTAATTTATTGTAGGCATTAAAAAGCAACACATTGTATTCTGTTTTGGCTTTGTTAGAAACGCCGCCCGCAATTTTTTTAACTAAAATCTCTATTGCCGCATCGTGATTTCCTTTGTTAATAAGCTGGGTAGCTTTTTTACTTGCAGAACAAGAAAGCAGTAAAAGAGAAAACATAAGATAAAAAATGATACGCATAGTTATAAATTAATTTTAAAGCAAAGTAAAACAAATAAAATTTAAAAATATGAAACTAAAAGCCAAAAAAAAACTAAACAATTAAATGCTTAATAGGTAGCTTAAAGCGGTTATAAAGAAAATAATTTAAAGAAAGTAAGAAGATACCATAAAAAACATCTTCAACAGGAATAGTTAATATCCTTATTTCTAAGTTTTCTTGGTTGTTATACCAAACAACAGGGCTTTCCAATCCAGTTCCAGTTAGAATGCCATTTACAATAAAAAAAGGAATAAGAATTACAGGAAAAATAGAGAAAAATTCACCAATCCAAGTTACCTTAAAATAAAACTTTAATAACAATAAAAAAACAGAAGTGCTTAAGAAGGTTGATGCTGTATAGGCTTTTTCTATGTTAAACACACCCACTATAAAAAGAATAAAGGATAAAATTATAATAAACGTAACTTCTATTTTATTACTCCAAACCAGGTTATAGAAAGTTGAAAAACAATGAAGTGTAAATAAAGAAGCAAACGGAATAAAGACAAAGAATAGTACCTCTTCTATGGGTAAGTTAATAATTGTAATTCCGGTAGTATATTTTGGACTAAAGCCCCAAACACCTAGGTGGGTAAAATAAACATCCCAAATAATAAAAACAAATGCGGTGAGTAAATTAGCTTTAAAAAAAGCATTAAAGTGTTTGTGAAAATTAAGTTTAGGATGAAATGAAAAAATAAATGGAATTAAAACAGAAAAAAAAACAACCATTAGGTAAGTATATTGCATAATCTTTTGTTTTTAAAGTATGTAATTAAAAAGCAGAGAGTTGAAGTTTAATATTAGATTTTATTAATAAAAAATACTTTTCTGGGTTAGAAATTCTTATTCTTTCTTCCATTATTTTTTCTGGAGAAAGTTTTTTAATTTTTTTAAATAATTTAAAATAGTAATAATAAGCCAAAAAAACGCCTTTTTTAGAAGAGCTTGGTAGTTGCAAAATACCACTTAAAGCCTCTTTAAAATCCTGGGTGATATCTTTTTCTATAGAAATTTTATTTTGTGGGTTAAATGAAGTTAAATCTACTTTTGGAAAATAGGTTCTACCTAGATCTAAATTATCAGAACGTAAATCTCTTAAAAAATTAACTTTCTGAAAAGCAGAACCTAGTCTTGTGGCGGCAGGCAAAAGTTTATTATATAGTGCTTCGTTGTTTTCTGTAAATACCCGCAAACACATTAAACCTACTACTTCTGCCGAGCCATAAATGTATTTTTGGTATTCTATTTCTGTGTATTCTTTTTTCTCTAAATCCATTTCCATACTTTGGTAAAAAGCATCAATCATTTCTGGCGATATTTTGTATTGATTTACTACCGATTGAAAAGAATTTATAATAGGGTTTAAAGAAATTTTAGATTCAATGGCCCTATAGGTTTCTTTTTTAAAATCTTCTAAAAGCAATTTTTTGTCAAATCCATGAAAACTATCAACTATTTCATCAGCAAACCTAACATACCCATAAATTGAATAAATAGGATTGCGTAATTTTTTGTGTAAAAAAAGAATGCCCAAAGAAAAACTTGTGCTATATTTTTTTGTAGTTAGTTGGCTACATTCTTCAGAAAGAGCATCAAATAATTGCTTCATTTTATATTTTTTTCTAAATAACTTAACATTAGCTCAGAAGCTATTTTGCCAGAAATTATTGATGGCGGAACGCCAGGTCCTGGTACGGTTAATTGACCTGCGTAAATAAGATTTTTAATTTTTTTATTTATCATTTTAGGCTTTAGAATGGCAGTTTGCATTAGTGTATTAGCCAATCCGTAGGCGTTTCCTTTAAATGAATTATAATCGGCAATAAAGTCATTTACACAATAACTCTTTTTATAAATTATATGATTTTCTATTTCTATTTCAAATTGATTTTCAATTCGTTTTAGCATTATTTTAAAATAGTTTTCTCTGGTTTCTTCATTGTCTTCCAATCCAGCCGCAATAGGCATTAGCAAGAAAACATTTTCGCAACCTTCTGGTGCAACATTTGCGTCTGTTTTAGAGGGGCAACACATATAAAAAAGCGGATTAGAAGGATACTTAGGTGTTTGGTAAATTTCTATTGCATGTTGTTCTATTGGTGTATCAAAAAAAAGCGTGTGGTGATTGATGTTATCTATTTTTTTATTTAAACCTAAATAAAACAAAAGACTAGAAGGGGCGAAAGTTTTTTTCTCCCAATATTCGTTAGAGTAATTTGCTTCTTTGTTGTTTAAAAGTTTTGTTTCTACATGGTTATAATCGGCCGAGGCGACTACACCATCGTGCGTAAATAAATTACCATTTACCAAGATAGAATTACTTTTTCCGTTTTCAGAATTTATTTTTTCTACAGTAGAATTAAAGTGAAATTGCACACCTAAAGATTTGGCCAATTCAACAAAAGATTCAATAACCTTTCCAAAACCACCTTGCGGATACCAGGTTCCTAATTTAAGTCCAGCATAATTCATTAAACTATATAATGCTGGAGTATCTTTAGGCATGGCGCCTAAAAACAAAATAGGAAATTCCATTAAAGCAATTAGCTTTTCATTTTTAAAAAACTTTCTTATGTGTTTGCTAAAAGAAGAGAAAATCTCAAGCCTAAAAACACCTTTAATTACATCGAGTTTTGCAAACTCTGTGACTGAAATACCGGGTTTGTAAATTAAACCACTCATTGCCGTATCGTACTTGTATTGAGCCTCAACCATAAATTGTTTGAGTTTTTCGGCACCTCCTTTTTCTATTTTTTCAAATAAGACACACAATTCATCAAAATTGTTAGGAATGCTTTCTAATTCTCCTTTTTCAAAAATAATATCAAATGCTGGTTGAAGTAAATCAAGTGTATAATAATCAGAAACTTTTTTATTAAAATCATTAAAAAAATCTTCGAAAACATCGGGCATCCAATACCAACTAGGCCCCATGTCAAAAACAAAGCCATTTTCTGTTGTAAATTGCCTTGCCCTGCCGCCGGGCATTTCATTTTTTTCGAATACATGCACCTCAACGCCTTTTTGTGCTAAATAACAAGCAGCACTTAAGCCAGAGAAACCAGAGCCAATTATTGATATTACAGACACGCTAAAATAAGACTATTTATAAAGATTAAAAAAATGGTTAATTTAATAACCACAAAACTTTAAGTAAATATAAATAACATTAGAGTAAATTAACCAAAACATATAAATAATAAAAATCATGGTTTTGTTGGTTTATTTAAAGTAAAAGTTAGCTCTCTCTATTTTGTAGAAAATCAGAGAAAGTGTATAATATGTGTTTAAAATTACTTTCTATAGGCGAATCTTCTATGTCTTTTTTCGCAACTTCGATATACTCTTTAATAAGAATAT
>JBGSBU010000033.1:0-12155 GCA_041730375.1 Solirubrobacteraceae bacterium
ATTTTTTTTGATCTTAAGTCGCTTAGTGTATCTACCATTGACTGATAAACAAATTGGTACTTTTTTTTCATGTTTTTTATATTTTAAAAGTTATTCAAAAATTGCATTAGCGACCAATGCCGCAAAAAATAAGATAACAAAAAGCCAAGCGGACATTTCATACGATGTTTCAATTAGTGCCTTTTTATTTATCATATTTTTGCTCAATTATTTTATACTTAATAGAAAACAATTACCTAAACGAAGAAAGATTTGTTAAAAGTTATGCCAGGGGAAAATTTAACCAAAATGGTTGGGGAAAAATTAAAATTAAACTTGGTTTAAAAACAAGGCAAATAAATGAAAGACTAATTAAAATTGGGTTAAGTGAAATTGATGATACTGATTATTTTAATTTTCTCGAAAGAAAAACTATTGAATATTACAATAAAAGTGTAGAAAAAAACAAGTTTAAAAAACTAGTAAAAGTTAAAAATCATTTTTCACAAAAAGGCTTTGAACTTAACCTTATACTAGAAATTATAAAAAATATAGAAGAGAATAAATTAAAATAATTACTACATAATTTCTACAAAAAAATTTATTTTATTAATTACCAATAAAGTTTATTTGGTATTAGAAATATTTTTAGTTATCCGTAAGCTTTTAAAATCTTCTTAACTAAAGGGTGCCTAACCACATCAGACTCATCTAAATGAACTATTCCAATACCTTTTACGTCTTTTAAAATTTGGGTTGCATGAATTAGACCCGATTGTATTTTTGAAGGCAAATCTACTTGTGTTACATCGCCATTAATAATAAATTTAGCACTTTTACCCATTCTAGTTAAAAACATTTTCATCTGCGACACAGTTGTGTTTTGGGCTTCATCTAAAATAACAAATGCCTCATCTAGTGTTCTTCCGCGCATAAAACCAAGCGGAGCAATTTCTATAATTCCTTTTTGAATATAACTTTCTATTTTTTCAGAATGAATCATATCTTTTAATCCATCATACAAAGGCTGCATATAAGGGTCTAATTTTTCTTTGAAGTCGCCTGGAAGAAAGCCAATGTTTTCACCAGCTTCTATTGCGGGTCTAGTTAAAATAATTCTTCTTACTTCTTTGTTTTTTAAGGCCCTTACTGCCAAAGCAACGCTGGTGTATGTTTTCCCTGTTCCTGCCGGACCAACTGCAAAAACCATATCGTTATTTTCTATTTGCTCTACAATTAAAGTTTGGTTTTTAGTGAGTGGTTTTATTGCTTTTCCTGCTAAACCATATAAAATTAAATTCTTGCTAAGAATGGTTAACCCGTCATTTAACTCAATTATTTTTTCTAAATCACTTTTATCCAACTTATTATAATATTGAATATGTTTAGCAATTAAATTCACTTTTTTTTCAAATTCAATTACATCAGTCTCTTTTCCAATTGCAGTTATACTTGTTCCTTTTGCAATAATTTTTAATTTTGGAAAATAGTATTCAAGTACATCTATATTTGAATTTCTCTCTCCATAAAATACAAAAAGATCTGTGTTTTCTAATTCAATTTTAATTTCAGCCATACATAAACAAAAATAAGCAATATATTTGTTTTAAAAAGAATTATAATTAATGGGATTTGTTACTTTAACTAGTGATTTAGGACAAAAAGACCCTTCTGTTAGTTTGGTTAAAATAGATCTTTTAAAAGATTTTTCTTCGTTAAATATAGTAGATATAAGTCATGCTATTTCTCCGTTTAACAAACTAGAAGCTTATTTTATTTTAAAAACTGCTTATAAATTTTTCCCTGAAAATACCATTCATTTAGTTGGTGTCGATGATGCCTGTAAAATAAATGAACCACACTTGGTGGTAGAGGTTAACAATCATTTTTTTGTTGGTGCAGATAATGGTATTTTATCTTTGTTATTAAAGAATGAAAATATTTCTAAAATAATAGAGCTGTCTAATAAAGTTTTTAATACAAATTCAAGCTTTCCATTAAAAGATGTTTTTGTTCCTGTGGCGAAACATATTCTAAGGGGTGGGAAAATCGAATTACTAGGCAAGAAAAAAACTTCTTTAAATGACTTACTAACAACAACCGTAAAAATAAAAGATAATTCTAACCTTATAGGGGAAGTAATTTACATTGACAATTATGGAAATGCAGTAACAAATATTGAAAAAGTACTTTACGACTCAATTAAAAACAATAGGCGATTCGAAATTTTATTTAAAAATTATACGGTTACTAAAATATATGAAAATTATTATGAATTAGTTACCAAGAAAGAAAAAGAAGAATCCTTTCACGGCGATTTAGGCATTATTTTTAACAGCAATAGTCTATTAGAAATATTTATTTATAAAAGCAACCCACAAACTGTAGGTTCTGCCAATCAATTATTAGGCTTGTCTATTGGATCTAAAGTTTATATTAATTTTTTTAACTAAAATGGAATACGGTAGTTTATATTATACCATCACAAAATCTCTACATATTATTTTTATGGTAAGTTACTTTGCAGGTTTGTTCTATATTGTTAGGCTAATTATTTACCATACCGAGGCAAACCAAAAAAGTATAGAAGAAAAAAATATTCTTTTTCCGCAGTTTATTTTAATGGAAAAAAAATTATGGAATATTATTACCGTTCCAGCATTTATTATAATGCTAACTACTGGCTTGGTTATGCTTATTAGTAACAGTAATTATTTTTTACACCAACCTTGGATGCATTTTAAATTAGCTATGATTATATTTTTGCTTATTTACCATTGGCGTGTTTGGTTAATTCTAGAAGATACTATTAATAATAAATTCAAATACCAATCTGTTAAACTAAGAATGTTTAACGAAATAGCAACCATAATATTATTTTCTGTTATATTTTCTGTTATACTTAAAAGCTATTTTATTTCTTATTGGTACTGGCTAATTATCTGCTTTATTGTAACAGGAATATTAATTATGGGCGTGGTAAAATTAATTTCTTTAAAGGAAAATAAAAAATACTAAGATTCTTTTAACGCTTTTTTATATTCATTTAAACACCTTTCTCTAGCAAATACGTGCTCTACAATTGGCTTTGAATAAGTTAACTCTTTATAATCTTCTACAAATTCGTTTATATATTCTGCCTTAGAATCGAATTTTTTTAACTGTTCCGATGGATTAAAAATCCTAAAATATGGTGCCGCATCTACCCCACTTCCTGCAGCCCATTGCCAATTACCAACATTGCTAGCCTGTTCGTAATCTAATAATTTATTGGCAAAATAAGCTTCTCCCCAACGCCAATCTATTAATAAATGTTTGCATAAAAAACTAGCCACAACCATTCTAACGCGGTTATGCATATAGCCAGTAGTGTTTAATTGTCTCATGCCAGCATCTACAAGCGGATATCCTGTTTGTCCATTACACCACAATTCAAACTCCTCTTCATTATTTCTCCATTTTATTAAATCGTATTTTGGTTTAAAACTTTTATGCGTGGTGTGTGGAAAATGCCACAAAATTTGCATAAAAAATTCTCGCCAAATTAACTCTTTTAAAAATGTTTCTTTTTTAGATTTAAGAGCCCTATTTACTACTTCACGAATAGATATTGTACCAAATCTTAAATGTGGGCTTATACTAGATGTTCCTTCTATGCATGGAAAGTTTCTTCTGTCATCATATAAATCAATAATTTCATCTGACAATAAATAGTTTTTTACCTTAATTTTAGAAGATTTAAACCCAATTTCTTCACAACTAAAAAAAGGATAATTATGTGTGGCAGAATTATTTAATAATTTTTCTGATTGCGAAACAACAAACGATTGCTCTGCTAGTTTAATTCTCCATTTTTTAGAATAGGGCGTATAAACGATATACGGCAATCCATCATCTTTGGTAACTTCATTTTTTTCAAAAATTACTTGGTCTTTATAGGTATTAAATTCAATTCCTTTTTCTATTAAAACACTATTTATTTCATTGTCTCTAAAAATGGCGTAAGGTTCATAATCATGATTGGTATAAACCGCTGTTATTTCATTTTCCTCTATAAATTTTAAAAAAACATCTTTTGGTGTTCCATAAAAAATTGCCAAAGAACTTCCAAATTCTTTTAATTTATTATTAATTTTTATAAGTTGTTCAGAAATAAAAAATAGCCTGGGATCGTCTTTTTCTAATTTATCTATTATTTCTTTATCAAAAATAAAAATTGGAATAACCTTTTTTTCTTGCTTCAAGGCGTTATACAAACCAACATTATCTTCTAACCTTAAATCTCTTCTAAACCAAAAAACATTAACACTCATTAAAAATTTATTTATCTTGAAGTTACTTTATTAAAACTAAATAACTTCATGTATTTTTAACTATTATATTTAAATAAATTTGTAACTAAATAGTAAAGTTTTTAATTCACAAAATAACCTGAAAAAAACTCAAATTGCTTCAAGATATCAAAATTCACCTACAAAATAACTTCCCATTTCTAACAAACAAAAAACTACTCTTAGCCATTAGTGGTGGGGTAGATAGTATGGTTTTATTCGATTTATTTTATTCTTTAGATTACACTATAGAAGTAGCTCACTGCAATTTTAAATTAAGAGGAAATGATTCCGAGATAGATAAACTTTTAGTTAAAGAAAAATGCAAACAGCTTAACATTCCTTTTCACTCCATTTCTTTTGAAACTCAAAAAATTGCAGCACAAGAAAAAAAATCCATTCAAATAATTGCCAGAGAACTAAGATATAAATGGTTTTACGAATTATTAGAGACTTTAAAGTTAGATTATATTTTAACCGCCCATCATTTAAACGACGAGATTGAAACCTTTATTTTTAATTTAAGTCGCGGTACTGGACTAAAGGGCTTAACAGGCATTCCTGATATTAACAACAAAGTAGTTAGGCCTTTGTTAACTTATGCTAAAAGCGATATTTTATATTATGCGAAGCAAAAAAAAATAGATTGGAGAGAAGATGTTTCTAATGAAAAAACTATTTATAAAAGAAACTTCATTAGACATAAAATTATTCCAGAACTTTTGCTTTTAAATACTGATTTTCTAAATAATTTCAAAAAATCGGTAACTATTTTAAAAGAAAATAATGAGCTGGTTGAAGAATATATTAAAAAAATTAAGAGCGAAATAACTCATAAAAATGGAGCACTGATTTCTATTTCAATTAAAAAATTATTAGAACAAAAGCCTTTAAATACCATTATTTTTAATGTGTTTTCTGACTTTGGTTTCTATTCAACACAGGAAATAATAAAAATACTAGCATCTGAAACCGGAAGTACAATTGAGTCTAAAACCCATATTTTATTAAAAAATAGAGAAGAACTTTTAATAAAAGAAAAAAATAAGGAACAAAACCAAGCTATTTATATTATTCCCTTAGAAAAGGATGATTTTTTGATAGAAAAACCCATAAAATTACAATTCGAAAAAAGTAAAAAATGGGTTAATAACTTTACTATTTCATTAGATCTAGAAAAAATAAAATTACCTTTAACTATTAGAAAATGGCAAAAAGGTGATTTTTTCTATCCAATTGGTATTAATGGTAAGAAGAAAGTAAGTAAGTTCTTTAAAGACGAAAAATTATCTATTTTTCAGAAAAATGAAACCTGGTTACTTTGCGATGCTAATAATTCTATTCTATGGATTATTAATTACAGAATGGATGAAAGATTTAAATTAACAGAAAATACGAAGCAATTTCTACACATAAAAATATGTTAAAAAAATACACACCACTTTACTTCTATTTATTCATAGCACTTTTTTTAAATGCTCAAATTCAAAAACCCGTAAAGTGGAATTACAATTTAAAAAAGATTGACAAAAATTCTGCCGTCATACAAATTATTGGAAAAGTAGAAAATGGTTGGCATATTTATTCTAATAAAATTGAACAAGGTGCTGGCTTACCCACAAAAATAAATTTTAAAATTAATGAAAACCTAAAGCTAGAAGGTGTTTTAATTGAAAGAGGTGAGCTAATTTCAAAATACAGCCAGGTGTTTGGTGCAACCCTGAAGTACTTTAACAACAAAGTGGTTTATGAACAAAAAGTGGGTTGGGGAAACAATTTAGACAAAATTATTGTTGATGTTGAATACCAAGTTTGTAATGATAAAATTTGTTTAACTCCAGATTTGGTAACCTTAGAAATTCCTATTTCAAAAAATAGCACCCTAACTAACCAAAATACAAATACCAACCAACAAGCTACTTCTTACCTTAAAATAAACAGTATTGATGTTAGTAACCCTTTAACAAAAAGCTGCGCCAAAGAAACTAGTACAAATGAATCTTTTCTTACTATTATTTTTCTGGGTTTTTTAGGGGGTTTTTTAGCTCTTTTAACTCCTTGTGTTTTTCCAATGATTCCTTTAACCATAAGTTATTTTACCAAATCTAAAAGAAAAATTGATGCTCTTTTATTTTCTTTTTTTATATTTTTAATTTTTGTTTCTTTAAGCCTCCCTTTTTATTTAATAGAAGGCATTGTTTCTGATGTGTTTAACCAAATCTCTACTAATATTTGGGTTAATTTAACTTTCTTTTTTATTTTTATCTTTTTCGCCTTTTCCTTATTGGGATTCTATGAAATTTCTCTTCCTTCATCTCTATTAAACAAATCTGATAAAGCATCAGACCAAGGCGGAATTATTGGTGTTTTTTTCCTTGCTTTTACCTTAGTGCTTGTTTCTTTTTCTTGTACGGGTCCCATTTTAGGTTCTTTACTGGTGGGTGCAATAGATAATACTAACGGAGCTTTAAAATTAACCTCAGCCTTGGCTGGATTTGGATTTTCTTGGTCTTTAGTTTTTGGCATACTTTCACTTTTTCCTAATTACTTGAATAGTTTACCAAAATCTGGTAATTGGCTTAGTACAATAAAAGTTACTTTAGGGTTTCTAGAAATAGCTCTTGCCATAAAATTTCTATCAAAAGCAGATTTAGTGGCTAAAACTAATTTCATTTCAAGAGAACTTTTTATAGTTTTTTGGCTATTCATTTTTATTGGTTTACTATTGGTTTTATTAAACAAAATTAAATTACCAAAATCTAATTTCTCTATTAACGATTTTCCAAAAAAAATTATTTTAACGCTAACTTTTTTATTAATTAGCTACCTTTTTTTAGGGTTAGTTTTTAAAGATACTATTCAATTAAAATTATTTAGTGGCTTACTGCCGCCTAAAAATCATATTAATAAAACAACTCATAACAACTGTCCGCTTGGAATAAACTGTTATAACGATTATTTCAGTGCTATAGAAGTGGCTAAAAAAAACAATAAACCTATTTTAATAGATTTTACAGGTTGGGGCTGCGAAAACTGTAGAAGAATGGAAGAAAATGTTTGGACAGACGAGGCTGTTTACCAAATTCTTTCTAACGAAGTAATTTTAACTTCTCTCTATGTTGACGATTCTGAAAAATTATTTAAACCAGAAGAAATTATCCAAAACAATTCTAGTAGAAAAATTTTAACTATTGGTAATAAATGGTCTATTTTTCAGGCTCAGAATTTTAACAGTAATTCGCAACCTCAATACGCATTAGTTACACCTGAAGGGGAATTAATAAATTACCCAATAGCTGGTTATGTTAGCAAGAAAAAATTTATAGAGTTCTTAAATTGTGGACTTGGCTACCATAAAAATAAACCAAAGAAATGAAGTGTTTTTTTAAATAACCTTTCTTTTTTTAAATTTATCTATTTTTCTTTGTACTGCAAAATTCCAAAAAAAACTAAATTCGCCTAATAGAAAACCATATAACAAAAGAAAAACATGGTATAATGGAATAATTAAAATTATCCAACTAACAATTTTTATAAAAATATTTGTTTCAGCTGTAAGTCCAAAAAAATTAAAAAGTAAGGGTTTCACAAACTGCGAAATTGTTAAGCCAGCTAAAGTAAAAGTTAATAATACTATTATAAATTGTTTGTTACTTTCTATCTGTAGCCTTTGCTTTAGTTTATTTATTAAATACATAATTACAAAATTATAATATTTTTTATGGCGTTTTAGCATAAAAAACATGATTTTTATATATTTTAATGTAAACAATAATTATTAAGGCTATAAAACCAAATAAACTCATAAAATAGAATGTTGATGAGAAATTATCTGAGTTATTTTTATAAATCAAAGAACTGAAAATAGCCGCTAGACTAACTCCTATTTCCAAGCACAAAAACATGGTTGAAAAAGCGCTTCCTAAATGTTTTGTTGAGGCAACTTCTGATGCCCAAGCCATTATTACAGGAGAAACAACACCAATAGAAATTCCGTTTAAAATTGCACCTATTAAAAAAGTGGTTACGTCTTTGGCACTTCCTATTAAAAACATTGAAATTAATAATATCAATATTCCAAAAAATAAAAATTGAAACCTTCCTCCTATTTTATCAGAAATTCTACCCACAAAAATTCTTATAATACAAGAAGTTCCTACACAATATAGAAAGAATAACCCTTTGTTTTCTATATTTAAATGGGTTGAAAAATCTGGTATAATTGTAAAAATAATTGTGTAAGAAATCATATAAAACAAATAAACCAGTGCTGGATACATAACGGAAATATTAAAAAAATTAATACTAGACATTCTAATTTTTTTGTTATTATTTTCTAGTGTTTCTTTAAAACTTAAAACAATTAATAGTGCTATTAGAGAAAAGAAACAAGAACTAAAAAATAAAAAATTATAGCCTAAATTAATTTTAATCTCCGACCCAAAATAAGGTCCAACCGTCATTCCAATACTGGCAAAAAAACTTACAATCCCTATAGCTTCACCTCTTCTTGAGAGTGGTGTTATATCTATTAACGCTGCGCTATTTGCAGATGGTGTAAAGGCGGCAGAAATGCCATGAAGTATCCTTACGCTAAAAAAAAATAAAATTGATGAAGCAAATGGATACAAAAAAGCAGAAATAAAACAAAGAGCAATACCAATTAGCATTACAGGTTTTCTTCCTAAATTATCTGTTAAATTACCACTTATTGGCCTAGAAATTATTGCGGCTGCAGAATAAGCAAGTACAACAAATCCTTTATACTCTTTTCCGCCTAAAGAGCTAATGTATTCAAATAATTCGGCAACTAGCATGCTAGAACTTAACGTAAATAAAAAAATACTAAAACAAAGTTTTAGAAACTGTGAGGAATAAATTGATTTTTTAATACTTATTATTTTATTGGTAGACTAATAGTTGGAGCGGTTACATTATTGCTAGAAAATTGCAATTTCCCCCTAATTACACCTTGTATAACTTTTATTAGTTCTGTTTTAAAAGTATCTCTAAATTGGTTGTGGTAATGTATTATACTAATTTCTCTTGTTGGTACTGGATTGTTAAATAAAAGAATGTTTTTCTTTCTACTTTCAGAAATATCTTCAGAAATTAACGAAGGAAGAATTGTCATTCCAAAGCCTTCATCTGCTAAATTAATTAATGTACTAAAACTTCCACTTTCCATGTTTAATGTATTTTTTCTGGTTTGTTTACCACATAAATTCAATACATTTTCTTTGAAACAATTACCATCTTTTAATAATAAAATATCATCTACATCTAAATCGTTTTGTTCAAGAATACTTTTAGAAGCTAATTTATGATTTCTAGGCACGTAGGCAACCATGGGTTCATAATACAAAACTTTTTCAACTATATTTTCATTTAAAAGTGGGGTTACTAAAATACCAAAGTCAATGGTGTTTTCTTTTAATTGGGCTATAATTTCATCTGTTTTTAGTTCCTTAATTACTAGGTTAGTATTTGGGTATCTTTTATTAAAAGTCTTTAAAAACAAAGGCACTAAACTTGGCAAAACTGTTGGAATAATACCTAATATAAAGGTTCCAGATAAATCTCCTTTATCTTCCATTATCATAGCCTTCATTCTATTCACCTCTTTTAAAATACTTTCTGTTTGTTTTACAACAAGTTCGCCTATTTTAGTTAACTTAATTGGTTGAGATTGCCTATCAAAAATTTCTATAGTAAATTCTGATTCTAATTTCTGAATCTGCATACTTAGAGTGGGCTGAGTAACAAAACTTTTTTCTGCAGCAATTGTAAAGTTTTTATATTTTGCTACTGCAAGTACATATTGCAACTGAGTAATAGTCATTTTTTAAATTTTTAAGTTAATTTAATACAATTATTAATGATTTAGTCTATATTTATTAGACTTTTATATAAAAAATTAATGGATCAAGAAGAACGAATTAAACAAGCTGAAACCACTATATTTAAAGCGATTTTTCCTAATACTACCAATCATTACGATACTTTGTTTGGCGGAACAGCTATGCAATTAATGGATGAAGTAGCTTTTATAACCGCCACCAGGTATACTAGGCAAAGAGTGGTTACTGTGAGCAGTGACAAAATAAATTTTAATAAATCTATTCCCTCAGGATCACTTATTGAACTAATTGGACAAGTGAAAAGAATTGGAAACAAAAGCATTACAATTGATGTTACTATTTATTTAGAAGAAATGTATTCTGAAAAAAGAGAAAGCGTAATAAACGGACAATTTACCTTTGTTGCTATAGATGAAGACAAAAAACCTATTAAAATTATATAAAAATGACTACTGAATTTTATAATCTATCAGCCAATAACCCAAGAGGTGAAATAATTAATTTTGATGATTTAAAAGGAAAAGTGGTTTTAATTATTAACACTGCAACTAAATGCGGTTTCACCCCTCAATTGCACGACTTAGAAGAATTACATATTAAATACAAAGAAAAAGGACTTGTAGTAATTGGGTTTCCTTGTAATCAGTTTCTTAATCAAGAACCGCTTACAAACGAAAAAATAGAAGATTATTGCCAAATAAACTACGGAGTAACTTTTTCGCTAACAGAAAAGGTTGATGTAAACGGTACAAATGCACACCCAGTATTTAAATTTTTAAAACAAAATTTATCCGGATTTTTTGGAAATAGTATCAAGTGGAATTTCACCAAGTTTCTTATCAATAAAGACGGGAAGCCCATTAAACGATATGCTCCGAACGACAAAATAAATAAAATAGAAAAAGACTTAATCAAACTGCTTTAAATACTAAAATAAGTTACAAAATATTAAAAAAATAACTTTAATAAATTGTATATTAGCCACCTTATCTTTATTAAGAATAAATTATGAATGAAGGAGAAAAATTCATCCCTATCAATATAGAAGATGAAATGAAATCATCTTACATTGATTATTCAATGTCTGTAATTGTTTCTAGAGCACTACCCGATGTTAGAGATGGATTAAAACCAGTACACAGAAGGGTACTATTTGGTATGTACGAGTTAGGTGTTATGTCTAACAAACCTCACAAAAAATCTGCAAGAATTGTTGGGGAGGTTTTAGGTAAGTACCATCCTCACGGCGATACTTCTGTTTACGATGCAATGGTTAGAATGGCTCAAGAATGGAGTATGCGCTATATGCAAGTAGATGGGCAAGGTAACTTTGGATCTATAGACGGAGACCCTCCTGCTGCAATGCGCTATACAGAAGCTAGAATGCGGAAAATATCAGAATACATGTTATATGATATTGAAAAAGAAACTGTAGACAACCAACTAAATTTTGATGATACTTTAGAAGAACCAAAAGTATTACCAACCAGAATTCCAAATTTACTTGTAAATGGCTCTTCTGGTATTGCTGTAGGAATGGCAACAAACATGGCGCCACATAACTTATCAGAAAGCATAGATGCTATTATTGCTTATATAGAAGACAATAATATAGACATAGACGGTTTGATGAAGCACATTAAAGCCCCTGATTTCCCAACTGGTGGAACTATTTATGGTTATGATGGAGTTAGAGATGCTTTTGCTACTGGAAGAGGCAGAATTGTATTAAGAGCCAAAACAGAGTTTGAGCAAATACATGGTAGAGACTGCATTATAGTAAAAGAAATTCCATACCAGGTTAATAAATCTGATATGATCTCTAGAACGGCCGATTTAATTAAAGAAGAAAAACTTGAAGGTATTTCTGAAATTAGAGACGAATCTGACAGAACCGGAATGCGTGTAGTTTATGTTCTTAAGTCTGATGCCATACCTAATATTGTTTTAAATAAACTATATAAATACACTCAGTTACAAACCT
>JBGSBU010000034.1:0-11955 GCA_041730375.1 Solirubrobacteraceae bacterium
GGTCTGTCATTCTAGGCATCAAAAGACCACCTGTGGTAGAAGATAGATCTAAAACTGCCGATGCGTTTGGCGTTGTGGTGCCAATACCCACTTGGGCAAAAATTATGTTACTTGTTACAAGTAACATAATAAGTAATTTAATGGTTTTCATAATTATATTATATTATATTACAAATATATAATTTCTTTCAAAATTATATGTATTTATAAGTTATTTTTTTGTGAAAAAGTAATAATGGCTTAAAGTGGTTATTTATATATATTAATCTAAATTAAAACCACCCGTGTAGACTCTGCCATAATTATCGACATAATTAACAGAAACATTGCCTTTAAAATTTTTAAGAAATTCTTCTATGTCTTTTGAATTTACTATTTTTTTATCGTTTACTTTTAAAATAATAAAATTTTCTTGAATGCCTATTTCGGTTAATTTGCCTCCCGTTAAATTAATAACAATTACTCCGTGGTCTATTCCAAATCTTTGTTTTTGGTAGGCGGTTAAATCTTTAAATTCTGCCCCTAATTTTTCTGAAACAGATAAATCGCTTTTTGTTCTAATTTTGGTTTTACCTTTTTTATCTCTTAACGTTATATTATATGTTTTTTCTTTATTTTTTCTAAGCACAGTAACGGCAACCACATCGCCTGGTCTTTTATTACCCACTATAAAGGTTAGCATAGAAAAAGATTTTATTGGTTTTCCTTCAACTTTTGTAATTATATCGTGTTTTTCTAAGCCAGCTTCAATTGCCCCACCATCTTCTGTTAGCCCTGTTATTAAAACCCCTTGTGTTAAAGAAAAGCTAGTTTTATTTGTTTGATTATAAGATTTAACTAATTGCTCGTTAGATAAATCTAAGCCATTAATGCCTATAAACCCTCTTTGAACCACCCCATATTGCTTAATATCTTCAACTATTTTTTTTACTAAATTAGAAGGAACAGCAAATCCGTATCCGCTATAAGAGCCAGTTGGCGATTGAATTGCGGTGTTTATGCCCACTAAATCAGAATTTACATTAACCAATGCCCCACCACTATTACCCGGATTAATGGCCGCATCTGTTTGTATGAATGATTCTATGGGACTATCAGAATTATTTCTTAAAATATCTATGCTTCTTCCCTTGGCACTTACAATACCTGCCGTAACGGTAGAATTTAACCCAAACGGATTACCAACTGCCAGCACCCACTCTCCTACTTTAATTTTATCGGAGTCTAAAAACTTTAAAAAAGGAAGATTTTTTGCATCAATTTTTAATAAAGCAATGTCTGTACTTTTATCTGAACCAACAACCGTGGCAATATATTTTTCTTGGTTATTTAATACCACTTCTAGCTTTTCTGCCCCTTCAATTACATGGTTGTTGGTTACAATATATCCATCGGAAGCTATTATAACGCCAGAACCTTGGCCTCTTTCTGTGGGTTCGTTGTTTTCTTTTTCTCTGTTGTCTTTTTTGTTTGGAAATCCAAAAAAGAAATCAAAGGGATCCATTTGGCCCATTGCTCCGTTACCCGAAGAGGAGGAAAGGTTTTTAATACTTACAACTGCATGTACAGATTCTTCTGAAGCGGTTGTTAAATCTGGTAGTGTTATATTACTTTGAGGGTTTGTTGAAGAAGCAAAATGATTGTAATTAGTGTAGTTATTTTTTTCTGCCAAAAAATCTTTGTTTACATAATTATACACACCAATGGTGCATAATGCACTAGAAATTCCGACTAAAAAATAAGTAACTGTTTTTTTAATGTTATTATTCATAATTTATTATAAAATTTTTAAATTGATTTAATTAAAATAATGCACTTGAAATATAGTACCAATTTATGTACTTTCTTAAGACAAAAAAAATTAAAATTGGTTTAATCTATGTGTTTTTTTTTGATATTTGCTTTAAACTTTTTATAATAAGATGATTTTTTATAAATACCAAGGAACAGGGAATGATTTTATACTGATTGATGATAGGGGGAAAAAATTTCCTAAAGAAAACAACTTTTTAATTAAAGAACTTTGTAATAGGCATTTTGGAATAGGTGCCGATGGGTTAATTTTACTTGAAAAGGATGAGGAATCTGATTTTAAAATGGTCTACTTTAATTCTGATGGAAATGAAAGTACGCTTTGTGGGAACGGCGGAAGATGTATTGTTGCTTTTGCAAGAGATTTAGAATTAATTAAAAATGAAACCCTTTTTAATGCAATTGATGGTTTGCATAAAGCTAAAATAACAGAAGATTTAGTTTATTTAAAAATGAATGATGTGTCTGAAATTAAAAATAGTGCTACTTATTATTTTTTAAATACAGGATCGCCCCATCATGTTGAGTTTGTTGAAAATATTGATGAGTTAGATGTAAAAACTTTAGGTAGTAAAATTAGGTATGGCGCACCTTACTTTAAAGAAGGTTCTAATGTTAATTTTGTTGAAAAGGTAAATGAACAACAACTAAAAATAAGAACCTACGAAAGAGGAGTTGAAGACGAAACTTTATCTTGTGGCACTGGTATTACGGCTTCTGCATTAGCTTATCATTATTCTAAACAAACAAATCTAACTAAAATAGAAATAAAAACCCCAGGAGGCAATTTAACTGTGTCTTTTGATTGTGTTAATGGAAAATACCAAAACATATATTTAATTGGCCCTGCAAAACTCGTTTTTACAGGAAATATAAAATTATAAACAAATGAAACTTTATTTAAAAAATTTATTACTTGTAATTTTAGTTGCTTTTTTAGCCAATAGCTGCAATTATTATAAAAATATTTACGGCAAAAATGTTAAAGAAACAACGATTATTAAAATTGCTGAAAATGCTAATTTTGAAGAGGTTATTTTTACTTTAACTCCTTACCTAGAAAATGTTGAGAGCTTTAAGTGGTTGGCTAATTTAAAAAAATATCCAAGCTTAATTAAACCTGGTATTTATTCTTTAAACAAAGGAGAAAACAACAACACTGTTGTAAATAGATTAAGGGCAGGCGAACAAACGCCAATAGATGTTAAAATAGGCTATGAAATTAAAACTTTAGACCAACTTGCAACTGCTGTAAGTAAAAATTTAAATATATCTAAAACAGATTTTTTAACTACCCTACAAAAACAAGATTTTGTATTAGAAAGCGGACTAAAAGGGAACCAGTTATTAGTTTTCTTTTTACCTAATACCTATGAGTTTTATTGGAATATTTCTTCGCAAAAATTTATAGATAAAATGAAAAATGTTTATAATGATTTTTGGACAGACGAAAATAAAGAAAAATTAAAAAAACTAAACCTTTCTATTCTGCAAATAAATACACTGGCAAGCATTGTGCAAGAAGAATCTGAGATTAAAACAGAACAACCTAAAATTGCTGGCTTATATCTAAATAGATTAAAAAACAATATAAAACTACAAGCCGACCCAACAGTAAAATATGCCTTAAAATTAAATTCTAATTTTAACTACCCAATAAAAAGAATTTTTTACAAAGATTTATTTGTAGACTCGCCATTTAATACCTACAAAAATATGGGTTTACCCCCTGCGCCAATTGGGCTAGCAAATTCCAATGCCTTACTAGCTACTTTAAATGCAAGTTCTCATAACTATATTTATATGTGTGCAGACCCAGACAGACCTGGTTACCATCTTTTTGAAAAAAATTACGAAAAGCATTTGCTAAACGCTAAAAAATATAGCAATTGGGCAAACTCTAAAAACCTTTAAACCATTTTAATTATGCAACTTTTTTTAAAACATTTATTTAGTAAAACCTCTTCAAAAAAGAATTTTATTTGGGTTCTAGCTTTTTTCATCATCACCGCTATTTATATGTTATACTTTATGGTTAATATCTTTGCCATATTCCCAACTGTATTAGATTTAGAAAATTTTGGTTACTCAACAGCTAAGGTTATAGAAACTTTTACAAAATACGGGAGTGTTGGAATGTATAACTACAAACAATTACAAATTGGAGATATTGTTTTCCCTATTTCTGTTTTTCTTTTCTCTGGTTCTATTTTATATAAAATTTTTAAAGAATCTAATTCTTGGATTTACTTTATTCCTTTATTTTATATGGTATTTGATTATTTAGAGAATTTTTTACTTTGGAGTTTTAGAGAATCTTTTCCACATATAAAAGAAAATTTAGTTTATTTAGCAAGTACATTCTCTATCTTAAAACATTCATTTATTGCTCTTATGTTTGTTTTTTCTACAATAAAAATTGTTTCAAATCTCTTTTATTCCAAAAAAAATAACCCTTAAAAAAAGGGTTATTTAGAAGAAAATTATGATTGGGTTATTTTTTTATATACCTAAATCAGATTTAAAGGTAATATATTTTAAAAACTCTTTTCTAGTGATATCGTCTGTTTTAAAAACTCCGCCTAACTCGGCAGTTGTTGTACTGCTCTTAACATCTTGTACTCCTCTAGAATTTACACAAAGATGTTTTGCCTCTATTACACAAGCTACATCTTCTGTTTTAAGAAATTTTTGTAACGACTTAACAATCTGCATAGTTAATCTCTCTTGCACTTGTGGTCTTTTTGCGTAATGATTTACTATTCTATTAATTTTAGACAACCCAACTACATTACCACTAGAAATATAGGCAACATGAGCCTTTCCAACAATAGGTAGAAAATGATGTTCGCAAGTAGAATAAACAGAAATATCTTTTTCTACCAACATTTGGTTATACTTGTATTTGTTATCAAAAGTTGCAACATTAGGCATATTAGCAGGGTTCAATCCACTAAATATTTCTTTAACATACATTTTTGCAACTCTTTTAGGGGTTCCCTTTAAACTATCATCTGTTAAATCTAACCCTAAAATCTCCATGATTTCTTTAAAATGAACTTGTATCTTTTCTATCTTTTCATCATCAGAAAGTTTAAACGCATCTTTTCTAATAGGCGTATCATAACTCGATGAAAAATGATTGTCTCCAAAGAAATCTAAATCTTCTGTATTGCTCATGATTATAATTATTTAATAACTTAAATTTAGCCGATTAATAAAAATGAAATTATACTTTACAATAGAAGATTCTTATACTATTATAGGAAATAAAAAAGGATATTTTTTGTATTGTAAAGAAGTTATAACGACTTAAGTTTTCCTTTAAAATCTTCTAGTTTATTATATCCTTTTTTTTGCATAATATTTTTTAACTCATCTTGAAGTCTATTAAAAATTGAACAATCTTCTTTCATAAATTGTGTGCCTATTTGTACAGCTGTAGCCCCGCATAATATATGTTCAAAAATATCTATACCAGATTTTATGCCACCACAACCAATTACAGCTATGTCTTTACGTAATAAATTATAAAACATTCTAACATTTGCAAGTGCAGTTGGCTTAATGTAATCTCCGCCCAAACCACCAAAACCATCTTTTGGTTTAATAACTACTTCTTCCTTTTCTGCGTCTATAAATAAGCCATTTCCAACACTATTAATGCAAGTAACAAAAGCCAAAGGAAATTGATTTAAAATTTTGGCTACCTCTTCGAAGTGAACCATATCAAAATAAGGAGGAAGTTTTACGCCTAAAGATTTTTTATTTATTTTAAATACTTGGGTTAACACCTCTTGTGTTCTAATAAAATCGTATGCTGTTTGTGGTTTACCTGGTATATTAGGACAAGATAAATTTAGCTCTATGGCAAAATTAGCATCAGTTTTATTTATTTTATCTATTAATGCTAAATTTTCTTCAAGTGTTAATCCAGCAACCGATATAAAAATAGGTTTAGTTGCTATGTTTTTTTGTGCAAAATCTAAATAAAAATCTATTCCTAGATTTGGTAGTCCCATAGAATTTATACTGCCCAAATCAAGATCTATGTACCTAGGCAAAGGATTTCCTTCTCTAAAATTAATAGTAGAGCTTTTAGAAACTACTGCCCCAGCGGGGCTATTTATTAAATCGGATAATTCAGAACCCGTCATACATTTTGCTCCGGAAGCATTCATTAGGCAATTTTCTAATTTTTGATTGGCAAAATGGGCAGAAATTTCTATCATCACAATAATTATAATTTAATTAGGTATAAAAGTACAAAAACTTTTAACTTTGTTTAAATTGAATTTATGCAAGCAAAAGAAGATTTTTTACTAAAAATATTTGAATTGGGTATTATAAAATTTGGTTCATTTACGCTAAAAAGTGGTATTGAATCGCCATTTTATATAGATTTAAGACCCATAGCTTCTAGTCCACAGTTACTAAAATCCTTATCTTTTCATTTATTAAAATTAATAGAAAACTATTCTTTTGATTTAATTTGTGGAGTGCCCTATGCTGCATTACCCATGGCAACTACCATGTCTTTAGAAAGTGGTGTGCCGCTAATTATTAAAAGAAAAGAAAACAAAGGGTATGGCACAAAAAAAATGCTAGAAGGCGTTTTTTCTGAAGGTCAAAATTGTATTTTGGTAGAAGATGTTATAACCAGCGGAAAAAGTTTGTTAGAAACAATAATTGAGGTAGAAAAAGAAGGTTTAAAAGTTACAGATTTAGTTGTAGTACTAGATAGAGAACAAGGTGGAATTGATAAATTAAAAGAAAAAGGATATAGAATTCATAACCTTTTTACCATAAATTTTGTAATAGATACTTTACACAAATACCACAGATTAAATGACCAAGAGGTTGAAAAAATAAAAAACTTTTTATCTAGTCCAGAAATAATAGCTCCTAAAAAGAAAAAAGTACCCTACGAAAAGAAACGAATTACCCACCCAGTTGGTAAAAAACTTATTGATATTGCAATTAAAAAGCAAAGTAATTTAATTTTATCTGCCGATTTAAAAACAACCGAAGAAATACTTTCTATTGCTTCTTTAATTGGCCAACACATTGTTGCTATAAAATTACATTCTGATATTATAAATGATTTTTCTAGCGAATTTATTGATTCGCTTAAAAAACTTTCTAGGGAAAAAGAATTTCTTTTATTCGAGGATAGAAAGTTTGCAGATATTGGAAACACCCAAGAATTACAGTTTCATGAAGGGATTTTTAAAATATCTTCTTGGGCAGATTTAATTACAGCTCATGTTATTGCAGGCGAAAAAAGTTTAGAGGTTTTTAAAAATGTTGGCGTGGTAGCAATTATAGAAATGTCTACTGCAGGAAATTTAACAGACGATATTTACATAAATAAAGCGTTAAATACCATTCAAAAATCATCAAATGTATTGGGTGCTGTTGCTCAAAGAGGTATAAACGAAGATTTAATTTTATTTACGCCTGGTGTTAATATTGGAAAAATAACCGATAAAAAAGGACAACAGTACAGTACTCCGGACAGTATTTTTGAGGAATATCATACTGATTTTATGATTGTGGGAAGGGGTATTTATGAATCTAGCAATCCGGAAGAAATTACTTTAGCCTATAAAAAACAAGGCTGGGAAGCTTATTTAAAAACAATATAAATTTTAATAAAATGAAAAAAGTATTAATTTTTTTTCTTTTAACCACCTATATTATCAATGCGCAAAAAGCAACCTTTGGTTTAAAAGGAGGCTATAATATAATTGCAGATAACACAACCTCTTTAAATCAAATAAATACAAATTTAAAAGATAAGGCATCGCCTAATGTTAGTTTCCTTGGTGGGGTATTTTTAAATTTAGAAGCAATCTCTGGCTTTTTTATTCAACCAGAAGTATATTTCAATCAACTTAGAAATGATTATAAAATAGGTAATGAATCTTTTTCTATTATAAACAAAAGAATTGATGTGCCTATTTTATTTGGAAAAAAAATATCGATTATTAGATTTTATGCCGGACCAGTATTTAGTACTTATTTAGCAGATAAAATAATGAACACTACTATTAAATCTTTAAAAAACGAAGAATTTAAAGTAGGACTTCAATATGGGGTAGGAATTAATTTAGGGAAAGTAGTGACTTTAGATGCTCGGTATGATCATGCTATATCAGAGCGGACTTTAGAATTTTTTACTACTTCAGAACAATTTAAAACCGTAAACAATAGGCTTGGTTTTATTCAATTAAGTGTTGGTTATATTTTATTTAACTAATTCTAATTTGCTACGCACCTAAATCCTATATGCTGAAAAGAACTTTTTTTGTCTGCAAATCTTGTGGTTAAGTTTTTATATGCTGTGCAATAACTGTTGTTACATAAAAAAGAACCCCCTTTAATTGCTGCTTCATTTTTATTGTCTGGATTACCTTCTTTACACCATTCCCAAACATTTCCAGAAAGATCATAAATCCCTTTGTCGTTTGGATTAAAGGATCTAACGGGAGCAGTATTTAAAAAACCATCTTTTAGGCTATTTAAATAAGGAAAAATTCCTTGCCATATATTTCCTGTTTGTTGTTGATGTTTTTTACTTATTGCTGCAACTTCCCATTCTTCTATTGTGGGTAATCTCTTTCCATAAAAGGTAGCATAAGAATTAGCATCTTCCCAAGAAATATGAACTGCTGGGTGATTTTCTAATCCTTTAATACTAGAATTTGGCCCTAATGGATGCCTCCAGTCTGCTCCCTCAATAAACACCCACCAAGAAGTGGGGTTTGCTGCCACTCTATTTTTAGGTTGATAAAATACCAAAGAACCTTTTTTTTGTTTGATTTTTTTACCCAATTGATTAGTTAATATAAAATCTTTCTCGGCTGTTGTAACATAACGAGTTGCTTTAACAAATTGATGAAATTTTTTATTTGTAACCTCAGTCTCATCTATGTAAAAAGAATTAAATCCATTTTTTACCCACACCATTTGGTTGTAATTTTTTGGCTTTTTTTTGCACGAAAAAAGAATAGAAAAAGTAAAAAATGAAATAAAAATTAGGTGAAAAAAAAATATAAAATTTAGATTAAACTTGGAAAAAAAAGTTACCATGGAAAAAAATAACGATTACCTAAACCATCTTCTACTTTTGCATCTACTATATTTAACCAACTTGGTTTTTTTAAGTTTTTTTCCCAATTAGCTAGTTCTAATTTTAACTCTTTTACTTTTTCTGGATATACTTTAGAAAGGTCTTTTTTTTCTATTGGATCGTTTTTTAAATAATGTAGACGTGTAAAACCCTCTTTTGTATTGATGTGGAGTTTCCAATTACTTTTTCTAACATACTTTACATAATCTATTCTCCAAAATAAAGTTTTGTGTGGTATTTCTAAATTTTGTTTAGATGAGATAAATGGTAATAAATTCACTCCGTCTTTTGCAATATTATTAGGGACTTCTTTCCCAATTGTCCCTGCAACAGTCTTAAAAACATCCATTAAACTAACTTATTCTTCATAAACTAAAGGTTTAATTCTATTTTTCCAATAAATTAAAAAAGGAACTCTTACCCCACCTTCAAACCCACTCATTTTACCCCCATAATATGGTTTATTGATCCCTGCTTTAAAATAAAGTGGCGCTCCATTATCACTTGCAAAAATAATAATTGTATTTTCTGTTAATTGCAAACTATCTAGTTTACTTAAAATTTTACCCACAGCTTCGTCTAAAGATTTTACCATAGCCGCATACACCCTTTCTTGATTGTTTTTTATGTAAGATAGACTGTTGTAAATTCTTTTTGGCGACTGGAAAGGGCCATGAACTGCATTATAGGGCAAATAAAGAAAAAATCTATTTTTTTTATTTTTTTCAATAAAATACAAGCCTTTTTGGGTAAATAAATCTGTGCTATAAACCTCTTTATCTGGTTTAAAAGATTTGTCGTTTTCAATAAATTTGTACACCATTAATTGATGTTCTAACCTTTCCATAAAATTATCTTTGTTAAAAACTTCTTTAACGTCTTTATGGTGGGGCGGTAGATAAAACATTCCAGCATTGTAGCAACCTAAAGAATAATCGAAACCCGTGTTTTTAGGAATAAACCTTGGCGCTGCCCCTAAATGCCATTTTCCTATAGCTGCTGTTGCATAGCCATCTTCTTTAAGAAATTCTGATAAAGTAACTGAACTGGGATCTAGCCCTCTATTTTTCATTTCTAATTCCCACCAATAGAAATTTTTAGCAAATTCATGTCCATTTTTTTCAAAATCAGCTTTTCGTGCATACGGATGGGTGGTAAATAAATCTATTAAATGTTCAAATCCAACTCTTTGTTGGTATTGCCCTGTTAATAAACCTGCCCTAGATGGAGAGCAGATTGGAGCAGTGCTAAAAGCGTTTTTAAAATCAACTCCTTCTTTAGCTAATTTATCTATGTTGGGTGTGGTGTATTTTTTTTGTCCGTTATAAGATAAATCTCCAATCCCTAAATCATCTGCTAAAATTAGTATTACATTGGGTTTATCTTTAGAGGTTTTTGCTACTCTTGGGTAGTTATTTTTTTTTACATACAATAATTCAAAGGCAGTAAAAGAGACTACTAACAAAACAAAAAGAGAGATTATTAGTTGTTTTTTAAAAGAGTTTTTAGTTATGGAATAAATTAGTTCGCCAACAAATAAACATGGCAGTAGAAATACTATGGTTTTATAAAATTCATCTTCAAAAAAACCTATATCAATGGGTATGTCTCTAATTTTTAAATAAACTACAATGTTTATTATTTGTAAAACATAACCAAAAAAACTACCAAACACTGTAACTTTTAAAATTGTTTCCCAATTAAAAACTTTAGCCTCAAGGTTATCTTTTCGTTTTAACCAGGCTAAAAAAAGAAGAAAAACCACAACAAAAGATAATATCATTATAGAAGCAAAAGAAGGCAAATGCTTTAAGAACACCTCTGTAATAGATCCTTTTGTATAACAAAAAGCTAAAAAAAATATGGCTAATGCATTAATATAAACTTTAGAGAAGATAGAGTTTATAACCTTAGAAATCATTTAACCAGTTATTGTTTAACCGCTGTAACTTCTATTTCAACTTTCATTTTTTCGTCCATCAGTTTTGATGAGATCATAGTAATTGCAGGTTTTATTTTTCCAAAATAGCTTCCTAATACAGGAAAACAAAGTTCGAAATCTGCCGGATTGGGATAAACATAAACAATTTTAACTATGTCTTCTAAAGTTGCATCTGCCTTTGCTAAGGCAGCTTTTATGTTTTCTATGGCTTGTTTGGTTTGTTCTGTAACATCATCAGAGATGGTCATATTTTCATAATCATATCCAGTTGTACCAGACATATATACCATGTTATTTATACAAACTGCTCTTGAATAGCCAATTTTTTCTTCGAATTCTGAACCTGAACTAATTAATTTTTTCATTTTTCTTATGATTGATTTTTTAAACAGTCATTATTTCTTTTTCTTTTGAACTTACCACCTCGTCAATTGTTTTAATAAACCTACTGGTTAAAACCTGTATTTTTTCTTCGGTATTTTTTATTAAATCTTCAGAAATGTTTTCTATTTTTTTAGTTAATGCATTTGCTTCTTTTCTAATATTTCTAATTGCAATTTTAGAATTTTCTCCTTCGACTTTGGTTTGTTTTACTAAATCTCTTCTTCTTTCTTCTGTTAAAGGCGGAATACTTATTATAATAGTATCACCATTATTAGACGGATTGAACCCAATATTAGCCTCATGAATTCCCTTTTCAATATCTGATATAATTGATCTTTCCCAAGGCTGAATGGTAAGCGTCATTGCATCGGCTACCGTAATATTTGCCACCTGACTTAAAGGAGTTTTAGCGCCGTAGTAGTTTACCAATACAGCAGAAAGCATCACCGGACTAGCTTTTCCAGCCCTAATATGTGTTAAAATTTCATTTAAATAATGAATGCTTAGATTCATTTTTTCAGTTGTAGATTCTGTTAAAAACTGAACTTCTTCTTCCATATTTTAAAATTTAATTAACTTACTAAAGTACCAATTCCCTCACCCGAAATAACTTTTTTTAAATTCCCTTTCGTATTCATGTCAAATACAATAATTGGTAATTTATTTTCCTGGCTTAAAGTAA
>JBGSBU010000035.1:0-11921 GCA_041730375.1 Solirubrobacteraceae bacterium
TCTAGAATAGAAAATGAAGTAGATAAAATAAAAGTTCATTTAAAAGAAAATGAAACAATTACCCTAAACGAAATAGAAAAATACATTGGCATTAGTAAAGAATATAATGTCTTTGAACTTATAAATGCAATTAGCTTTAAAGAAAAGGCTAAGTCTTTTACTATTACAAAAAAACTATCGGAAAATGAAAAAGACCATTCTATATTTCAATCTTTGGGATTAATTTATACTCTTTTTTCTAACCTGCTAATTTTACATGGCTTAAAAGATAGAAGCAATACAAATATTATAAAAGAACTAAAAATAAATCCTTATTTTGTAAATAATTATAAGATAGCAGCTAGCAATTATACTTTAAAGAAAACAGCTTCAATTATTTCTTATTTAAGAGAAACCGATGCTAATAAAAAAGGAATAGACTCTGGATTAGTTTCAGATTATAATGCTTATAAAGAATTACTTTTTAAAATTTTTAATTAAAAGCGTTATTCAAATAATTAATTAGCTCTTTTGGTATACCTCCTTCTAATTATATTAGCTAGCAAATTTGTAAACAACACAATAGTAATTAATACTACTGCCGTTGCATAGGCTATGGGTCTCGATTTTTCAATTTCTGTTCCGCTTGTTGCAAGAACATACAAATGGTAAGGTAATGCCATAACTTGGTCGAAAATACTTTTAGGCAGTTCTGGTAAAAAGTAGGCTGCTACTGTAAACAGAATAGGTGCAGTTTCGCCAGAAACTCTACCCACAGAAAGTACAATGCCTGTTAAAATATTTGGAAAAGCAATAGGAAGTAATACTTTTTTTATGGTAACTAATTTAGAGGCACCTAGGGCATAGGATGAAAACCTAAAAGTATCATCTATAGATTTTAGAGATTCTTCTGTTGTTCTAATTATTATTGGTAGAACCATTAAACTTAATGTTAATGAACCGGCAAGTATAGAATCGCCAAATTTAAAAAAGTTTACAAACAACGCCATTCCAAACAACCCAAAAACAATAGATGGTATACCTGCAAGGTTATCCGTCATTAGCGTTATAATTTTTTTTGAAATTCCGTTTTCTGCATATTCATTCATATATATTCCTGCACAAACTCCAATTGGGATTGCAAAAAATAAGCTACCTACTATTAAATAAAAAGTACCTACAATTGCGGGGAAAATTCCACCACCCGTCATACCGTCTGTTGGAGGAGTTGTAAGAAATTCCCAACTAATTACTTCTAGTCCGTTTTGGAAAATATGTATTAAAATAGCGGCTAAAATTCCTAAAACCAATAAAGTACTTATTCTAAAAATCCAGAAAACAGTTTCTTGAATATATTTATTACGCATTTAACTAGTTTAAAAATTTATTATTTCTATCTTTTATGTAATTAACCAATAGATTGAAAGCCATAGTAATTATAAACAAAACACAACCTAAAGTAAACAATGCATTGAAATGTAATTTTTCGTAAGGAGCCTCGCCTAATTCTGCTGCAATTGTTGCAGGAATTGTTCTAACTGAATCGAATATTGAATGTGGTATAATTGCCGCATTGCCAGTTACCATTAAAATGGCCATTGTTTCGCCAATTGCTCTACCAATACCAAGAACAATTGCAGATAATATACCTGAAGATGCATAAGGAATTAAAACCTTGTAAATAGTTTGCCACTTATTTGCCCCCAAGGCATAACTAGATTCTCTTAGCTCTTTAGGAATGGAAGTTAAAGAATCTTCTGTTATGGTTATTATTGTAGGTAATGCCATAGTTGCTAAAATAATACTACCCGTAAAAGCAGTTTCGCCAACATCTAAACCAAATGTTTTTTGCACTAAAGGAACTATTACTACTAATCCAAAAAAACCATATACCACAGAAGGAATACCTGCTAGTAGCTCTATTAAAGGTTTAATTATGTTTTTTACTCTTAAAGAAGCTATTTCTGCTAAATAAATAGCTACCATTAAACTAAGCGGAATGGCAATTAAAATACCTAAAATACTAACCAAAAATGTGCCTAAAATTAATGGCATCATACCAAACTGTGGAAGAGGTGATGCTGTGGGAAGCCATTTTTTTCCTACTATATCTGAAACTCCAATATTTTTTAATTCAATTATTGAGCCTGGAAAGTCTTTTTTTATATACTCTTGAGGCAAATAAGAAATAACATATTGGTTGGTTGAAAAATATAGATTTATATATTTAGGTAAATTTTCCATATTTGCTCCCAGCTCTTCTTCTGTAACATTGGCAACAATTTGGTCTAAATTTGCTATTTGAATTTCTTTATTCTCTCCTCCTATTTGATTCCAATTTGTGATATCTCCATCAAATATTTTTAAAATTTCCTCACTTTTAAGCGATTTTAACTTAATATCCGACGAGGTAATAACTGAAATGGGTTCACTTACTGGTTTACTTCCTATAAACGAAAAACCATATTTAAATAAAAAAAGTATAATTAATATAACTATAGCTACTGTAGAAAAACCAGATATAAAAATAATAACTCTCTGTATATTTTCAACAACTTTATTCATTGGATAACTTTAAAATAACAATTACACAAGTAAAAAAAAATCTACTTGTGTAATTATTAAAATATATTTTAAAAAATATTATAAACTAACAAAACCAACTTTTGTAACAATATCTTGGCCTTTTTTAGATAAAACGTATTCAATAAAACCTTTAACTAATGCCTCTGATTTTGGAGAATAATAAAAAAATAAAGGTCTTGTTAAAGGATATGTTTTATCTTTTGCTGTTGCTATAGAAGGGGCAATAAAAGTCTTTCCTTTGTTAAAAGACACTTTAATTTGTTTTACAGATGGTGTATCATATGCAATTCCAATATAACCAATTGCTCCTTTGGTCTGAGCAATAGATTGTACAATAGCACCTGTTGCAGGCAAAGAAAGTGCACTAGAAGCAAAGTTTTTTCCTGATAAAACTTTTTCTTTAAAAAATTCATACGTACCAGATGAGCTTTCTCTTGTATAAACAACTATTTTCATATCGTCGCCACCCAATTCTTTCCAGTTAGAAATTTTCCCTGTATAAATTTTTTCTAATTGTTCTTTGGTAAGTTGCGATATTTTGTTAGACGGATTTACTACCACAGAAAGTGCATCGAAAGCTATAGTTACTTCTTTAACAGAAGAACCTGCCGAAGTAAATTTTAATTTTTCATCTATTCTTATTTTTCTTGATGATGAAGCAATGTCTGTTGTTTTATCTGCTAATGCAGTAATACCAATACCGCTTCCACCACCAACTACAGAAATAATTTTACCAGGATTATCCTTCATGTAATTTTCTGCTTCTTTTTGGGCAATTGGTAATACAGTATCGCTACCTTTTATTTTTATTTTCTGTGCATTTAAAGACAAGGAAACGATTGCAAAAATTGTTAAGATTGTATTTTTCATGTGTAAAGTGTTTTTTTATTTAAAAGAAATAAAATTAATAAATTAGAAATTAAGTTGTGCTTGTACTCTTATCATGTTACCTGATTGATCATTTGAAGGATTTAATGCGGTTATTGGCTTTAGGCTATTTAAATTATATACTTGTTGATTTCTATTAGTAAAAGCAACTGTTAATTCAAAGGCTTTCCATGGTGTAAATTCTATTCCGCCTTCTATTTCATGTAGGGTGTAATAATCTGCTACTCCAGAATTTTTTCTACCTCCATCAAAATATTGATACCTGGTATATGGTTGAATTTTCATGCCATTTTCAAATATTTTTAAATAACTTGCTGTAACATAACCACCCTGTAAATCTTTTGAAGAAATATTAGATTTTAAGGCATTCGAACTATCTATAAAGGTATTAAAAGCAGGTCCTTTACCCCAAGTATATTCTGCCTGAAGACCAAAAGGTTTAGGATATAAAATAATAGCAGGTGCAAATCTTCTTTCTTGAATTGATAAATCTGAGTTTGCTGGTATAACTTGATTATTTATAAAATCTACAGAAGGTTGAGACAGTAATTGATAATAACCTGTGTAGGCAGATGCTCCAATTTCTAGAATTTGTTCTCCTATAACAAACGGATAAGAAATTCTTGCTGCTACGTGTTTGTCGCTATCTAATCTTAAAGCATTACTAGAAAAAATTGAACCTCTAGAACCTGCCTCTGGCGTATTTGCGGCCTGACCATTATAAACACCAATATTAAACACACCATAATCGCCAGAACCTTTAAATCCTTCGTCTACCAATGATTTAAATAATTTTCTAACTCCTTGTGGTGCCCAATGAAAGAAGATACCCATATCACGCTCTCCAGGAGCAGCCGAATTTATTGCCAAAGAACGCTCAAAAGCCAAACGGTTTTGTGAAGATTGAAGGTTATCAAACCCAAAAGGAACTTTGGTTAAACCAAATCTTAATTTATATTCGCCCAATGCATTGCCATCATTATCTGTTTTTGTGTCTAAAGACAAATCAACATAGGCATCTCTAAGTTCTACCCAATTGTAATTAGTAGACTGAGTTTGGGTGATAGAACCAACTGGATTAGAACCCGAAGATGTTACTCCAGAACCAACACCAGCTCCTGCGTGGCCAACGTTTGCGTAATCTAATTGAATGTAATAACCTACTCTCTTTTTATTTACGTCGCCAGAAAATTTTACACGGCCTCGTCTAAAAGAAAAATCTCTTACACCGCCCACAGAATTATCTGAAGGATCTAATAATGCATCGTTTGATTGTAACAACCCATTATAACGCATTTGAAGGTATCCCCCAATATTCATACTTTCAAACCAATTTTTTTTGGTTGGGAAAACTTTATCGTTTACTTTTTCTCTTTCAGCTTCTAGTTCTTTAATTTTTATGGTTAATTCTTGTAATGTATATGGTTTGTCAGAAGAACCATTTTCTTCTACTCCATCTGTTGATTGACCAAACATAATGGTCTGAAATAACACTAAAAAAGTACTAACTAATATTTTCTTTGTAATTTTCATATATTTTAAACACAATTTTGTTGCAAATAAAACAATTTTTATTAGATCTAATGTTAACTGAATGTTAAATTTTTATTTTTTTAGCGTTTAAAAAAATAGTAACAAAAAAACTATTCTATTATCTAATTCAATAATAAAAATAAATTATATAAATTTTTACTGTAAAATTTAAAGTTTAATACTTTTGTATATTAAATATATATAAATATTTTTATTAGTATGAACAACTCAATTCATGAATGTATTATTATAGGTACAGGACCAGCAGGCTATACAGCGGCTATTTATGCTGCAAGAGCAAATATGAAGCCTATTATTATTTCTGGACTTCAACCAGGCGGACAGTTAACCACCACAACCGAGGTTGATAATTTCCCTGGTTATGCCAACGGAATAACGGGCCCCGAGATGATGGAAGATTTAAAAAAACAAGCCTTAAGATTTGGAACTACAGAGGTGTTCGACCATGTTTCTAAAGTAAATTTCTCTAAAGAAAAAGGTGGCTTTCATACTTTATTTTGCTCAACAAACGGAGAAATAAAAACAAAAACAGTTATACTTGCTACCGGTGCAACGGCCAAATACCTAGGTTTAGAAAGTGAAGAAAGGTTAAAAGGTGGCGGCGTTTCTGCTTGTGCTACTTGCGATGGATTTTTTTATAAAAATAGAGATGTGGTAGTTGTTGGTGGTGGCGATACTGCCGCCGAAGAAGCAACCTATTTATCTAAGATTTGTAATAAAGTTTACTTATTGGTTAGAAAAGAAGAATTTAGAGCCTCTAAAGCAATGGTAGACAGAGTACTAAAAACGGCTAACATAGAAGTTTTATTTAACCACGAAGTTCTAGAAATTTTAGGAGAAACAGTAGTAGAGGGGGTTTCTGCTATTAATAACATAACTAAAGAAACTAGAGAAATTACTGTTGATGGTGTTTTTATTGCTATTGGTCATGTACCCAACACAGATATAGTTAAAGATTTTATTAACCTAGCTTCTGATGGATATATCATTACAGAAGGGAAAAGTACAAAAACAAATATACCAGGGGTTTTTGCAGCTGGCGATGTACAAGATAATATCTACAGACAAGCAATAACTGCTGCCGGAACAGGCTGTATGGCGGCCTTAGATGCAGAGAAATATTTAAATTCTATAGATTAATAATTTTAATTAATTTTTATAATTTAACTTCTAATTTATATAGATTAGGAACTTTTTTAGTGATAGAAATTTTATATTCAATCTCCTTAAAACCCATTCTTTGATATAAAATTTTTGCTCTAGGATTATTTTCAGATACATCTAAACCATAAATGGTGTATCCATTTTCTTTTGCCCATTCCATTTGCTGTTTAAAAATTATCTCGCCCAATCCTTTTCCTCTTAGGCTGGGTAATACGCCAAAACAAGACAAAAACCATTCTTTATTTTTGGGTGGTTTAGTAATTTTTCCCATTACAAAAAGTCTCTTTAACGCTTTAATACTAGAAAATTTATAAAATAAAATGGTTTTAATAATAGTTCCAAGTGTCATTAAATAATTCTCTTTTGTACCATAGGTAATTGCAGAAGAAATTACCTTGCCTTGTTTATCCTCTCCCACCCAAGCATAGGTACGTCCAAAAAGGCTGGGAAAACTAGTTTTAAATTCATATTCTATATATTTTAAGGCATTTATTTTGTTGTAGTGCATAAAATTAAAAGCATCAGAACCAGAACTATAAATTAATAAAGCAACAGATTCGCTATCCTTTTTATTTCCTTTTCTTAAAAGTATATTACCGTTTTCAAAAAATATGCGATTCATAAAAAAATTTAATTAATTTTTATAACTCTAAAAATAATTCATAAAAAAAGAGGATTAAATATTCTCTTTTTTTATGTGTAAATTGCTGAATTTATGAATTTTATTTAGTAGAAATTCTAATATCTACTCTTCTATTTTGAGCCAAACAATCTGCTTCTTCATTTTTACAACATATTGGATGTTGAGAACCATAACCTTCAGTATTTATATTCATTTGACTTACTGCCAAATTCACCATAGATTTAGCCACAATAGTTGCTCTTTCTGTTGATAGTTTTTTGTTTATATCTTCTAAACCAATGTTATCTGTATAACCTCCTATTTTAATTGATGCGGCAGGGAAATTTTTTAAAATCGAAGCAATATTAGATAACTGCTTAGTAGATTCTTTTGTTAAATCTGTGCTACCTATACCAAAATAGGTTCTATCTAAAGAAATCCAGTCTTTAGATTTATCTGCTTCATCTACTTTAAAATCTGAATTACTTAGCATAGAATATAACTTAAACTCGGAGCTATTTTCACCTACCAAAAGTATAGTTTCTCCCAATTTAATTTCTTTTAATTTACCAATATCATAAAATAAAATTTCCTGTAATTTTATCAAAAAGATCCTTTTAATTCATTACCAGCTACCTCTATTTTGTGATTAGATGAATGATTGCTTTCTTGGTGTCTAGAATCTTGGCCATGATTACTATTTTTAGCTTGATAAAATAAAAATGCAGTAATAACTGCAACTGCTAACCATGCTAATATTGAATTTAAGTTTTTCATTGTTTTTTTTTGAAATATAAATAAATATAAAGACCTAAAAAATATAACATTAAAATTTAATGATATGAATTTTTCAACTTAACTCAATAAGTGAAAACTAAAAAATTGTTAAAAACTAATAGAATTAGCCTATTTTTTTTACCAACTTCCACTAGAACCCCCGCCACCAAAGCTTCCACCTCCTCCAAATCCACCAAATCCACCACCAGAAGATCCGCCAAATCCTCCACCTCCACCAAATAAACTTCTTCCTGCTCCGTAAAGAATTATATCGTCTAATGAGTCTCTTCTAAAGCCTCTGCCTCCGCCACCATTGTTGTTATTTCTAGACATCATCCATAACAAAACCAATACAAAGATAATAAAAGGCAAAAGTTGTACTAGACTTGCTTTGTCTTTAGATTTATCATTTTTAAATTCACCTTTTAAAGTACGCATAATTGCCTCTGAACCTTGGTTTATGGCTTGGAAGTAATTATTTTGTTTTAAATTGGGAACAAATATTTTTTTAATTATTTTTTGCGTTTGGTAGTCTGTAAGTAACCCTTCGGTTCCTCTTCCTGCTTGAATGGTCATTTTTCTATCCTCAATAGCTAATAAAACAAATACCCCATTATTTTTCTTTGCTTGACCAATTCCCCAATTCTGAGCCCATTTTGCTGCAAAAAGATTTATTTCGTCTTGATTGAGTGTTTTAACCAAAGCAAAAACTATTTCTGTAGAAGTAGAATCGGCATATTGAATTACTTTGGCATTTAAAATACTTTTTTCTTCTTGAGTTAAAACGCCAGCATAATCATTTATTGGGTATAAAATAGCTGGTTTTTCTGGTATGGGTATTTGTGCTTTTACAGAAATAAAAAATAACGAAAAAACAAAAAGAAAATTAAGAATAGAAAATTTCATCTGGTATTTCGTTTTTATCGTTATTATCCCAAGGAAAATATTCCTTTAATTTATGGCCAACCACATTTACACTAAACAAAATTCCGTCGAAGTAGTTTCCTAATTTAAATTTCTCTATAACATTATTTTTTACAGAATCCCAAAATTCTTGTTTAACAACTTTATCAATTCCTGTATCGCCAAGTATAGTAAAAGTTCTTTCTTTAGCTGAAATTAAAATTAAAACCGCATTTCTTTGTTCGGTTTTGTATAACTTAAATTGGTTAAAGACTTCTTTTGCATAATTAAAGGAAGAAGTATTTTCTTTATAGGTTATATGAACTCTTATTTCGCCAGAGGTGTTTTTTTCTGCTTCTTTTATAGCGTTTATTATTTCTGCCTCTTCTGTAGAATTAAGTAATGAAATGGGATGTTCTATTTTATCTTTCATCTTTAAATGTTAGAAAGTAACTGATGGAACTTTTTCTGAGCCAGCTTCGGCTTTAAATGCTTCTTTTTTAATAAATCCAAATAGACTAGCAATAATATTTCTAGGGAAACTTTGAATGGTGTAGTTATAATTTTTAACTGCATCGTTAAAAGTATCTCTTTCTACTTTAATTCTATTCTCTGTTCCTTCTAATTGAGATTGTAAAGCCATAAAATTCTCATTTGCTTTTAACTCTGGGTATTTTTCTACTGTAACTAATAGCCTAGATAAAGCAGAACTAACTTGTCCTTGGGCTTGTTGAAATTGTTGTAGGCTTTCTGGCGTAATGTTAGTTGGATCTATATTTACAGAAGTAGCTTTAGATCTTGCTTCTATAACTTGAGTTAATGTTTCTTTTTCGAAGTTTGCATAACCCTTTACTGTATTTACTAAATTAGGAATTAAGTCTGCTCTTCTTTGGTAAGCCGATTCTACTTTGCTCCAAGTATTATCTACTTCTAATTGGCTAGACAACATTCCGTTGTAAGAAGTTACTCCTACTATTCCAAGTACAGCAATAATTGCTATAATAATTAATGATTTATTCATGTGGTATTAAGTTAAGTTTATTAATCTTCAAATTTAGTATAAATTAAATAAAAAATGTATCCATAAAAAGTACCCAATATTGCACCTCCAATAACATCTATTGGAAAGTGAACACCTATGTATATTCTGCTATAGGCAATAAATGTAGCCCAAATTAGTAATAAAAAAAAGCTTGTTTTATATTTTCTACTAAAAATATTTCCTAAAAAAATAGCGATCGCAAAATGATTAGAGGCATGTGCAGAAACAAAACCATATTTGCCACCACAATTATCTTTTACTAATCTTAATAAATTTTGTATTTCTGTATTATAACAAGGTCTTAATCTATCAAAAGAATATTTAAATAAATTAACTGTTTGGTCTGAAATTACAATTAATAAAATAACTAAAAAGACAATTTTTTTAATGTTAGAAAAGCTAGTTTGTTTTAGGAGTAAAAAAAGAAAAATAATATATAACGGAATCCAATTTTTCATTTCAGTAATAAACAACCAAAACCAATCGTATTGTTCCTCTCCTAGTCCATTTAAGTAAAGAAAAGTTTTTTTATCCCATTCAATTATTTTACTTAAAAATTCATGAATCATCTCTTTTTATTCTTTTTTCAAAAGGATTTAGAGATTCTTTAATATCGTTTACTTCATTGGAAATTTCTTTTTCTAAAGGATTGAAATTTTCGTAGAATTCCTTTTTATTATCGACAATAAAAGTAGTTACATCTTGCGGGTTTAAAATTTCTGATTTAATTTCATTTGTTGCCTCTTTAAACTTTCTTACAGCTGTTCCTAGACCTCTGGCGATTTCTGGTAGACTATTGGGGCCGAACAATAAAACAACTACCACCAATATTATTGTTATTTCTTGAAAGTCTATAAATAAAAAATTATTCATCAATATTAGAATTAAAAACTAATAAAATAGTCTACGATAATAAAGTTAAATGATTTTTTAGGATTTTTTAATCTTATTATCAGATTTATTTACTAATTCATACATAAATAAAGAAGCAATAAAAATAGAAGAATAGGTTCCCACCCCAATACCAACAAGTAAAGCAAACATAAATCCTCTAATGTTTTCGCCACCAAAAAAGAAAATTATAATAATTACTAATAAAGTTAAGAAAGAGGTGTTTAGTGTTCTACCCAAGGTGCTGTTAATTGAATAGTTAACAAGCTCTTTAAATGATTGATTTTTGTTTTTAGAAATACCTACACCAGTTGTGTTTTCTCTAATTCTATCAAATACAATAACTGTATCGTTTATAGAATACCCAATTACCGTTAAAATAGCCGCAATAAATGCTTGATCTATTTCTAAAGAAAAAGGTAGAATAGAGTAAAAAAGTGAAAATACACCTAAAACAATGATAACATCATGTGTTACAGCTAAAACTGCACCTAAACTGTATTGCCATTTTTTAAAACTATAAAATAAATACATAAATACTACTAATAAAGACAATGCAACTGCTATAAAAGCACCAATTGTTATATCATCTGCTACCGTTGGACCTACTTTGATATATGACATGATGCCTAATTTAGCCTTATCTGTAGGAGATTGAAAATCTTGTTGCGTTAAATTTTTAGGAAGATATTTTTTTGAAGCCTGAAATATTTTACTAGTAATTTCTCCTTCAACCTTAGCAGATTCGTCGTCTATTTTATATTTTGTAGATATTTTAACTTGATTGGCCTCTCCAAAAGTTTTTACTTGTAATATTTCTTTATTTCCTTTTTCATCAATAAAAAGATTGCTTAATTCGTTTCCAAGCTGTTCAGGATTAATAGGTTTTTCAAATCTAACCACATAAGATCTTCCTCCTTTAAAATCTGTTCCTAAATTAAGTTTGTTGGTAAATAACGAAACAATACTAATTATAGTAAGTACTGAAGATATGAAATAAAATAATTTCTTTTTTGCAAAGAAATCAATATTTAAACCACTTAACCAGTTTTTGGTTATTGAATTTGAAAAAGTTATAGTACCACCTTTTTCAATTGTTTTTTCCATAAAATACCTAGATAATAAAACAGCAGAAAATAATGAGGTCAAAATACCTATCATTAAAGTAGTTGCAAATCCCTTAACTGGTCCTTCTCCAAAAAAGAATAATATACCAGCTGTTAAAAAAATGGTAATATTTCCGTCAATTATAGAAGATAATGCGTTCTTAAAGCCGTCTGCTGTTGCTTGTGCTAATTTTTTTCCTAATTTTAATTCTTCTTTTATTCTTTCAAATACAATTACGTTAGCATCCACACTCATGGCAATAGTTAAAACTATACCTGCAATGCCCGGTAATGTTAAAACTGCTTTAAACGCTCCTAGAATTCCAAAAATAAATAGTAAGTTTATTAGTAACGCTATATTTGCATAAATACCAGCTCCTGCATAATAAAACATCATATAAATCATTAC
>JBGSBU010000036.1:0-11919 GCA_041730375.1 Solirubrobacteraceae bacterium
AAACATAAAAGCTACGCCAAAGTAAAATAAAGATAACCACCACTTTGGTAAAGAGTTATCTAGTTCAACAATTCCATCAAAACCGTGATCTAAAATTAATGTTTTCTCATCGCTGTCGTCTTGTTTTGTATAAGCGCTTTGAATTAGTTTTTGCAGATAAGGAACTTTCTGAGCTTCTTTATATTTAATTTTCTCCTCAATGGTTAATTTACTAAATTCTTTTTCTGATATTAAACCGTCTATTTTATTGGCAATAAATATAATAGCTAAAGAAATAAACACAATTACCCAAACAAAAGCATTGGTAAAAATACTTTTATCAGAAGAGGTAAATACATAAAATAACATTAAAATGGTTAAAACCACCACTATTGATACTAATAAAAACGGGACACTATTTTTAATTTTCATGATTAAAATTGTATTAATTTAAAAAATTTGAATCCTCTTTTAAAGGATTTTCGCTATGTTCTTTATAAAAATATTTTGGTTTGGTTACCACCCATATAACCATTGATACAAAAAATAGTATAAATAAAACCAAAACAAAAGATTGTAGCATGGGCACCCAATTATTTACTACTAAAGATTCTTTAAAATATTTAACAAAAAGAAAATTTTTCATTACTTTTTTAGTTTAAAGCTGCTTTTATATCAGCCGATTTAATGTCTGTTCCCAGTCTTTGTAAATAAGAAATTAAAGCAACAATTTCTCTTTTTTCTAACGGAATAAAACTTCCTTTCTTTTCTAGTTTTTGTTCGTCTAAAGCTACTTTAACGTCGTTTGCTTCTTTATAAATTGCAGCTACAATTCCTTTTGCTTGTGTTTCCATAGAAACGTCTGCCTTAGCAATTTCGTCATCTGTGTAAGGAACTCCAACTTTTCTTAGGCCTTCTAATTTAGCTTTTGTTAAATCTGTATTTAATTTATTTTCTATTAACCATGGATACCTTGGCATAATAGAACCTGGAGAGGTAGATCTTGGCTCGTACATATGTTTATAATGCCATGAGTTTGGATTCTTACCACCTTCTCTATGTAAATCTGGTCCAGTTCTTTTAGAGCCCCATAAAAAAGGATGGTCATAAACGAACTCTCCAGGCTTAGAATATTCTCCAAAACGCTCTACTTCGTCTCTAAATGGTCTAACCATTTGGGAATGACAAGCATTACAACCTTCTCTAATGTACAAATCTCTTCCTTCTACTTCTAAAGGACTATAAGGTTTTACAGCGGTTATAGTTGGTATATTATCTTTTACAATTAAAGTGGGTAAAATTTCTACAGAACCTCCAATGGCAATTACAATAAAAGAGAATATACTTAATTGTACTGGCTTTCTCTCTAACCAAGTGTGGTATGATTCGTTTTTTCCTCTTTTTCCATAATATTTTCTTGGTGGTGCCTCAGCATATTCATTCGCAAGAAAGCTTCCTTGTCTCATGGTTGCAACCACATTAATAATCATTAAAAAAGCACCTATAAGATATAATGATCCACCAATTGCTCTAAAAATATAGAACGGAATTATTTCTGTTACGGTTTGTAGAAAGTTAGAATAATATAAAGAACCATCGTTCATATTCCATTGTTTCCATAATTGAGCTTGTGTGAAACCAGCAAAATACATGGGAATTACATACAATAAAATTCCGAAGGTTGCTATATAGAAATGGGCTTCTGCTAAAGATTTTGAGTATAATTTAGTTTGATATATTTTTGGAACCAAATAATAAATAATACCAAATGCCATAAAACCATTCCAACCTAACGCCCCCACATGCACGTGTGCAATTACCCAATCTGTGAAGTGACCAATTTGGTTCAATGATTTTGTAGCCAACATAGGGCCATCAAAAGTTGCCATTCCATAAGTGGTTAATGCAACTACTAAAAATTTTAAAACTGGTTCTTCTCTTACTTTATCCCACGCTCCTCTTAAAGTTAACAAACCGTTTAGCATTCCACCCCAACTTGGTGCAATTAGCATAATAGAAAAACTGGTGCCCAATGCTTGTGCCCATCCAGGAAGTGAAGTATACAACAAATGGTGAGGACCCGCCCAAATATATACAAATATTAAAGACCAAAAGTGAATAATTGACAACTTGTATGAAAAAATGGGTCTGTTAGAAATTTTTGGTATAAAGTAATACATTAACCCTAAAATTGGGGTTGTTAGTAAGAATGCAACTGCATTATGCCCATACCACCATTGTACCATTGCATCTTGTACGCCAGCATAAACAGAATAACTTTTTGTTAAAGAAATAGGAATAGCCAAACTATTAAAAATATGTAGCATACCAACGCCTAAAAAAGTAGCAATGTAGAACCATACCGCCACATACATGTGGTTTATTCTTCTAGCTGCAATTGTTGCAAACATATTTATACCAAAAACCACCCAGATTAAAGCAATAAGAATATCTACTGGCCATTCATGCTCGGCATATTCTTTTGATGTGTTTATTCCCATAGCATAGGTAATACCAGTTAATAAAAGAATAAATTGCCATCCCCAAAAATGAATCCAACTTAATTTATCGCTCCATAACCTTGCTTTTAGTACTCTTTGCATGGAATAATAAATACCAAAAAAAGCAGTATTTGCAACTAAACCAAAAATAACAAGGTTTGTGTGTATCATTCTTATTCTTCCATAACCCGTTAGCCCTTGTAAAGACACCATACCATCTTTTCCAAATAATTTTTCGGGTAATTCTGGATAAAATAAAAGTGTAGCCACAATTAATCCCATCATCATACCTAATGTACCCCAAGCTATTGCGGCAATTATAAAAGCTCTTACGATTTTGTTGTCGTAATAAAATTTTTGAGTTTCCATTTATTGTTCTTTTTTCTTGTTTTCAAATAAAATACGCACAGCAGGTGATTCCCCTTCGTCGAACTGACCATCTTTAAGGCTATAAAGAAACAAACCTAAAAACAAAAAGGCTAGTGATACACTACACACAATCATTAATAAAAGTATTTCCATAACTTTTTGTTTAAACAAATTTAATAAGTAATGTTTATTAAAACAATGATATTGGTTATTAAACTTTAACGATATTAGAAGTTATTTACAATCTAAATACCTTTGCAAGGTAAATTAACAGCCTTTTATTGGGTTGTTTTTTTGTGTTTTAAATAAATAAACCAAGATTAAACTATAAGAACCGAAATAACACAACTAACAAAGCATTTAACAAGTTTTTTTTAAAGCGATACATGCAACGGGTTTGTTATTACTAAAAGTGGGTGATGATTGTTATTTTTTTAATTTGGTTTAATTAAATATAAAAATCAAATTACCTGATTGGTAATTTATGCATATTTTTTCTTATGTATTCTCTATTTCTTTTACCTTTAGCAACCATTAAAGGGGTTAAGATTCTTTTAATGGAAGGGAATAAATAACCAATATTGGTTAAAGTTCTGGTAAAAAAACCGCCAGAAACATATTCAAATACTTTATCTTCAGAGCAAGAAATAATCATATCTGCGACTTCATAAGCGGTTGAAAATTTTTGAGAAAAAACTAAATCGGCAACCACATCAATGTTTTGTAGAACAAAATTTGTGTAGATTGGACCCGGAGAAACCAATCCAAACTTTATGTTTTTATTACTATTTGCATACTCATAAACCATAGATTGGGTAAAGGTTCTAATTCCAAACTTGCTAGCCGAATAAATTGCCGCATTATCTACAGGCGTTCTACCGGCCAACGAGGCTATATTTATAATGGTTCCGCTATTTTGTTCTTCTAAATAAGGTAGAATTAAACGAATTAGTATAATTGGTGCAGTTAAGTTAACTGCAATAACAGCTTCTATTTCTTGTGGAGATACATTTAACAAAGGCCCCCTATAGTTTGCACCTGCATTGTTAATTAGTACATCTATTTTGCCAAAATTAGTTTTGGTTTCTTCTAAAACTAATTTAAACTTTTCGTAATTTAATACATCCATTGCGTAGTAACGCACCCTAGATTGGTCTTTAAACGTATTCGAAAAATTCATTAGTTCTTTTTCCCTTCTAGCTATTAGTACAATATTTGCCCCTTTTTCATAAAAACGTTCTGCTGTGGCAGCCCCAATTCCTTCAGATGCACCAGTAATTATTACAGTTTTATTTTGCATGACTATTTTATTTTTCTTGAAACATTTTAAAAGCTAAATACACTATAGGAACAAACAATATAGTAATGTACAGCTGGTTTTGGTAAAATAACTCTATGTTTAGTAGAATAGCAGTTAATAACCCTATAGCTGCTCCTCCAAAATGAGCTCCATGGCCAATGTTTCCCATTTGGGTTCTCATTCCATAGATAGAAAAGAAAAGATATAAGATACCAAATAACCACCCACTTAATGGAATAACAAAAAAAACAAGTAATTCTATAGTTGGGTAAATTGCTATGGCGGCAAAGACCACCCCAACTACTCCCCCAGACGCACCAATTGCACTGTAATAGGTTTCTTTTTTATGAAAATATAAAGTTAATAAGTTACCTCCAAGCACAGACAAAAAGTAAATTAATAAAAAAATAGATACATTAAAATGCGAAATTACTATGGGTGCAAAAATGTACAAAGTGTACATATTAAAGAAAAGATGTGTAATATCAGCATGTAGAAAAGAAGAGGAAAGCAATCTATCGTACTGTTTTAGTTTTAAAATAGAGCCAATAGAGAATTTATATCTATCAAAAAATTGTTGATTATTTAACGCACTGTAAGATGCAATACAAGTTGTTATGATAAGCACTAAAAGAAAAAAATTTGAATTTAACACAAGTAATTTTTATTTAATTTAAAACAAAAGTAGAAAAATTATTACGCTAAAGTTATTCTAAACCATTCAGTTAACAATATTTATTATTTTACCTAAAACTACAATTATTTTTTTAGGGACTTTGCCTTCTAGTTGTTTTATGGTTCTTTGGTCTTCTAAAATTAGTTTTTCTATGTCCTCTTTATTCATAGTAATTGGTAACTCTACACTAAATCTTGTTTTACCATTAAAAGACACAGGGTATTCTTTGTTGTCTTCTTCCAGATATTTAGCATCAAAGTTTGGCCAGTTTGCACTAGAAATAGAGTTTGTTTTACCTAATTTTTGCCACAACTCTTCTGATATATGCGGAGCGTACGGAGACAAAAGAACAAGCAGTGGCTCTAAAATTTCTTTTTTGTTGCTTTTTAATCTAGATAATTCGTTTGTAGCAATCATAAAGGCACTAACTGCAGTGTTAAAAGAAAAAGTAGTTATGCTTTCTGTTACTTTTTTTATGGTTTCGTGTAAAATCTTTAGTTCTGTTTTATTTGCAGAATCGTTAGAAACATAAAACGCTGCTTCGTTATGAAACAACCTCCAAAACTTTTTTAAAAACCCAGAAACACCGCTTAAACCTTGTGTGTTCCATGGTTTTGATTGCTCTACAGGGCCCAAAAACATTTCGTATAACCTTAATGTATCTGCCCCAAACTCTTCACAAATTGCATCTGGGCTTACCACATTGTATTTAGATTTAGACATTTTTTCTACTTCTCTAACCACCTTAAAAACCTCTCCTAAATCCTCCCCAAGAGTGATGGCTTTGCTATTCTCTCCGACAAAAATGGCGTTATTGTAGTATTCTCTCCAATTTTTAAAAGCGTTAATATTAAGTTCATCAGAGCCATTTACAAATGAAACATCAATATTAGTAGGGGTAAATCTGATCTTGCCTACTGCAGCAAAGTATGTAAGAGAAAAAATCTCTTTTATAACCTTAATATAAAAATTTTTAATGATTTCTAATTCATTTGAGTCTCCCGCTAATATTTTGTCTTTTCTAGATTTTGTAATGAAAAAACTAGGCATTTTAGGGCTTAAAATATCAAACCCTTCTTCAGGGGAGGAAAGAGTTAACCAAGAAAATCTATAAGCAAAAGCACTCATCCCCAGAATCATGCCTTGGTTAATAAGCTTTTTAAAAGGTTCTTCTGTCGGAGCCAATCCAATGTCTTTTAAAAATTTATTCCAAAACCGGCTATAGAGTAAATGTCCGGTTGCATGTTCGCTTCCACCAAAGTATAAATCAACATTTTGCCAATAATCTAAAGCTTCTTTAGAAGCAAAAAACTTGTTATTGTTTGCATCCATATAACGCATCCAATAACAAGAGCTTCCAGCCCAGCCAGGCATGGTGTTTAATTCTAAAGGGAAAATATTTTTTTGGTCTATTAACTCATTCGAAACCACTTTTTTATTTATTGAATCCCAAGCCCATTTTTTAGCCCTACCCAAAGGCGGTTCGCCGCTTTCTGTGGGTAAATATTCGTTAATTTCTGGTAATTGTAAAGGCAGTGAATCTTCTGGTAGAGTAACTGGGATGCCTTCTTTAAAATAAATAGGCACAGGTTCTCCCCAATATCTTTGTCTGCTAAAAACGGCATCTCTTAAGCGGTAATTTATTTTACCCTTGCCAATAGATTGCTCTTCTAGCTTTTCAATAATAACTTCGGTTGCTTTGGTATAGTTTAATCCGTTTAAAAAGGTTGAGTTTTTGTAACAAAAAGTATTGTCTTTTTTTGTGAAAGCTCCATTCTCAATAGATTGGTTAAATATATTTTTAATAGGCAGTGTAAAAAAATTGGCAAATTTAAAATCCCTCTCATCTCCTGCCGGAACGGCCATGACAGCACCTGTTCCGTAACTAGCCAAGACGTAATCGCTTACCCAAACGGGTATTTGTTCTTTGGTAAAGGGATGTTCTACAAATGCCCCTGTGTTAACGCCAGAAATAGCATTTACCTCTGTTAACCTTTCTCTTTCTGTTCTTAAAGAGGTTTTTTTAAGGTACGCTTCAACCGTTGCGGCTTGGCTTTCTGTTGTTATTTTCCCTACTAAAGGGTGCTCTGGCGATAGGGTAAGAAAGGTAACACCAAATAAAGTATCGGGCCTAGTGGTAAAAACCTCTATTTTTTCTTTGTGATGGAGTAAATTAAAAAAAACTGAAGCCCCTTTGCTTTTTCCAATCCAATTTTTTTGGCTTTCTTTTATAGAATCACTCCATGCTAAAGCATCTAATCCAGTTAATAATCTTTCAGAATAGGCGGTTATACGCATCATCCATTGCGTCATCTTCTTTTTTTCTACTTGGTGACCGCCTCTTTCAGATAATCCATTAATTACCTCGTCGTTTGCCAAAACAGTACCTAATGCAGCACACCAATTAACCTCTGCTTCTGCCAAAAAAGTTAAACGGTATTTTAATAAAATTTCTTCTTTTAATTTGGTAGTAAATTCATTCCATTCTTGGGCATTAAAAAGCGGGGTATTTTCATTGCAATTAGCCTTTATAATGGTGTTTCCATTTGCTTCAAACTCCATAATTAGGTTAGAAATATTATCGGCTTTGTTTAAAGAATAATTGTAATAATGGTTAAATAATTGAATAAAAATCCACTGAGTCCATTTATAATAATTAGGATTCGAGGTTCTAATTTCCCTTTCCCAATCATAAGCCAATCCAATTTTATTTAATTGTTTTTTGTAGCCCGCTATACTATTTCCTTGTTTATCTAATCCGCCCTCAATATTTACCTTAGTGGTTAAATTTGGGTGCTGCCCATTTTGTATGGCGTATTGCTCTGCGGGTAAACCAAAGGAATCGAAACCCATTGGGTGCAGCACATTAAAACCTTGGTGTCTTTTAAATCTTGCATAAATATCGGAAGCAATATAACCCAACGGATGCCCTACATGAAGACCAGCCCCAGAAGGGTAGGGGAACATATCTAAAATATAAAATTTTTCTTTAGGGTTAGAATCTTGTGTATTAAAAGTTTTGTTTTGAAACCAAAATTCTTGCCATTTTTTTTCTATTTCAGCCGGATTATAAATCATTATGCAATATTAAATTCAATAATTATATGAATTGCAAATATAACTTTATCTAAATTAGATTTTTGTAATAAAACAAACCGCGCCATTAAAATCTAAATAAATTTATCTTTTATAATAAGCAACAATACTTGCTTTTTCTATGGTATTTGCCCATAAATTAAAGCCAACAATTGCCGGATTGGTAGCCTCTGTTAATGGTAGCTTATCTACTTTTAGTGCATAAACGGTAATTATGTATTGGTGAATTCCGTGGCCAATTGGTGGGCAGGCTCCTCCAAAACCTTTAGCTCCGTAGTCTGTTAAGCTTTGTACAACTTCTTTAGGAAGTAAATTTAAAGATAAATTTCCTGAATTAGAAGGTAATTCATTTATTTGAATCGGAATATTAAAAACCACCCAATGCCAAAAACCACTACTTGTTGGGGCATCTGGATCGTACATAGTAACAGCAAAACTCTTAGTTTCTTTTGGCGCATTCTTCCAAGCCAAAGCAGGAGATTTATTTTCGCCATTACAGCCAAATCCGTTAAATTCTTGCGTTTTTGTTAATTGTCCGCCAATTTCTTTACTACTTAAGCTAAAAGTATTTTGTGCATAAAAATTTATTGATAGATAAGAGTAAAATTAGAAACCAAATATTTTTCATTTTTACTTTTAATACTACATAAATAATATTAATTTACCAAATAAGATTTAATATTTTTTTGTAATTTTGCACTAATTATTATTAAAACATTTAAAATAAAATAAAATTGGAAGATAAATATTTAAATTTTGTGAATTCTCCATTAGGTAAATTCATTGCAGGTAAAGTTGGATTACCAGAACCCGTAGTTTTAGAAAGGTATAAAAAAGGTCAACCAATAGTTGATGGTTCAATCATTTTGGGTTCATCTAACAATGCTTTATTTAGCAAAGAAATTAACGACGTATTTTCTGGTATTTCAAAAAAATATGCGTTAGAGAACAAAAGTACTTTTAATGCACAACTTTGGAATTCAGAATCAGGAAAAATTAAGGCGGCTATTTACGATGCATCAGGTATAAAAAATAGCGAAGAACTTATACAGGTGTATAATTTTTTTAATCCAATTGCAAGATATTTTTCAAATTCTGGAAAAATAGTTATTCTAGGATTAACGCCAGAGTTACTTTCTGAAGTGAATCAAAAAATTGCTCAAAGAGCATTACTTGGTTTTACCAAAGCAATTGGAAAGGAAATTGCAAATGGTGTTTGTGCTAATATTATTTATGCCGAAAATACTGCAGGAGAAAACATAAAATCTTCATTACGTTTTTTTGCATCAAACAGAAGCGCTTTTGTTTCAGGTCAGTTTGTTGAAATAACTGCCGGAGTTAACGAAACTTCAACTTGGGATGAGCCTTTAAAAGGAAAAAATGTACTTGTTACTGGAGCTGCAAGAGGAATTGGAAGAGCGATTGCAGAGGTAATGAGTAGAGATGGAGCCAATGTACTAGTGGTTGACGTACCACAAGCAGAAAGCGACTTAAAAGAAGTAGCTAGCTTAATAGGTGGAGATTATCTATCATTAGATATTACAAGCCCAGATGCGGCAAAAAAGATTGCCGAAAAATATAGTTCATCTTCATTAGATATTTTAGTTCACAATGCAGGAGTAACTAGAGATAAAAAACTAGCTAACATGAAACCTGAGTTGTGGAATATGGTTATAAATATAAATTTAACAAGCCAAGAAAGAATCAACGCGGATTTAATAAGTAACAATATAATTAAGTCAGGAGGTAAAATAGTAACCATATCTTCTATTAGTGGAATAGCAGGAAACCTAGGTCAAACTAATTATGCAATGTCTAAAGCAGGTGTTATTGGTTTAGTGGAGGGTTACGCACCCATTTATAAAGAAAAAGGTATTACCATAAACGCAGTTGCACCAGGATTTATTGAAACCAAAATGACGGCAGCAATTCCTTTTGCAACAAGAGAAGCGGGTAGAAGGTTAAGTGCTTTAACTCAAGGTGGGCAACCAGAAGATGTTGCAGAAACTATTGCTTGGTTGGCAAATCCTTCTTCACAAGGAATTAATGGGCAAATTGTTAGAGTTTGTGGTCTAAGCTTTATTGGAGCTTAATTATAAATCTAAATATTAAAAATGAAAATTATAGAAATAGATAATTCTAATAATACTGCTTTAACCTTTATTAAAGGGTTAACCACAAAAAGATCGGGAGATTTAAAATCATATCCAAAGATAGTAGTTAGAAGTAGCAGCTTTGATTTCGATCAAAAAAAAGTAGATTATTTTGCAAAATTAGCTGGATTTAAATCTGATTCTAAAATCCTCCCTTCCATTTATATTCATTTAATTGGATTTAAACTTCAAATGGAGTTAATTTTTCATGAAGATTTTCCTTTTCCAGCTATGGGAATGGTTAATATTTCTAACAAAGCAATTCAATTAAGACCATTTACTTTAAACGAAATAAAAAAAGTTGAATGCTATTTAGAAGAACCTAAAGAACACAGTAGAGGTTTTGTATACACGGTTGTGTCTAAAGTTTATGATGAAAACAATATTATTATAAGCGAGAACTATGCAAAGCAACTTAAAATTTTAAAAAAATCTGAGAATAATTCTTCTGCAAAAAAAGAATTTAAAGCAATTGAAGGAAACGAAAGAGAATTTTCTTATTACGCAAATAGTGGTAGAAGTTTTTCTAAAGTAAGCGGAGACATCAATCCAATTCATTTATTTGCTTTAACTGCAAAGTTATTTGGTTTTAAAAAACAAATTGCCCACGGTATGTTTTCTTCTAGTAGAATTTTAGCTCAATTAGAAAAAGAAACTCCTTTATTAAATTCTTTTGAATTTTATACAGAATATAAACAACCAATTTTTTTGCCATCTAAATCAAAATTTATAACTCAAAAAAAAGCTGATAACGAAATTGCATTTGAATTGGTAAATTCCGAGAAAAAAAAACCGCATGTGGTTGGGTATTTTAATTTTAAATAAATCCTCTTTTTCACTTAATTTAAAAGGTTTTATAAGTAATGTATTAAATTACTTATAAAACTTTTGTTTATTTAATAACAACAATTTTAATCTTATTTTAAATGATTAATTACAAACAAAAGCTTAAAAACATTACTACATTTATTTTAGATGTAGATGGCGTTTTAACTAATAGTAATGTTATTTTAATGCCAGATGGAAGTTTAACCAGAACAATGAATGTTAGAGATGGTTATGCTTTAAAACTAGCCATAGATCAGGGGTATAAAATCTTTGTAATTACCGGCGGTAAAGATAAACAAGTAAAGGAAAGACTTAATTTACTAGGTGTGCAGTATATATACCTAGGCATTAGTAACAAACAGGATGTTTATGAAGAAATTCTTTTAACCTATGATTTAAAAAAAGAAGAGGTTTTATACATGGGAGATGATATGCCTGATTTAGAAGTTTTAAAAAATGTAGGATTAGGCACATGCCCAAGCGATGCCATTCAAGAGATAAGAGAAATAGTAGACTATATTTCACCAATTTCTGGCGGAATGGGTTGTGTTAGAGACGTTATAGAGCAAGTACTTAAAGTAAAAAATAACTGGTATTTTAAAGATTCAAAAATAACGTCCTCAATTTAATCTAATAATAGCTTAACAATTTGTTTATTGGCGTGCTTAGCTTCTCTGGAAAAAGTTAATGCCATCCAAACATGAAAAGATTTTTGATATTCAAAATAATAGGTTTTAACTTTATTAGTAACTAGCTTATCTCTTAATTTCTTGGAGTCTGGAAATAAAATATCATGCGTTCCAATAAATATAGAGGTAGGTGGAAGGTTTTGTAAATCTCCGTATAAAGGACTTACTCTATAATCAGTTAAAGATAAACTTCCTTTATACTTAGCTGCAGCTTCATCAAGCAAATTAATTTTTAGCATTTTATCCTGCTTTTCAATTGCTTTCATTTCTAGATTAGAGTGTGTTAAATCGATCCAAGGAGATAGTAATATCAATTGATTAGGCTGGG
>JBGSBU010000037.1:0-11641 GCA_041730375.1 Solirubrobacteraceae bacterium
AATGCGGGTTGAATTAAATTAACGCCAGTATCTCTATTTACAGAAATAGTTTCGTCTAGATTACCTATGTTTTGGCTATTTACAGCCAATGAAAAACTTTTCCAAGCAGAACCATCAGGGGTATTAAAAACCAACACACCTCCAATTTGATTAAAAACAAAACCAACAGTAGTTTCTTTCGATGCGTTTCTGCCACTTATATTGGGTACAGTAGCGTTGTTTGTATTAAGCCCCAGGGAAATAGACCCTTCAAAATGATTAAAAACAGCAATACCTGCCGGATTATCGCCAATGGCAGATAATTCTCCACCCAAAGAACTCATTGCGCCACTTAAAGCTTTATACCTAGCAGTACCACCAATTTGGTTTTCTTGTTTAATGGCACCCTCTACATAATTGGGAGAAAATAAATTAGATTGACTAAAACAGGTAGCTGTTATAAAAAAAAATGAAATTAAAAGTGAAATAGAATTTTTCATTAAAAAATAAATTTATTTAGATAATTATCTTCTTTGTCCTCCGCCATACCTTCCTCCGCCATAACTTCCGCCACTTTGTCTCCCTCCGCCATAACTTCCGCCACCATTTTGTCTCCCACCGCTATTATAATTTTGATTGTTGTTAGATCCACCATAGTTGTTATGTTGCCTATATTGATTATTAGGTGTTCTTCTATACTGTTCGCTACTACCTTGATTTCTGCCAGAGCTTTCTCTGTTGTTATTAGGGGTGTTTTGTTGCAAATTACCATTACTTCTATTTTGGTTATTACCCTCAACAGGAACACCATTTTGTCTTCTGGTTGATTGGCTTCTTTGGTCATTATTAAAACCTCCTTGCACTCTATTGTTAGAATTAATTCCTCTGTTATTGTTAGTTCCATTACGGTTGTAGCTATTTACACCATAACCTCTATCGCCAGAATTCCTACCATAGTTATAATTTCTCACGTTGCCTCTTCCCCAGCCATTATTCCAACCGTTGCCCCAGCCATTATTCCAACCCCAGTTATTCCAGCCGCCTCCCCAGCCGACATTCCAACCCCAGTTAAGGTTGAATTGGTTTTGGTTATTAAAGAAGGGGTCTTGATTTAAATAATAATTGTTTACTACATTGTGGTTATTATCTAGCCTATTTGAGTTGTTTTCAAAAGAATCGTTTGATGAAATAGAATTATCAGATTCATTTCCAAATAATTCTCTTTCTTTTTGGTGGCTTTTTTCTATTCTAATCTCAGGCGATGCTTCTGGTTCAATTTCTCTCCTTATTTCATCATAAGCATTTTCTTTTGCAATCCTAATTATCTCTCTATCGTTGGCATTAGCATATATTCCATCCTCATAGGTTTGAGTGGTGTTTTTTGACGAATAACAAGAAGAAAATAAAATAACAATTAAAACAAGTGCGTGTTTTAAAACAGAAGTTTTCATAAATTAATTTTAAAATTAAGAAAATTAAACCAAATTTCTAATTTAACTTTACCAAGTCAAAGTTATTACAATTTGATTTAATAACTAATAAATGGTTTAAGCTTAAAATATTTTTATTTTTAGAATAATTTGATAAAAAAACAGTTAACACATGTCTAAACTCACAAAAAAAGCCGAAGATTACTCTAAATGGTACAATGAATTGGTGGTTGAAGCAGACTTGGCAGAAAGTTCTGGCGTTAGGGGTTGTATGGTTATAAAACCCTATGGTTATGCTATTTGGGAAAAAATACAAGCACAATTAGATAAAAGATTTAAAGAAACCGGACATCAAAACGCCTACTTTCCTTTGTTTATTCCAAAATCATATTTATCAAAAGAAGCAAAGCACGTAGATGGATTTGCCAAAGAATGTGCCGTGGTTACTCATTATAGGTTAAAAAATGCAGAAGACGGCTCTGGTGTAATCGTTGATCCAGAGGCAAAACTAGAAGAAGAACTAATTGTTAGACCCACCTCTGAAACAATTATTTGGGAAACTTACAAAAAATGGATTCAATCTTATAGAGATTTACCCATTTTAATTAACCAGTGGGCCAATGTAGTTAGATGGGAATTAAGAACCAGACTTTTTTTAAGAACCACAGAATTTTTATGGCAAGAAGGACACACGGCCCATGCTACTAAAAACGAAGCCATACAAGAGGCCGAACAGATGTTAAATATATACACCGAATTTGCAGAAGAATTTATGTGTATGCCTGTTATTAAAGGAATTAAGACGGCAAATGAAAGATTCGCAGGTGCAGAAGAAACCTATTGTATAGAGGCATTGATGCAAGATGGAAAAGCGCTTCAGGCTGGAACCTCGCATTTTTTAGGTCAAAATTTCGCAAAAGCTTTTGAGGTTAAATACACCACAAAGGAAGGAAAACAAGAATTTGTGTGGGCTACTTCTTGGGGTGTTTCCACTAGGTTAATGGGTGGATTAATAATGACGCATTCAGATGATTTTGGACTTGTTTTACCACCAAAACTTGCACCCATACAAGTGATTATTATACCCATATTTAAAGGAGAAGAGCAATTAGAAAAAATTTCTGAAGTGGTAAACAAACTAACAAAAGAATTAATTAGCAAAGGTATAGCAGTAAAATACGATGCCAGAGATACCTACAAACCAGGTTGGAAGTTTAATGAATACGAATTAAAAGGCGTGCCAGTTAGAATTGCTATTGGGGCAAGAGATTTAGAGAACCTAACAGCAGAGGTTTTTAGAAGAGATACATTGCAGAAAGAAGTTGTTTCTCAAAATAATTTATTAGAGTTTATTCCAAGTTTATTAGAAGAAATTCAAACAAGCCTTTACCAAAGAGCCTTACAGCACAAAACAAATAATACTTTTGTTGTTGATACCTATGAAGAATTTAAAGAGATACTTGATACAAAAAAAGGTTTTATTCTTGCTCATTGGGATGGAACGCCAGAAACCGAAGAAAAAATTAAACTAGAAACCAAAGCAACAATTAGGTGCATTCCTTTAGACAACAAAAAAGAAAATGGTACGTGTATTTATTCTGGTAAACCCTCTAATCAAAGGGTTTTATTTGCAATAGCTTATTAAGTTTTTAAAATAGTTAATAATTAAAAAAAGTCTTAATTAGGTTAAAATAGTATATTTTAATGTGTGTAAAATACAAAAAAGGGTTTTATATTTGCGGATCATAAATTTTCTTTAAAAACCAAAGAGAGGTATAAAAAAATTTTATTTTAAACGGAGAGTAAAAAATAGAAAAAACATTTTCAAACAATATGGTTAAACAAAATATTTTATTTAGAAGGAATTAAATCTATTATCAAAATGAAAAAAAGACGCCAAATTTGGGTTTTTAGTCCATCTTTTCAAACACTCTTATTTTTTTTTTTACTAATCCTAAGTTCTTGCAATAAAAAAATTGTACAAAACCTAGAAAAAAAGTCAAAACAAACACTTAAACTTCAAGATAATTCCTTTATTACAAGCGACGGAGCTGTTATTAGTTACTCTGATAATAACGTAGCAAACAAACCAGTTATTTTTTTTATACACGGTTATTTATCATCAAGATTAGGAATGTTTTCATTAGCAAAAAAAATTGATGACGGAAATTATAGGCTTATTATTGTAGATGTTCCTGGATTTGGAAAAAGTAGTAAGGATCCAAAAGCTAATTACAAAATCACAGAACAGGCTAAGCGAATGAATGAATTAATAAAACATTTAAAATTAAAAGATGTTCATTTGGTAGGTACCTCAATGGGTGGGGCTATTTCAATTGCCGTTAATGCAACAAACGAAAGAATTAAAAGTAACACTTTAATTGCGCCGCTTGGAATGCCTCTTTATACCCAAGAATTACCTGGCATTTTTGAGTATTTTATAGAAACAGGTAAACTTGCATTTGTTATAGATAATCCATATAGCAAAGAAAAAACCAAAACACTTATAAAAAATGTTACAAATTTACCATATTTTTTAATTCCTCCTTTTGTAAAAAAACACCTAAAAGATGAATTTCAAAAAGGTAGAGAGGCTACTAACAAAGTGGGGTTAGATATTTTATATGACACAAAAAGTGTTGTGAACTTAATTGAAAACAATGAGAGATTTACTTCAATAAAAGATTTAATAAGTATATATAAAAATAGCTATTCTCAAGAAAATTTAGTAACATTATTAAATAAAGTAAATAAATACCATAAAGCTAAAAGTGTAGACCAAATAGGAAATAGTTATGAGGACTTAACAAGTTGTTTAGAAAAAATTAAAAATCCGGTTTTAGTATATTGGGGCAATAAAGACAACATTATCCATTATAAAACAACGGAGAGCATGAAGCCACATTTAAATAATGCAAAATTTAAAATATTTAAGAATGGTTCGCATGGAATAGCTGTTACAAAGTCAAAAATAATATCAAAAGAAATAAAAGAACTCATCTCATCAATCATAATTAATTAATTAATCAAAAAGAACAATGTTAGATTACAAAGAAAAAAAAATATCTTTTTTTGAAATAGCAACTAGTGCAATTAAATTAATTCCAGATTTACCTAAAATCATAAGAGGATTTTATTACGCAAAATTCCTAGCAAAAGATTCTGTTTGCGGGTTAGCTAAAATGTTTGAAGAGGCGGTTAGAAATAATCCAAAAGGCAATGCATTGCTCTATAACAACCAATCTTTTACCTACGAAGAGCTAGATTTATGGAGTAATAAAATAGCCAATACATTCATAAACAAAGGATTACAGAAAGGAGACACTATATCAATTTTTTTAGAAAATAGACCAGAGTTTATTGCCTTGGTATTAGGTGCAGCTAAAATTGGGGTGGGTATGGCGTTAATAAATACTTCGCAAAAAGGAAAAGTTTTAATTCATAGTTTTAATTTATTAAAACCAAAACTCATTTTTTTTGGCGAAGAATTAGCAACTCCATTTAACGAAATAAGAAATGAAATAGAAATACAAGACAAAGATATTTATTATTTGCCAGATAACGAAAATCTAAACGAACAAATAGTTAAAAAATACAATAACTTTTTCCCAGAGATAGAAAAAAACAAAGACACAAGTTTATCGCACTTAATACCTACCATAAAAGGAGATACCCCATTGTTTTTTATATTCACTTCTGGCACTACAGGGCTTCCAAAAGCTACCATTTACAACAACAGAAGAGAACAAAGGGCGTATGGCTTATTTGGTTTAATTACCTCAAGATTAAAGAAAAACGACATAATGTATATTCCGCTTCCCATGTTTCATGCAACAGGTCTTTCTGTTGGTTGGGGATCTGTTTTGGCGGGTTACGCAACATTGGCGTTGGATAGAAGTTTTTCTGCCTCTAACTTTTGGAAAAGAATTAAACATTACAAAGCCACATCACTTTGTTATGTAGGCGAACTATGTAACTATATTTTAATGCAACCCGAATGCGAAGAGGAAAAGAACAATACCTTAAAGAAAGTTATTGGAAATGGAATGAGAATGGGAATTTGGGGGAAGTTTAAAAAAAGATATAAAATAGAACAAATTGCAGAGTTTTATGCTTCATCTGAAGGAAATGTTGCTTTTTCAAATATATTTAATCTAGATTATACGGTTGGTTTTGGTGGAGTTCCGTTTAGTATTATAAAATATGACAGGGAACTAGAAAAACCTATTCTTGGTAAAAATGGCTTTATGGAGGAAGTAAATATTGGGGAAGTTGGTTTGTTAATTGGCGAAATTTCTTTAAAATCTCCTTTCGATGGATATACAAGCAAGGAGAGCTCTGAAAAAGCGATTTTAAAAAATGTATTTAAGCAAGAAGATGCATATTTTAATACGGGAGATTTAGTAAGAAATCAAGGATTTAAACACGTGCAGTTTGTTGATAGAACTGGAGATACCTATAGATGGAAAGGCGAAAACGTTTCTACCTCAGAAATAGAAAACATTATGATGGATCATAAACAAATTAAAGAAGCAATTGTTTATGGAGTAGAAATTCCTGGATGCAACGGAAGAGCTGGAATGGCAAATATTACTTTAGAGGATAATGAAAATAATGATTTTAGTAATATATTAAATTATTTAAACGGTAATTGTCCAAAATTTGCTGTTCCTTTATTTTTTAGAATTACAAATCTAGAAACAGTTAACACAACAATGACACTTAAATATGCAAAATCTACTTTAAAAGATGCTGCATTTTATTTAGATAAAGTGGGGGTTGATAAGGTTTATGTGCTTTTACCAAACGAATCTAATTACCATTTGTTAACACCAGAAATAGAGGCTAAAATAAACAATAAAGAAATTAAATTTTAAAATCCTTTTTTCTTAAAATTTTCTGTAATATTATTTAAATGCCTAATTTTGTTCTGAAGATTAAACTTTAGTTTACTTCTATAATATTCTAGGTTGATAAGTAATTCATCTATATCATCGGGGAAAACATCTTCAAAAAACTCTCTCATTCTTTTTGCTAAGGTGGGAGATTTTCCATTGGTAGAAATAGCTATTTTAAGGTTTCCTTTTGTAACTATTCCGCCCAAATAAAAATCGCACAAGGTGGGTTTATCGGCTACATTAATTAATAAGTGCCTTTGTTTTGCTAAGGCATAAATTTCGGCACTTTTTTCTTTGTCGTCTATTGCACAAATAACCAAATCTTTGTTAAGGAAATCTATTTCTAAAAACTTTCTATTAATAAGCGTTATGGTTGCTTTCTTATCTTTTATTTCATTCATAAAATCGTCAGAGAATATATTGGCAACAACGGTAATACAACATTCTGGACTTGATTTTAATAAAAAATGAATTTTTTCTGTAGCCACATAGCCGCCGCCTATAAGTAAGAAGTGAATGTGTTCGGTCTTTAGGAATATAGGATATAAAGTATTCAAATTAATAATATTAAACTAAATTTAATAAAAAAAAGCGTTTAGAAGCTTTCTAAACGCTTTTTTTTTAAAAACTTAATTATTCTTATTATTTAATAAAAATAAAATCTGCTTTACTACTACTACTAGTTGTTATGTTGGTTTTTATGCTTTCTATAGATAATATTGTAGAAGCACCTTTATTAGGTATAGTATTATATTTATTATTAACAGAATTAAATATTTTTAGGCATGGTTTTGGAAGGGTGCTTTTAACTCTACTTTCAAAAGTATTACTTTCAGGAAGAAATCTTATGCTTCCGTTTAGAGTAGAACAAGTCATAAAAAGTTTAAACTCTTCACCAGAATTTATTCCCAATCCAAAAACTAATGTAGAAGATAAAATAAGTGGAATCTTTCTGCCATTAAAACTTACTAATTTAAATCATTTTCCATTAAATTCGAATTGAGGTGCATTAACAATAGCACTACTTGATGATTCTGTGGTAGCTGAGCTGCTAGCGCTTAATCCTGGCTCACTATCATCTGAAGTACAAGATTTTAAAGTAAATAAACTTGAGAGCATTAATAAAGCTGTAAAAATTGACAACGTAATTAATTTTTAAAAAATAAACAAACTTTATAAAGACCATCTAATAAAGCCTTGGGCATTGTAGTTTTTTTCCAAGGCTCTTCTGTATCAAAAGTATGGTTGGTTTCTAAAATAAATAGTTCTGCCTTTGGGTTTATTTCTTTCATTAAAAAAGCTTCTTTTAAAGGAATGGTTTCGTCTTTTGTGCCGTGAATAATTAGTTGAGGAATGGTAAGATTGTATCCGATTTTTAAAATATCTAATTTTTCTTTATTTTGAATAAAATCTTCATAAAAACCAAAATTAATAGGCATTTGTTGGTTGGTTCTTTGATTTTCTATAAAAACCACTTTATTTTCTTTCCAATGGTTTATGATGGTTGGTTCTTGAGGAAATTTAGAAGCTAAATCTATTAAACTACCTAGTGTTGCTACTTTTTTTATTCTTTTATCGTGTATGCTTTTTATTATAGAGGTGGCGCCGCCTCTGCTAAAACCAAGCAAATATATTTCGTTTAAATTTCTTTCTGTTGGTGGTGTTAAAGTATTGGTCTCTATAAAGTTTAATACTTCGTTTAAATCGTCTTGTTCTTTGGTGTAGGTGTTTAGAGAAAATCTTTCTAGATCTGGAAAATCAATTGGGTTAGTCATTGTTCCTCCATTATAAGAAAAATTAAATTTTACAAAAACAAAGCCGTTGTCTGCAAAATATTCAGCCATTAGATTGGTAGCTCCCCAATCTTTAAACCCCTTAAAACCATGAGAATAAACAATAATTGGTTTTTGAGAATGGGTTTCTTTATAAAACACATCTAAAATAATTGGATTTTTAGAAGTGGTATTTATTATATGGTTTTCAATTTTTTTAAGCATTATTTGTAAGATTTAGTTTTAGCAATTGGTCTGCAAGAACCCTATCGTTAGATAATCTTTGTATTTTATTTTGCCCGCCAAGTTTCCCAATAGATTTCATATATAAATTAAAACCATTTTTATTTATTAGGGTAATTTGTAGGGGTTTTAAAATTTTCCCCACAATTAAGTCATCATAATAAGTATTTAAAGCCCTCAACTCTTGGTCTAAAGTTAGTTTAAAATCAACTAAATTATTTGGTAAAGTATCAAATTCAATAAACCACTCGTGAAAAGGTAAGCCGTTTTCTGGATTTACTTGCGGAGCAACCGTAAATTCTATTATAGTGCAATTGTGTTTTAACAAGGTGTTTTGTAGCGATTTTTCTACCTCAAAGGCAATAACATGTTCGCCAAAAGCAGAGGTAAAGTGTTTTGTTCTGCCAGTAACTAAAATTCTATAAGGATTTTTAGAAATAAATTTAACGGTATCGCCAATGTTATAGCCCCATAAACCAGCATTGGTATTTAAAATAATTGCATATTCTTTATGTAATTCAACTTCTCCAATAGAAAAGCGACTGGGATTGGTAGCATTAATTTCGTCTACGGGTATAAATTCATAAAAAATACCATGATTTAGCATAAGAAGCAAGCCTTCTTCTTCAAGTTTGTTTTGGTAGGCAATAAAACCTTCTGAGGCTGGATAGGTTTGTAAAACAGTTATGTTTCTTCCAAGCAACTCATTCATTTTTTTTTTATAAGGCTCATAATTAACACCTCCGGTAATTATTAAATCTAAATTCTTAAAAAGCAAACCTACAGGTTGCCTAGACTGTTCTATTAATTTCTCGAAATACATTTGAAGCCATGGCGGAATTCCGCTAATTAAAGACATGTCTTCGTTTAATGTTTCTTTTACGATAGCATTAATTTTTACTTCCCAATCTTCGATACAATTAGTTTCCCAACTGGGTTTTCTGTTTTTTTGTAAGTAAGAGGGAACAAAACGGGCTACAATACCAGAAAGCCTACCGGTGGGTATGTTGCCTACTTTATCTAAAATGGGACTTCCTTGTAAGAAAATTAATTTTTTTGTTGCAAAGGTTGAATTTTTGGTTTCATATATATAATTCAGCAACATATCTCTTGCAATAGAAATATGATAGGGCATTGATTCTTTAGAAATTGGAATATATTTTGCACCAGAAGTTGTGCCAGAAGTTTTAGCGAAATACAAAGGAACGCCTTTCCAAAGTACGTTTTTTTCGCCATTTTTAATTTTATTTATGTAGGGCTCTAAGTCTTCATAATTATTTATAAAAACATTCTGTTTAAAATGGGTATAGGTTTTTATTGAATTAAAATTGTGATCTTTTCCAAAAGAGGTATTTTTAGCAGCAATTATTAAATGGTTAAAAATTTTATTTTGAGACTTTACCGGGTTATTTATCCACAAGCTATTTTTGTGGTGTTGGTAGGTTGAAAATAAAGAAGCAATAAAGGAGCTAAAAGCATTCATTTAAAAACAATATATTTTTCTGGATTAACCGGCTTGCCATTATACCACAACTCAAAATGTAGGTGATAGTTTGATGATAATTTACCAGTATTGCCAACACTAGCAATGGGTTGATATTTTTTTAATAAGTCGCCTGGCTTTACATAAAGATCATTGCAATGTTTGTAAATAGAAGCTAAATTATTTGCATGTTGAATAATTATAGTATTCCCAGAATTAATAGATTTTTCGGCAAAAATAACACACCCCGGGGCAATGGTTTTTATTTTCTCTTCTCTTTTAGAAACCATGTCTAGAAAAGGATGGTTTAAATTAAATCTTTCTGTAAAATAACCTTTTAAAGGCGGCGACAAACCTATCAATCCTTTTTGTATTTGTGTTTTAGCGTCACTTAAAACCGGTTTGTTGGTTACCGAGTTAAATATAGAACGCAATTCATTTACTTGATTAACATATAAATCAAGGTTTTTTTCTAGCCTATCTACTTTTTTAGCAAAAGCTATATTATTATTAGTTAACTCTTTTGTTTTTACACTAGAATTAGGAAAAATAAATAAATAGTAAAAACAAAGTAAAAAAAATAAAAAAATGGCAAATAAAAAAAGGAGTAAGAAACGTAATAAATTAAATCTGATTTGAAAATAATTATTGTATGATTTATAATCTACAAAAGAAAGTAAAATATTTTTATTGATAGAACCATAGGCTTCAGTCAATTTACGTTTGATGTAAATTAAATTCACAAAATAATTTTTTATTGAGACAAACTAATAATTTATTTTTAAAGATAAGCCTTTTTAACTAATTTTATAAAGTTAAAATTGAATTGTGTTAAAAAAAAACATCTTACTGGTATTCCTTTTTTTAGTTATTATTAGCTGCTCTACTAAAAGAAATTCGTTTAAAAACAGAACCTATAATAAAATAAATACCGATTTAAACATACTTTTTAATGGAAACGAAGCCTTAAAAGAAGTAAAAAACTCCTTAGAAGAAAAGTTTATAGAAGATTTTACTTTACCAATAAGGGTTGAAAAAGTACCAATTATTTTAAAAAACGATACCCTACAAATAAAAGATGAAAGCACGGTTAAAAAAGATGGGTTAAGAGGCATTACCGGGTTTATGATTTTAGATGAAGACGAAAAAGAAAAATCGCTTACCGGATTAGAGAAAGTAATATACAAAGCAAATAAATCTATTGCCTACCACTCTATGTTAATAGATGGCAAGGAATATAATTCATCTATTTATAGAGCAGATAAAATGATAGGAATTGTAAGGTTTTATAGGGGTCAATCTATAGAAGCAATAGAGGCGTTTGAATATGCAAAAGAAATAGCCAAAAAAATAACCAAAAAAAATGAAATAGATCTATGGATTGCTAAAACATATATGCAGCTTGGTAATTACAAAAAAGCAGAGAGTATACAACTAAGTTTAATAAAAAATGGCAATAAAGACATTATAAAGAAAGCATTACTAGATTATATTCAACTAAAGCTAGACCAAGAAAAATATAACGAAGTACTGGGTTTATTGAAAAGAGAGTTTTTTTTAGAAAAAAATAAAAATAAAAAGGCTAGATTATTATTTTTAACCGCTCAGGTAGAGGATATTCTTAACCTAAAAAAAGAATCGCTTGCTGATTATCAAAAAGTAAGAAAATTTAAACCAAATTATCAAATAAGGTTAAAGGCTTACACTAACTATATTTTTGCCAAAGACACTATATTACCGTTAGAAGAAATAAAGCTTAGTAAACAATTAAATAGATATTTAAATAATAGTATTTACTTTGAGTTTAAAGATGAAATATATTATGCATTGGCACTC